>NZ_BAAGPL010000009.1:69450-118509 GCF_054784195.1 Kocuria himachalensis
GGGACCGGCGTCGTGGCAGGGACGGTCCGCCGTGGTCGGAGGACGACCAGGGTGGTCCCGGCGATTCTTACCGACTGGTAGATTATTGTCCGGCGCTGGCTCACACACCGGTGCCGCAGACCGGCGGCCCGTTCCCCGGCGGGTCCGGTCTGCACGGTGCGCTGCGGCGCAACGGTGCGCCCCCACCCTCTCCCGGGCCGGGGGCGCACTCGTCGCCTCAGCTCTTCAGGCCGTCGCCGACGTTCCGGGCGGCGTCCTTCAGGTGCTCGCCGGCCTGTCTCGTGCTCCCGGCCGTCTTCTGCACCTTGCCCTCGGCCTGCAGGTCGCGGTTGTCGGTGGCGCCACCGACCGCCTCCTTGGCCGAGCCGACCGCCTTGTCGGTCGCGTTGCGGATCTTGTCGTCGAGTCCCATGGGGATCTCCTTTCGTGCCCCGGCGTCCTGTGCCGGGGGTCTGGTGCCGGGGACCTGGTGCCGAGAGGTCCCGCGCGAGCGGCGACCTGCCGGTGCGGTGCCCGGCGGAGCGGGCGCCCGGCTCAGGCGGCTCCGGGACCCTGATGCCGGCGGTCCTCGACCCGCGCCTTTGACTGGGGCTCGTCGACGGCCTCGACCGCCTCCGCCATCGCGTGCAGGAAGGCGGTGACGGTGGCGGCCTCCTCGGCGGTCAGCGCGCGCGCGGCGCGCATCATGCGCTCGTGCACGGCCCCGAGGGTGGAGCGGACCTCGCAGTCGGCCTCGTCGGTGGCCACGATCACCAGCGCCCGCCGGTCCGTGGGGTGCGGGCGGCGCGCCACGTGGCCGCTGCGGGTCAGCCGGTCCAGCAGCGTGGTGGTGGAGGCCGAGGAGATGCCCAGCTTGCTCGCCAGGTCCCGCGGACTCAGGGGGGTCCCGGCGCGGTCCGCCTCGAGCAGGTAGCGCAGGGCCAGCACGTCCCTCTCCCCCATGCCCATGGACTCACGGGTGCGGAGGCGCATGGCCGTCTCGGCCGCGCGGTACGCGCGCATGGCTTCGAGGACCTGCAGCGCCGGCGGGCGCTGACCCTCGGTGGCATACCAGTAGCCGGAGGAGGTCTCGGGTTGTGCGCTCATGCCCACAGTGTAGGCGATCTACAAAAGAGTTTCTCTGATAACTAGACAACCTAGCAATACTGCTGTTCGATGGGACTCGTGCGGTTCCCCCGGAGCCCGCAGGCAGTCGCAGCGGAACGCAGCAGGGTACGTGAGGAAGAGGTCGAGGAATGAGCCAGCAGCAGAAGTCCAGGAGCACCGACGAGCAGGCCGACCTCTCCTTTCTCCGGGCGGTCCAGGACGATCCGAGGGACCTCTCCGCCTACCCCGTGCACTGCGGGCGGCCCATGCCGGTGCGCACCCTCGACTTCGCCGAGGTGCAGGACCGCGTCAACCACGCCGTGGCCCAGGCCGCGGTCGAGGGCCGGCGGGTGCACGCGTGCGGCTGCGGCTTCCTGCAGGAGACGGCGCTACCCGAGCGCACGGAGCCCTCGATCGTTCCCGAGGGCGAGACGATGCTGTTCCGCCCGTTCTTCACCCGCCGGGTCCTGGCCGCGGCCGGACGCGTCGAGACCGCCGAGTGGTCCTTCGACCAGGCCGTGGCGGACGCCGGGTCCCTCGCCGCCGCGGACGCCGAGGAGCAGGCCCAGCGCCTGCGCACCTTCGAGGCCGACCTCGAGGCCGAGCGCTGGCGGCTGGACCAGGCCGTCGAGGCCCTGCGCGAGGAGCTCCGCCTGGCTGTGCGCCACGGCGTGCCGATCACCCTCCTGGCCCGCGAGGCCGCGCTCGACGAGGCGGACGTGGTGGACCTGCTGCACCTGGGCGACGTCCCCGCGCAGTCCCGCGCGGGTGGGTCCGGCCCCGCGCTCGCCGCGGCCTGCTGAGCCCCGGGCCTCCTGCTCCGGGCCGCCACCGCCGGGCCCGACGACACCGGACCGATGACACGGGGCCGCTACGCTGGAGGGGTTCCGCCCCGCCTCCGCGCCCCGGAAGGACGCCCGTGAAGTCGATCGTCGCCAGCCTGCTCGTCCTGGCCCTGGTGCTGACCTCGGCCGGGGCGCTGCTGACCTCCGTGGACGCCCAGGAGTGGCTGCCCGTCGTGGTGCTCGCGGCCCTCGCCTATCTCGGCACGTTCACCCTGTACCGGCGCGCGCGGGACCGCTACGCCGACCGTTACGCCGACCGCCGGGACTGATCCCGGCGGGAGCGGCGCCACGCCCGCCACGCCCCGGTGGACCACAGCGCCCACAGCACGAGCAGCGGCTGGAACAACAGGCGCACGGCCCGGGCGCGGTCCGTGTCCAGACCGAAGGCGTCGGTGCCCGTGAGGTACTGCGAGACGTTGCCCGGGAATACGGCCACGAAGAACGCCGCGGCGAGCCACCCGAGCAGCACCCGCCGCCGGGGCAGGACCACCAGCGCGGCACCGAGGAGGATCTCCACCACCCCGGACCCGAGCACCACGGCGTCGTCGGGGACGGGCACCCACTCGGGCACCTGGGCCGTGAACTCCTGACGGGCCACCGTCAGGTGGCTGATCCCGGCGCCGAGCAGGACGAGCCCGAGGAGCACCCGCGCGAGCGTGCGCGGCAGGGACGTGGCGGGGGCCCGGTCGGACGATGTCATGCCCGCAGATTAACAGTGCAGGCTCAGGAGCGGTCGAAGTCCGCCTTGCGGATCAGCCCGTGCACCCCCACGGTGCGGTCCACCACCTGGGAGACGGCGAAGTCCGCGGCGGCCGAGAGGTAGGCGTAGGCCACCGCCCGGTCCATGCCCTTGTCCTGCTCCAGGAAGTCCAGGGCGTTGACCACGGCCCGGCGCATCGCCACGTCCAGGTCGGACCTCTGGCCGCCGGCCGCGCCGTCCGGGTCCGACAGACCGATCGGGATCCAGTGCTCGTCGGTCTCCGCGAAGGGGTAGGCGTGGGCCACGGAGGGCGCGTCACCCTCCCCCGCCCTGCAGACCGTGAGGCGGAACGTGCCGCGCAGCGAGCCCTCCATCGCGGTCAGCGCCACCTCGCCGTCGCCCATGGCCATGTGCGGGTCACCCACGTAGAACAGCGCGCCGTCCGTCTGCACGGGCAGGTAGAAGGTGGAGCCCACGCCGAGGTGGCGGATGTCGATGTTGCCGCCGCCCAGCGTCGGCGGGATCGAGTTGAGCAGGTCGTCGGTGGGCCCGGAGCCCTGGTGGTGGGCGACGCCCATCATGCCCATGAACGGCCGCAGCGGGAAGCGGACCCGGCCTCCGCCCATCACGCCCTGCCCCTTCTCGACCGGGGTGAAGACCGAGACGTTGCCGTAGTCCTCGGGCTCGCCCGTGGCGCGGCCGTCCTCGCCGACCGGGGGCATGACCTCGTCGAGCTCGATCCCGGCGGGGGCGCCGCCGTCCGCGGCCCGGGGCAGCGCGCCCTTGCCGTGGCGGCTCGAGACCACCCCGTACGGCACGCGCAGGTCGGCGTGCAGGGTCTCGATCTTCAGGACGTCCCCCGGCCGCGCCTCCTCGACGAACACGGGGCCGGTCACCACGTGCGGACCGTCCCGGTCGAAGTCGCGCTCGGTGCGGTCGTAGTCGCGGGCGATCTCGACCGCGTCCTCCAGGACCTGCGCGCGGGACACCCCGCGCCCGCCGAAGAACTCCACCGGGTCCCGGCCCTGGTCCTCGAGGATCCCCTCGTGGGAGACGGCGTCGATGGTGACGGTGCGCCCCGAGCGCATGCGCAGCGAGGGCTCGGCGTCCAGGGAGGGGACGTAGCCCCACAGCACGCTGCCCACGTCGGACGGCAGGTAGTGGTCCCCGGGGATCCTGCCCTTCCCGGGCTGCAGGACGGTGCCCCGGAACCCGGGGCGGCCGCCTCCCGCGTGCTGGGCCCCCATCGGAGCGGCCGCGGATGCCGCGCTCAGTCCCGTGCCGGTGACCGTGCCGGCGGCGGCCACGGCGGTGGCCGCCCGGAAGAAGGTCCGCCGTCCCAGACCCCGCTGGAGTTCGTCGGCGGCGCGGCGGGCGAAGTGCTCGGTCATGGGGGTCTCCTGCGGTCAGGGGCGGCGTGCTCGAATGCCTTCGACCCTAGGGAGACGGTGTTTCGGGTGCGGGGTCCCCGTGTTTCCGTGCCGTGACGGCGGACGCCGGTGGCGGTGGGGGATTGGACAGGTCACCGGGCGCCCCGGCCGTGGTGCTACCGGCGGCGACAGCCCGACCTCGTTGTCGGGACCGCGCACGGACGCCCGCGTGACCTGCGTCACCCACAGTAGGGGGTTACCGGGGGGTGTGACGCACTTCATGCGAAATGTGACGGTTACGAATGCACGTCGATCGGAACGGGACGGACGAGCCCGTTGCGAGGAGGTGGCTCAGCGGAAGTCGGACTTGCGGATCCGTCCGTGGGCGCCCGCGGAGCTGTCCTCCAGCCGGGTGACGGCGAACTCCGCGGCGCTGGAGAGATAGGCGTGGGCGATGGGCCGGTCCATGCCGCGATCCCGCGCCAGGAAGTCCACCCCGGCGCGCACGGCCCGCTGCATGGCCGCGGTCAGGCAGAACGTCCGCTCGTCGACGTCGTCCGTCCCCGAGCGCCCGACGACGATCCAGTGCTCCTCGGTCTCGGCGAACGGCTGCCGGTGCGCCACGGCGGGCACGTCCTGGGCGCCGGTCCGGCACACGGTCACCCGGAAGGTGCCGCGCAGGGGCTGTCCTGCCGCCCCCAGTGCCTTGTGGAGCTCCCGGGGGCAGAAGGCGGCGCCGTCCGCGCGGACCGGCAGGTAGGCGGTGCACCCGGTCTCGAGGGGTCCGTCGGACGCGCCGGGGTCCACGACGTCGAGCACCTCGACCTTGAGCGCGTCGCCGGACCGGGCCGCCGGCAGGAGCACCGGGCCCGTGACCACGTGCGGGCCGAGCCCGTCGCGAGTGGGGACGGCGAGAGCGGGGACGTCGGGCTGCTGCTCTGCCTGCGGCTCCTCCAGGGGCGCCGCGGGGGCCTCGGCCCGGGGCGCCGGACGGTCGCCCGGCCCCGGATCCGCGGCCGGCTGCGGGCGCTGGAAACCCGGCACGCCCAGGCCGGACGAGGGGTGGGCGGCCCGCGCGGCCGCGGCACGGGCCCGCGCGGCGTCGTCGGGGTCGGCCTCGGTGGAGGTGGGCCCGGTGCGGGCGGGCCCGACGGCAGTTCCGCCCACCACCCGGAGGTCCGGCCGCCGGGCGTGCGGCACCACGGGCGCGGGTCCTGGTCCGGCGTGCTCGGTCATGGGCTGCTCCTTGGGGGCGGGGCGAGCGGTACTGCTCCGACGGTAGGAAGTGCGTGTTACTGCATCGGGCACGTCGTGTTTCCGGAGCATGACGATCCTCATAACGAGACGAAGCATGCCACGGACGGGCGGGCAAGCCCCACAAATGACAATTGCGACGAAAGCCTTACCGTGCCGCCTCGAGCCCGAAGATGCGCCGGGCCGTGTTGTCCAGGTCACAGATGCGGCATCCTCGACAGAGGCATCCGAGCACCCCGATCCCCAGGAGGACCCATGAACGCCGCCGCGACCGACCTGCTCAACGTCGAAGCAGACCTCAGCGCCGAGGAGCTCGAGACCCGGGACGCGGTCCGCGAGTTCGTGGACCGGCGGATCCGGCCGTACATCGCCGGGTGGTTCGCCGAGGCCGTCTTCCCGCAGGAGATCGTTCCCGAGATGGCGCAGCTGGGACTGCTCGGCATGCACATCCAGGGCTACGGGTGCGCAGGGAAGTCCGCGGTGCAGTACGGCATCGCGATGCAGGAGCTCGAGGCCGGTGACTCCGGTCTGCGCACGTTCGTCTCCGTGCAGGGCTCGCTGGCGATGTCCGCGATCGCCAAGCACGGCTCCGAGGAGCAGAAGCAGCGCTGGCTGCCCGGCATGGCCGCCGGCGAGATCATCGGCTGCTTCGGCCTCACGGAGCCCACCGCCGGATCGGACCCCTCGACCATGGCGACCACCGCGGTGCGCGACGGCGACGAGTGGGTCCTCAACGGCGCCAAGCGCTGGATCGGCCTCGCCTCGATCGCCCAGGTGGCCGTGATCTGGGCCAAGGCCGTGGACGAGAGCGGGCAGGAGCGCGTCCGCGGCTTCCTCGTGCCCACGGACACCCCCGGGTTCACGGCCACGCCGATCGAGCCGAAGCTGTCCATGCGCGCCTCCATCCAGTGCGACATCGTCCTCGAGGACGTCCGGCTGCCCGCCGACGCCCTCCTGCCGCACAACCCCGGTCTGCGGGGACCGTTCTCGTGCCTCAACGAGGCCCGCTACGGGATCGTGTGGGGCGCCCTGGGCGCCGCCCGGGACAGTTTCGACGCCGCGCTGGCCTACTCGCAGCAGCGCATCCAGTTCGACAGGCCGCTCGCGGCCTACCAGCTCTCGCAGGCGAAGCTGGTGAACATGGCCCTGGAGATCCAGAAGGGGCAGCTGCTGGCGCTGCGCATCGGGCGGCTCAAGGACGAGGGCCGTCTGGAGAACCACATGATCTCGGTGGGCAAGCTCAACAACTGCCGGATCGCGATCGAGGTGTGCCGGGAGGCGCGCACGATGCTCGGCGGCAACGGGGTCACCCTCGAGCACTCGCCGCTGCGCCACGCCAACAACCTCGAGTCGGTGCGCACCTACGAGGGCACCGACGAGGTGCACACCCTCATCCTGGGCCAGCAGCTGACCGGGCACTCCGCCTTCCGCTGAGCACGCACCTGCCGCTCGACCCGCAGGGGCCCGGCCGACCACGCCACGAGGTGGTCGGCCGGGCCTCTGCGGGTCCGGAGGCGGCGCCGGGGGCACCCGCCGGCGCCGGCGGACCGGACGAAGATCACACCGGCAGGCATGGGAGACCGGGGCGAACGCGCGTAGCATCGAAAGCCACCCCTCCCCTTTCGCTCGGGCTCGACGACGTGCTCGTTCCCCGTCCCTGCGCCCTCCCCGGAAGGACCCGCCGTGCCCGCACCCCGCACCGCCCTGCTCCAGGTGGTCAACGCCCCCGGCCCCGCCGGCACCCGCCTCGCCATCTTCGCCCTGGCGATGGGCGGCTTCGGGGTGGGCACCACCGAGTTCGCCTCGATGGGCCTGCTGCCGTTCATCGCCGAGGACTTCGACGCCTCCATCCCGGCCGTGGGCCAGTCCATCTCGCTCTACGCCCTGGGCGTGGTGGTCGGCGCGCCGCTCATCACGTCCCTCGCCGCCCGGGTGGAGCGCAAGACCCTGCTGCTGGCGCTGATGCTCACGTTCGTGGTGGGCAACGGGCTGTCGGCCGCCGCGCCCTCCCTCGAGTGGCTCTACGTCGCCCGGTTCCTCGCCGGTCTGCCCCACGGCGCCTACTTCGGGGTCGCCGCGGTGGTGGCCTCCTCCCTGGTGGCCCGCGAGCGGCGCGGCACCGCGGTGGCCCGGGTGATGCTGGGCCTGACCATCGCCAACATCGTGGGCGTGCCGTTCGCCGCGGCCCTGGGCGGGGCCCTCGGCTGGCGCTCCGCCTATCTCCTGGTGGTGCTCCTGGGCGCCCTGACCATCGGGGCCCTGGCCCTCTGGGTGCCGCGCACCCGCAACGAGGGCATGGCCTCGGCGGCCCAGGAGGTCCGCGCCCTGGCCCGGCCCCAGGTGGCCCTGACGCTGCTGGCCGGGTCCGTCGGCTTCGGCGGCATGTTCGCGGTCTACACCTACATCTCCCCGACCCTGACCGAGCTGACCGGCCTCGACATCGGCACCGTGCCGTGGGTGCTGGCCGTCTTCGGTGTGGGCATGACCGTGGGATCGCTGCTGGCCGGCCCGCTCATCGACCGCTCGATCGAGCGCACCGCCCTCGGCGCCGGCGCCGTGTCCGGAGTGGCCCTGGCGTTCTTCGCGCTGTTCGTCCACGTGCCCGTCGCGGCCGTCCTGGGGGCGCTGTGGATCGGCATCATGGGATCGATCTTCACGACCTCGCTGCAGGTGCGCCTGCTGCGCGAGGCCAAGGACGCCCCGTCCCTGACCGCCGCCATGAACCACGCGGCGTTCAACCTGGCCAACGCCATGGGCGCCTTCCTCGGCGGGATCGTGATCTCCGCCGGCTGGGGCTACCGCTCCCCCGCCTGGGTGGGCGTCGGCCTGGCCGTGGCCGGCCTGCTCATCCTGGGCTACGCGGCGCTGCGGCGCCGGCACGCCGCGGTCGAGGCCCGGTAGACCCGTTCCACCACAGGACCGGGCCGTGCGGGAGCCGCGCGTTCCGCACCTGCCCGCCGCACGACAGACGACGGCCCAGGACCACGACCACTGACGCGGACCGGGCCGCGAGTCCCCTCGGTCAGGCCTCGGCGTCCACCGGGCGCCGCGGCCCGCGGGAGTGACCGAGGCAGACCGCCCCGACGGTCAGGAGCCCCGCGGCGAAGACGACGACCGCGGCCCAGAAGACGAGCTGGGACCCCGGCGTGAGCGAGTGGACCACGGCGGCGGTGGGATCCAGGGAGGGGTGCTCGCAGACCACCGAGGGAGGCCACCACGTGCGGTGGCCGACGGCCTGCTCCCCGGGAAGGAGCTCCGCGCTCCGCGGCACGGAGGCGGCGCACGCCGCGTCAGGGTCACCGCGGCTGCGGAACGCCACGTAGACGAGGTCGAGCAGGACCGCGAGCAGCGCCCCGAGCATGGCCACCGCGGCCAGCGGATAGAGGGAGGCGCCGGACGGGAACCGCCGGCCGGTCGAGCAGGACCTCATGGGGCGAGAGCCTACCCGCGTGCTCAGCGGGGCCGTCGGCACGCCACGGCACGCCCGGGGACGGTTCCGTCGGACGCGGTGCCCCAGGCACGGGGTGTCCCATACTGGACCGAGATCTGCAGTCGGACCCGTGGAGGCGGACGGACATGGAGGCTTCCGAGCGCGCACGGCGGCGGGGCATCGCGCTGTGCGCGACCGTCGCGGCGGCGGGCGTCCTCACGACCGCCCTCGGGTGGCCCACGGCCCCGGAGATCGCGGCGTACGGGGAGCTCGCGTGGACCAACGCCGTCTCGGGGGTGCTCATCACGGCGCTGGGGCTGCTCCTGCTGGCCGGCACCGTCCGCCGGCGGCTGCGGCCCACGGGTGACCGCGTGGTGCTCGGGCTGTTCCTCGTGCCGCCCGGGCTGATCGGGCTGATGGTCCTGGGCGGGCGCCTGCCGCAGCCCGTGGAACCGGTGCTGGGCCTCTTCCTCCTCTGGCCGGCCATCTTCGCCGTCCTGCTGTTCATGCCCCAGCGGGCCTCCCTCAGCCCGGGCGGCGCTCCCGGAACAGCACGCTCCGGCGGGTGAGCCGCACCAGGGCGGTCACCGGCCGCCCGAGGGAACCCTGGCCCATGGCCCGGCGCCGGGGAAGGGCCGGCTGGACGGCCCGCCTACACGGTCTCCGGGCGCCTCGACGGGCGGAGCGCGTTCAGGACGCCGCGCGCCCGGCGCGGCGCGGCGGCGGGGGCGGGGGCTGTGACCGTGGCCGACGACGACGGGACCGCAACGGGGCGCTGGGCCGCCGTGTGCCGGTAGGCCATGGCCTGCAGCTCCACCACCGGGTACTCGAGGCCGCGCCGGGCGGCCTCGCTGGGGCGGGTGGTGGCGAAGGCGGTGGCGGCGTCCTGCAGGGACCGCGCGGCGATGAACGGGGCGGCCGCTTCGACGTGGGGCCGCACCGCGTGGCGGTAGACGGCGCGGTCGGTCTCGGCGCAGTCCTCCCACCGGGGCGCCCCGGAGTGGGAAGCCCGCTCGTACTGGGCGCGGGCGGCGGCCTCGACGGCGTCGGTGATGGTGATGGGGCGCATGTCCGCTCCTGGGTGTCCGGTGGGTGGGTGGCTGGTCCGGGTGGTCCGAGTGGTTCCACTGTCCGTCCGGAGTCTGTGCCCCGGCTGTGCCGGCGGTCCCGGTGTCCCTGAGAGTCCTGGCACCACGGCACAGGCTGCACACAGGTTCCACAGGACGTGCGCCTAATCTGGTGGACAACAGTGGCAGTGTCACGTCCGCCCCGGAACCGGGAGCTCCCATGTCCTACTCCTCCAGCTTCTCCGTCCTCACCGAGGTCCTGCCCCGCCTGACCCACCCGGACGGCTCGCCGATCCGGGTGCTGGTCGTGGACGACGAGCCGGCCCTCGCCGATCTCGTGGCCATGGGCACGGGCATGTGCGGGTGGGACGCCCGGATCTCCCACGAGGGCTTCGACGCCGTCGCCCAGGCGCGCGACTTCGCGCCCGACGTGCTGGTCCTGGACCGGATGCTGCCCGGCCTGGACGGCCTGGAGGTCCTGGCCCGGATCCGCCAGTCCTATCCCGAGGTGCCGGTGCTGTTCCTCACGGCCAAGGACACGGTGCAGGACCGGATCGAGGGCCTGGCCTCGGGCGGGGACGACTACGTGACGAAGCCCTTCTCGATCGAGGAGGTGCTCATCCGGCTGCACCGGCTCGTGCAGCGGTCCGGGGCCGCCGCGCAGGACAGCGCCACCCTGGTGGTCGGGGACCTGGTCCTGAACATCGACAGCCGCGAGGTCACCCGCGCCGGGGAGCCGATCGAGCTGACCACCACCCAGTTCGAGCTGCTGCGCTACCTGATGGAGAACCCACGGCGGGTCCTGTCCAAGGCCCAGATCCTGGACAACGTGTGGCACTACGACTTCTCGGGCCAGGCCAACATCGTGGAGCTCTACATCTCCTACCTCCGCAAGCGGATCGACGCCGGCCGCGCCCCGATGATCCACACCGTGCGCGGCGCCGGCTACGTCATCAAGCCCGCGTCCTGATGCCCCCCGGCCCTCGGACGCCGCCGCCATCCCGGCGCCGCCTGCGCCTGGCCACCCGGCTCATCGCCGGAGTGCTCGTCCTCCTGGCGGTGGTCCTCCTCGTGCTGGGCGCCACGATCGTGGAGCTCACCCGCCAGGACCTCGTCGAGCGGCTCGACGGGTCCCTGCGCCAGGCCACCGGGCGGGCGCTGACCTTCACCCGGGGGGACCCGGCCCTGGAGCGGGACCCGCTCGACGCCCCCGGCCAGCCGGTGGGCGTCCTGGTGGCCGTGGCGCAGGAGGACGAGGTGGTCACGGCGTCCTACCGCACCGGGTCCGGGGAGCCCGCGCCGCTCCCCGAGGAGGACGTCGCCGCCCTGCAGGAGGCGGGCGCCTTCGAGGCCGAGAGCCCGGACGAGCGAGGCTTCGGGGACCGTCGGCGCTCCACGGGCACGGAGCAGGGCCGGCTCTCCGACGTGGCCCTGTCCGTGGGCGAATACCGGGTCGAGTCGGTCGCCCTGACCGCGCGCAACGGGAGCCAGGTGCTGGTGACCGGGCTGCCCACGGCGTCGGTCGACGACACCGTGGCGGAGCTCGTGACCACGATGACCGCGGGCAGCCTGCTCGCGCTGGTGACCACGGCGGTGGCCGGGACCGTCGTCGTGCGTCGTGCCCTGCGGCCGCTGGAACAGGTCTCGGCCGCGGCCTCCGGCGTCGCCCGTCTGCCGCTGGCCTCCGGGGAGGTCTCCCTGGCCGACCAGCACGTGCCCACCGAGCTCGCCCGGCCCGGCACCGAGGTCGGGGAGGTCGGCCACGCCCTGAACTCCCTGCTCGACAACGTCGACTCGGCCCTGGCCGCGCGCCAGCACTCCGAGACCCGGCTGCGCGAGTTCGTGGCGGACGCCTCCCACGAGCTGCGCACTCCCCTGGCGGCCGTGCGCGGCTACACGGACATGCTGCAGCTCACCGAGCCCCTGACCGACACCGGCCGCGCCTCGCTGGCCCGGGTCGAGCAGCAGACGCTGCGGATGACCGCCCTGGTCGAGGACCTGCTGCTACTGGCCCGCCTGGACGAGGGCCGCCCCCCGGAGCTGCGGGACGCGGACCTCGGCGAGCTCGTGCTCGAGGCCCTCACCGACGCCTCGGCCGCGGGCCCCGACCACGACTGGGCCCTGGACGTGCCGGAGGAGCCGGTGCCCGTGCGCGCGGACGTCGCCCAGCTCCACCAGGTGCTGGCCAACCTGCTCTCCAACGCCCGCAAGCACACCCCGCCCGGCACCGCGGTCACCGCGGCCGTGCGGGCCACCTGGGACGGCTGGGCGGAGGCCTCCGTCCTCGACGCGGGCCCGGGCATCCCGCGGGAGTTCCAGGGCAGGCTCTTCGAGCGCTTCAGCCGCCTGGACACCTCCCGGCAGACCCGGGAGGGCAGCACCGGGCTGGGCCTGTCCATCGTCCGCTCGGTGGTGCGGGCGCACGGCGGCACTGTGGACGTGGAGTCCCGCCCGGGACGCACGCGCTTCACCGTCCGGCTCCCACTGGGCACTGACGGATCGGTGCCCGCTCCCCCACGGTGATCGACGGCCGCGTGCGCTTCAGCTCCGACGACGACGACGGCCGAGCCAGCCCGCCGGGCCGCCGTGGACGAGCAGGTGGCGGGTGTGGGGATCCAGGAGCATCAGGTAGGCGGTGAACACCAGGGCGGTGACGAACGCGATCGTCGAGGCGTTGACCGTCAGCTCGATGAAGGGCCACACGGAGAGCTGGTCCTGAGCGCCGAAGATCACGAAGAAGGTGATCACGACGTACAGGGTGCGGATCTGCCAGTTGTCCCTGATCCCGGTCACGGCGAGGAAGGGGAGGAACCAGAGGATGTACCAGGGCTGGATGATCGGGGAGAGCAGCACCACGGCGGCAAAGGCCAGACCGAGCCTGCGGACCACGCGGTGGTCGTCGCCGCGGAACATCAGGAGCAGGACCAGGCCGATGGCGGCGTACTGCAGGACCGCACGCAGCACCGAGGCCATCGCCGCGCCCGGCAGTCCCACTGCGCTCGCGAGGTGCTGGACCTGCTGGCCCAGGAACCCCGAGGGCGAGTACCCGGTGTATCCCGGAGTGGAGTCCACGATCGCCCACGTCCACCCGAGACCCAGTTGATAGGGGAGGCCGCTGAGCACCAGCACTCCGAAGCCGATGGCCGCCGTGGCCGCCCAGAGGGTGAACTTCCGCCTCCAGGACGCTTTCGGCCCGGCCCACAGGAGCCCGACGAACGGCAGCAGCAGGATGGTGATCGGCTTGATGCCGATGGACGCGGTCACCAGCAGAACACCGGTGACGGGGCGGCCCGTGGCCGCGAAGTACGTTCCCGCCACGGCCAGCCCGAGCATCAGCGCGTCGTTGTGCGCGCTGGCCACGAAGCTGATGAGGAACAGCGGATTGGCCACCGCGATCCACAGCGCCCGGGCCGGGTCGATCCCGTGCAGCCGCGCGAGCTTGGGCACGTACACGACGCAGAGCAGGACACCGGCGCAGGCCAGGATCCGGAAGAGCAGGACGGAGAGGTCCGGCTGCGCGCCCGTGAGGCCCACAATCGCCCGCGCCAGCCACAGGAAGTACGGCCCGTACGGTGTCCGGGCCTCGGCCCAGACGGGATCCGCTCCCAGCATGAACCAGTTCTCCAGGACGGAGATGCCGGTCGTGTACGGGTTCTGGTCGGCCAGCATCAGGCGGCCCTGCCCGATGTAGGCGTACACGTCGCGGGAGAAGATGGGCACGGCGAACAGCAGGGGCAGCGACCAGGCGCACACGGCCACCACCACGGAGCGCTGGGCGCCCTCCGGCCAGCCCTGGAGCCTCTGGCCGAGCCGGAGCCAGGAGCGCACCAGCAGCATGGCGCCCAGGGTCAGCAGCACCGTGCAGGTGTAGACGCCCCACCCCTCGACCCGCAGCGCGATGACCAGCGGATGGCGCACCATGGGTGAGCCGTTGGCGATCCACCCGGTGCCGACCGATCCGACGAGCATCATCAGGGAGCCGATGAACCCCTGCAGGACGGCGATGTGCGCTCGGGGGTGCGGGTGGGGCGCGGACGCGTCCCGGCAGAACGGTACGGCGGCGGCGGCCTGGTCCCCGCGGCCCTGCGGCGCCTCCAGATGCGAACCCCCTGCCGTCATGACGTGCGCTGATCCCCTACGTGTGTCACTGCTGGGCGGACAGGTGTGCAGAACGCTCTCCAGGAGCGTCTTTTCAGCCATGATGCCACCTCGCCGCCCCGGCGTCGTGAGGCGTCGCCGGGATCGCGGGCCCGGGGCAGGAACGGCCGCCGGGGCGGCCTCCGGGGCGGATGCCCGGGCTAATGATGACGCGCGGTTCCGGGCGGACCGTTCCCGGGCACGTACCATGGTGGGGCAGCGGACCTGCGTCCCTGCGACCCCACCCCCTCGACGAGGATTGCCCCATGTCCACGGACACGACCTTCAGCATGCTCACGCGGTTCCGCAACCGCCTCGCGAACCGGCGGTGGCCGGCCTGGTCGAGATCTCCGCGCGGACTGCTCGCCGGCTTCATCGCGGTGCACCTGGTGTTCCTGGTGTTCGCCCTCGTCGTGTCCCTGTCCGGCGGCGCCTTCAGCGACACCTACATCTACCGCGAGTGGGCCCGGGCCGGCTTCGACGAGCAGAACCTGGGTCCGGAGCCCAGCCCGTGGGTCTATCCGGTGCTGGCGCTCGTGCCCATCGCGGTGGCCGGCGTGGCCGGCCCGGGACCGTTCTTCTTCCTGTGGGTCCTCATGATCACCGTGCTCAACGGCTGGGCCGTGGGGAAGCTGACGGACTGGGGACGCGACCGGCACGCCTTCCCGGCCGCGTGGTGGTGGCTGGGCTTCCTCTTCCTGATGGGATGGCTGGGCTTCGCCCGCGTCGACGGGCTCACGGCCCCCCTGGTGCTCATCGCACTGGTCTACGGCGTGGCGCACCCGGTCGCCGCCTCGGTCCTGCTCAGCGTCGCGACCTGGATGAAGGTCTGGCCGGCGGCCGTCGTGCTCACCCTCGTCACCGTGACGCGCCGACGGGTGGCGGTCGTCGTCGCGGGCCTGCTGGTCAGCGCGGCCGCGGCCGGGATCGCCGCCGCCATGGGCGCGCTGCCGAGGCTCTTCGACTTCCTCACCCAGCAGGGCGACCGGGGCATGCAGCTGGAGGCCACGTTCACCACCCCGTGGCTGTGGTCGTCCGTGCTGGGAGTGGGCGGGTCCCAGATGTACATGAACACGGAGATCAACTCCATGCAGGTCGACGGTCCCGGCACGGCGACGATGGCCGTGCTGATGCAGCCGCTGCTGCTGCTGGCCGCCGCCGTGGTCACCGTCCTGATCGCGCGGGCCCTCCGCAACGGCGAGCGGCCCGGGGACACCGATCGCACGGAGCTGCTGCTGGCCGGATCGCTGACCATGGTCACCGCCTTCATCGTGTTCAACAAGGTCGGCTCCCCGCAGTTCATGGTGTGGCTGGCTCCGGCCGTGGCCGTGGGACTGACCCACCACTGGAAGGCGTGGCGGGTGCCGGCGGCCATGCTGATCGCCATCGCCGTGGCCACGTTCTTCGTCTATCCGTTGTTCTACTACGAACTCAGCCACAACGATCCGCTGATGGCCCTGGTGCTGACCCTGCGCAACGCCCTGCTGGTGCTGCTGCTGGGGTGGTCGTCGCGCCGCCTGTACCAGCTGGGCACCCGGCGCCCCGCCACCGCGCTCGCCGCGAAGGAGGTCTGAGATCTCCGCCGCCTTCTTCGACCGGCTGACTGGGGTCCGCGACGCCGTCCTGCCCGCCCGCGCCGTGGGCTGGTTCTCCCGTCCGTCCAGCGTGTGGTGGGGTTTCGCCGTCGTCCACCTGTACTTCCTGGGCTGGATGATGTCCTTCGTCATCCACGGCGACGCCTTCAGCGACACCGAGCAGTACCGCACGTGGGCCATGGCCGGGTACGACCCGGGCGATCGCGAGGGCGAGATCAGCCCGTGGGTGTACCCCGTGCTGGCGCAGATCCCGATCCTCCTGGCCGGGATCGCCGGTCACGGTCCTTATCTGCTGGTGTGGACGCTGATCATCACCGTGCTCAACGCCCTCGGCCTGGTCTGCCTCACCCGTGGCCGGCGGGGCGAACAGGGTGTCGCCCCGGCATGGTGGTGGCTTTTCTTCACGGTCTTCCTGGGCTACCTGAGCTTCGCCCGGGTCGAGGGCATCGCGGCCCCGATCGTGCTCGTGGGCCTGCTCTACGCGTCCGAGCGTCCCGTGCTCGGCTCCGTGCTGCTGAGTATCGCCACGTGGATCAAGGTGTGGCCGGCGGCCGTCCTGCTCGCCCTGTTCATCGCCTGCCGGCAGCGCCTCCAGGTGGTGGCCGCCGGGGTCGCCGTCACCGCCGCGGTGGTGCTGGGGACGTACCTGTCGGGCGGCCTCCCGCGGATCGCGGACTTCCTGGTCAACCAGGGAGAGCGCGGCATGCAGCTGGAGGCCACGTTCTCCACCCCGTGGGTGTGGCTGAGCGTCTTCGACGTGGCCGGGGCGCGGATGGCCGACAACGTGGCCATCAACTCCACGGAGGTCTACGGCCCCGGTGCCGAGGTCGTCGCGTTCCTCATGCAGCCGCTGCTCGTGCTCGCCGTGCTCGTGGGGGCGGTCCTGCTGGTCCGTGCGCTGCGGCGCGGGGCCGAGCGGGAGGAGCTCTTCTACGAGGGGGCGCTGATGATGACCACGATCTTCATCGTGTTCAACAAGGTGGGCTCCCCGCAGTTCATGATCTGGCTCGCCCCGGTCGTCGTGGCCGGACTGGTGCACGACTGGCAGCGGTGGCGGACGCCGGCGGCGCTGCTGATGGGCATCGCGGTCACCACGTTCGTGATCTATCCGCTGTTCTACACCCCGCTCATCCACGCGCACCCGGTGATGGCGGCCGTCCTGACCACGCGCAACGTGCTGCTCGTGGTCCTGCTGTGGTGGTCCGTGCAGCGCGTGGCCCAGCTCCACCGCGTGCCTGCCCGCTCCGCACAGCTGGCCACCGCCTGAACCGCGACGTGTGAGGGGCACGTTCGGGAGGAACAGGGTGGGCAGCCCGTCGGGCAGCGCGCCCTCGTCCCCGACCGCGGGCCCGACGGGACGTGCGCGACGACGGCTGCCGTGGCGACGGCGACGGTCACCGGCGGGGCGCCGGGTGGGCTGCTCGTCGGTGGCACGGGGCCAGAAGTGCTCAGTCGAGGTCCCCGCCGATCGGTTCCAGGGCGACCTCGGGGGCGTGGGTGGCCACGCGGCCGAGCTTCCACTTGTCGCTGAACACCGCGATCGGCTCGCCGTCGGCCCGCCGGAGGACCTCGGTCCCGGGGATGCGGTTGAGGACCTCAGGGTCCGGGGCGATGACCCGCCGGGCGAGGGTGTAGGCCAGGGGCTCCAGGCGCACCTGCGCGCCGAACTCCCGGTCCATCCGGTCGGCGACGACCTCGAACTGCATCGGCCCCACCGCCGCCAGCACCGGGGCCTGGTCCCCGCGGGCCTCGGAGCGCAGCACCTGGATCACTCCCTCGTGCTCGAGCTGGATGATCCCGCGGCGGAACTGCTTGGCCCGCCCGGCGTCCACGGCCCGGGCCACCTGGAAGTGCTCGGGGGAGAAGTGCGGGATGGGCGGGAAGGTCACCGGCGTGTCCACGTACACGCTGTCCCCGGCCCGCAGCGCCGAGGCGTTGACCAGCCCCACCACGTCCCCGGGAAACGCCGTCTCGATGGTCTCCCGGTCCCGGCCGAACACGTGGTGGGCGTACTTGGTGGCGAACGGCTTGCCCGTGGCCGCGTGGGTGAGGACCATCCCGCGGTGGAACACACCGGAGCACACCCGCAGGAACGCCACGTGGTCCCGGTGGGCGCGATCCATCCCCGCCTGCAGCTTGAACACGAACCCGGAGAACGGCGCGTCCACCAGGCGCGGGGCACCGTCGGCGTCCACCCGGGCGCCGGCCGGGGGCGCGAGGTCGACCAGGACGTCGAGCAGGGCGGCCACACCGAAGTTCAGAGCGGCGGCGGCGAACAGCACCGGGGTGGACTCCGCCGCGAGAAAGGCGTCGCGCTCGAAGTCACCGTTGCTCTCGGCCACCAGGGCCGCGGTCTCCGTCGCCTCGGTCCACGCCGCACCCTCCGACGCCGCGGCCTCTTCGGCGGAGAAGACGTCCACCTCGGCCAGGGAGGCACCGGAGGCCACCCTCCGGTACCGGGTGTAGGCGCGGCTGCGCGGATCCAGGGTGCCCCGGAAGTCCCCGGACAGCCCCACCGGCCAGTTCAGGGGCACCGGCACCCGCCCGGTGCGCTGCTGCACCTCGTCCATCAGCTCCAGGGCGTCCTTGCCCGGCCGGTCCCACTTGTTGATCACGGTGATCACCGGCAGGCCCCGTCGCCGGCACACGTCGAAGAGCTTCAGGGTCTGGGCCTCCAGACCCTTGGCCGCGTCGATCAGCATCACCGCGCAGTCCACCGCGGCCAGCACCCGGTAGGTGTCCTCGGAGAAGTCGGCGTGGCCGGGAGTGTCCAGGAGGTTGACCACGGTGTCGCGGTAGGTGAACTGCAGTGCGGCCGAGCTGATCGAGATGCCCCGCTCCTGCTCCATCTGCAACCAGTCCGAGACGGTCGCCTTCCGGCTGGCCTTGCCGTGCGTGGCGCCGGCCTCGGCGATGACGTGTGCGTGCAGGGCCAGGGCTTCCGTCAGCGTCGACTTCCCCGCGTCCGGGTGCGAGATCACCGCGAACGTCCGCCGCCGGGACGCCTCCCGGCGCACCTGGGCGGCCGCATCCTGGCCGGTCGTCTCGGCCGGCGAGCGTTCTGAGTGGTGGACAGCCATGGCTCTGAATCTACTCTGACGTCACGGTGTTCTTTCGACGCGTGATGCACCGCCCTCACACGTTCCGCCCCGCCGCGCCCCTCTCCGGAGCGGTCCTGGTCCCGGCGGCCGAGGCCTTCGCGGCCACCACCCCCGTGCGCTGCGGCCGATGCTCACCACGCTGCGGGTCATGGAACCGGTCGGCTGCGCCCCCGAGCGGTTGCCCGCGCCGGACGAGAGCAACGGTTCCAGCTCACCGGTCCTCCGGGGGCCGACCGGGCCTCAGGACCAGGCCACGGCCGGCGCCGGCCGCCCGCGCCACGACCCGCTCCAGCGGACCCCGCCCGAAGGAGCGGTGCCACGCCACCGCGAACAGCGCCGCGACCGCCACGTGGATGAGGAACCACAGCAGCGGCACCTCGTAGTGGAGCATGGCGGCCAGGGCCAGCAGGTGCGCGGAGTAGAGCGTCAGGGTCATCGACCCCATCGCGCTCAGCGGCAGCAGCCAGGCACCGGCCCGGCGGGCCACGAGGAGGAAGAGGCCCAGCACGGCGGCGCCGGAGCCGAGGTCCTGCAGGATCGCCACCGGGGTGTTGGTGTGCGGACCGGGGATCAGCAGCCACCACCAGGAGGTGTCCGGCAGCACCGGGTCCGGTCCCCAGACGATGATCTCGTCGATCTGGTCCTCGCTCAGCCACGGGGCGGAGCTCATGAGCTGGTCGTAGCCCCCGGACCGGAGGACCAGCACCCAGTACACCAGCCACGCGCCCACGGCGAGGGCGAGCCCCGCCCACACCAGCCGGCTCTGAACCCGCACGGCCCGCAGGTTCAGCCGCCCGATGGCCATCCCGGCGAGCAGGTAGGCCAGGTACGGGACCGCCGGATAGGTGCCCGTGAACAGCACCTGGGCCAGGACGGTCCCCGGCTCGGCGAGCACGTCGGCGAAGGTGGGGTTGTACACGTCGAGCGCGGGCAGCACCCCGCGGAGCGCCTGCACCAGTACGGGCCCCACCACGGCGGCCGCGGCGGCGAGGCCGAACAGCGCCCGCACCGGCAGGTGCAGGAAGGGGATGGCCAGCAGGAAGAACATGCCGTAGTAGACGAGGATGTTGTACGCGGGCGGATCCCCCGGCATGACCTGGTTGATCAACAGCCCCACCACGGTGATCAGCACGGCCCGGACGAGCAGTCCCACCCGGTCGGCGGTCATCGTCCGGCCCCGGTGCGGGGTGTGCCCGCCGGAGGAAAAGGCCAGGCCCACCCCGGCGAGCAGCGCGAACAGGGCCGCGGCACGGCCCGCGAACAGCTCCCACTGGAGGGTGGGACCGTAGGTCTCGGGGTTCCAGGCGGGGAGGATGTGGATCGACATCATCCCGACCAGGGCGAGGCCCCGGGCGGCGTCGACCCCCACGAGCCGGCGCCTCCGGACCAGTGGCAGGGCCGGGCCCTGCTCTGCTGACCGTGCACCGGGGGCAGGGTGGTGGACGTGGACCATGGCGGCAGGTTCCTTCTGTCGGACGTGCCGACGAGCTCCCGCCCGCCGGCCCGGACCTCTCGGTCCTTCACGTCCTCCAGCTGACCAGGCCGGATTGTGCCGTCCTTGTGGCGATCCTGTGCCGGGACTGTCGAAGCGGTTCCCCGCGCCCGGCTAGCGCCGCAGGGTCTTTTCCAGCCCGCTGACCAGCAGCACCGCGCACGTGGACCAGATCGCCCCGGCCGGACCGAGCGGCGCGGCCACCAGGCCGGCCAGCAGGGGCATGGCGACCTGGCCCACCCGGTTGCCGACCAGGCGCACGGCGAGCGCCGACCCCCGCCACGAGGAGGGCACGGCGGTGGACACCAGCGTCATCGTGATCGGCTGCCCCAGGCCCAGGCAGAACCCGCCCACGAAGAGGAGCACCGCGGCGAGCCACGGCACCGTGATGACGGCCGGCGGCACGGCCAGGGTGAACCCGGCGCCGTAGAGGCTGATCAGCAGCAGGGACCGCCGGGACATCCGGCCGGCCAGCCACGGCAGCAGGACGCGCGAGACGATCGAGGCGCCGCCGCGCACGGCCAGCAGGACGCCGATCCACGCCGGGGAGACCCCCGCCCGCTCCCCCACCAGCGGCAGGAACGCGGTGAGGATGTCGAGCATCGCCAGCAGGGCCAGGGACGCCAGCATGTGGGACGGGACGCCGGGGACCTTGAGGATCCGCAGCATCGACGCCCGCGGCGCCGTGCCCTCGACCACCTCGAGTTCACCGGTGGCGGGAACGGCCGGCTCCGCGGCAGGGGCGTCGTCGTCGTTGCGGGCGTCCGCCCGGGCGGACCCGGTCGCCCGGGGGCGCAGGAGCATGACGGGCACCACGAGGAGCGAGAGCCCGGCCCCGATCCACAGGGACAGGGTGATGTCGGCGATCCGTTCGGGCGAGGCGACGTCGCCGCCCGAGCCCAGGAGCACGCCGACGAGCAGCGGTCCCACCAGCTGCCCGGCGGAGAAGGCGGCGGTGAACCAGCCGAAGCCCTTGTCCAGCTGGCCGGGCGGGGAGAAGCGGGCGACCGCCGACTGCCCGGCGATGGTGAACACCAGGTGTCCCATGCCCAGCAGGGCGCTCGCCACGGCGACGAGCACCACGCCGGGCGCCAGGGCCAGTGCCCCCGCGCCGAGGGCCAGGACCAGGGCGCCGACCACCACCATGGTCCGCAGGTCCCGCACCCGGTCGGTCATCCGGCCCAGCCACATGGCGGTGACGAGGGGCAGCACCGCGTAGGCGGCCGTGACCAGACCGATCGTCACGGAGTCGGCGTCCAGGGACAGCAGCTTGTAGGTCGTGACCGGGCGCACCAGGTTCAGGGCGGTCTGCGTGAGCAGGGCCCCGGCCACGAGGAACCACAGCCAAGCCCCCGGCCGGGCTCCGGGGACGGTCGAGGCCATGCCTCAGGAGCGCCGGGGCTTGACCGCGATCACCGGGGCGTTGGCCTCGAGGAGGATCTGCTGGGCGGCGCTGCCCAGCAGCAGCTTGCCCACGGGGCTGCGGTGCTTCACGCCGATCACCACGGCCGAGGCGCTCACCTGCTCGGCGGCGTCGAGGAGCTCCCCCACGGCGTCCCGGTTGCGGGTGTCGGGGGTGCGGAAGGTGACGGGCACGCCGTCGAGCTCCCCGGTCTCGGGGTCGAGCTGGGTGCCCCCGAGGTTGAAGACCAGCAGGTCCTCCTGGCGGCGTCCGGCCTCCTCGACCGCGGCCGCGAGCGCGGCCTCGCCCTCGGGGGTGCTGGTTCGAGCAACGACGACGGTCATGGGAGCCTCCGCGGTGGGGTGGGGAAATCGGGGAACAAAACGAGGTCCACCCTACGGCCGAACGTGTGAGGAGCGTCTCTTCCGGCGTGAGCAGAATGCGCAGAACCAGCACAACGATCACTACGCACGAAAGGCCCATCAACGCCGGTCGCGTGATCCGGCTCACTTATCGTCGAACCAGCGGCTCGATCGGAGCCACCTCTCCTCCACTCCTGCGAAGGAAGCGAATTCCCGTGAGCTCACCACCAGATCAGGCCCAGACCGCCACGCGGCGCCGGCACCCGGTCGCCATGACGGTCTACGGCGTCGCCGCGGCCGCAGTGATCGGCCTGGCCGCCTTCTTCTCGGTCCAGTCCGCCACTGCGGGCACCGACCTGCGGGCGAACCTGACCCTCATCGCTCCGGCAGGCCCCGGCGGCGGGTGGGACACGTTCATGCGCGAGCAGCAGCAGGCGATGCGGGCGAACAACCTCGTCGTGAACTCCGAGGTGGTCAACATCCCGGGCGCGGCCGGCACCATCGGGCTCGGCAAGCTCTCCACCATGGAGGGGGAGCCCAACAAGATGATGGTCACCGGCGCGGGGCTGGTCGCCGGCGTGGAGCAGCTGGACTCGGCCGTCACCCACGAGGACGTGCGCCCGATCGCCCGCGTGGTCGAGGAGTACGACGTCGTGGTCGTGCCCGCCGACTCGCCCTACGAGACGATCGACGACCTCGTGACCGCCTGGAAAGCCGACCCCAAGTCGGTGGCCTGGACCGGCGGCGGCACCTTCGACCAGCTGGTGATGACCGAGCTCGCCCTCGAGGTCGGCATCGACCCGTCGGACACCACCTACATCCCCAACTCCGGCGGCGGCGAGGCCACCCAGGCCCTGATCACCCACACCGCCGACGCCGCGACCTCCGGCTACAAGGACGTCTCCGACCAGATCGACGCCGGGCGCCTGCGGGCCCTGGGGCTGGCCGCCCCGCAGCAGCTGGAGGGCGTCGACATCCCGACGCTCACCGAGCAGGGGTACGAGGTCGACCTGGCGAACTGGCGGGCCGCGGTCGCCGCCCCCGGGATCACCGACGAGGAGTTCGCCGAGCTGCAGACGCTGCTCGAGGAGACCGTCGCCACCCCGGAGTGGAAGGACGCCGTGGAGCGCAACAAGTGGACCGAGGTGTACCTGGCCGGCGAGGAGTTCGACGAGTTCATGGCCTCGGAGCGGCAGCGCATCGCCGACCTGGTGAAGGAGTTGAAGTAGGAATGAGCACCCCCATGTCCTCGCACACGGGCACCGACGAGAAGATCCACGACGGGGCTCCCCCGCACCACGAGCCCGCCTCCCGGGCCGAGCGCTCGTGGTGGCACGGCCGCAGCGGGCTGGTCCTGCCGCTGATCATGGCGGCCTTCAGCTCCTACCTCCTGCACGGCATCCTCGTCATGGAGGTCCCCGAGGGCACCGACTTCCCGGGCCCCCGGTTCTACCCCGGCATCCTGATGGTGGCCGGCTACGTCCTGGCCGCCCTGATGGTGCTGCATTACCTGCGCTCCCCGGAGCCGGTGGAGGAGACGACCGGACGCACGTACCGGACCTACACGGACTGGTCCGCGCTGGTCTGGGCCGTGGGCGGGTTCCTGCTCTTCGCCCTCACCCTGGAGTTCCTCGGTTGGATCCTGGCCGCCGCGCTGCTGTTCTGGTGCGTGGCCCGCGGGGTGGGCTCCCAGCGCCACCTCTTCGACATCTCACTGGCGCTGACCCTGAGCAGCGCCATCTACCTGGCATTCGACGTCGGGCTGGGCCTGAACCTGCCCTCCGGCATCCTGGGAGGCGGTTTCTGACATGGAGACACTGAACCTGTTGATGCAGGGCTTCGAGGGAGCCCTCAGCCCCATGAACCTGCTCTGGGTCGTGGTGGGGTGTCTGCTGGGCACCGCGGTGGGCACCCTGCCGGGCATGGGCTCCTCCATGGCGGTGGCCCTGCTGCTGCCCCTGACCTTCGCCCTGGACCCCACGGCGGCGTTCATCATGTTCTCCGGCGTCTACTTCGGCGGCCTGTTCGGCGACTCGACCATGGCCATCCTGATGAACACCCCGGGCCAGGGCTCGGCGATCGCCTCGACCTTCGAGGGCCACAAGATGGCCAAGGACGGCCGGGCGCCACAGGCGCTGGCCACCGCGGCGATCGGCGCGTTCATCGGCGGCATGACCGCCTCCGTCGTCGTCGTCTTCCTGGCCCCGGCGCTGGCGAACCTCTCCGCCAACTTCGGCCCCGCCGAGTACTTCGCCCTGGCCCTGTTCGCCTTCGTGGCCACCTCCTCGGTGGTCGCCGACTCCGCGGTCAAGGGACTGGCGGCCCTGGTGCTGGGCCTGGGCATCGCCACCGTGGGCATCGACTCGGTCTCGGGCACCGAGCGCTTCACCCTCGGATCCCCGGACCTGTTCGACGGCATCTCCCTGGTCACCGTCTCGGTGGCGGTGCTGGCCCTGGGCGAGGCGCTGCACGTGGCCTCCCGCATCCGCCGGGACCCGGCCGCCCACCAGATGAAGCTCACCGGGCGGCCGTTCCTCTCCCGCCAGGAGATCCGCGAGGCCGCCCCGGCCTGGGCCCGCGGCACGGCGATCGGGCTGCCCTTCGGCGTCATCCCCGTGGGCGGGGCCGAGGTCCCGACCTTCATGTCCTACGACCTCGAGCGCCGCCTCGACCGGCGCCGGGCCGAGCCGTCCTTCGGCCGCGGCTCCATCCGCGGCCTGGCCGCTCCGGAGGCGGCCGGCAACGCCACCACCGGCACCGCCATGGGCGCCCTGCTGGCCCTGGGCCTCCCGGTGTCCTCCACGGCGGCGATCATGCTCGCGGCCTTCCAGCAGTACGGCCTCCAGCCGGGCCCGCTGCTGTTCGACCGCTCCCCGGACCTGGTGTGGTCCCTGCTGGCCAGCTTCTTCATCGCCATGATCGTGCTGATCGCCATCAACCTGCCGTTCGCGCGGGTCTGGTCGAAGCTGCTGCTGATCCCGCGGCCCTACCTGTACGCGGGGATCACCGTCTTCTGCGGCCTCGGCATCTACGCGACCTCGGGCTCGACGTTCGACCTGTTCCTGCTCCTGGGCCTGGGCGTGCTCGGCTTCGTGATGCGCCGCTACGGGATGCCCCTGGCGCCGCTGATGATCGGCATCGTGCTCGGCCCGCTGGCCGAGACGAGCATGCGCGACGCCCTGCTGTCCTCCAACGGCGACTACTCGATCTTCGTGTCCGGGCCCATCCCGCTGGTGCTCTACGGCCTGCTGCTCGTGGTCCTCGCCTTCACGGTCCGTTCCAAGATCGTCAACCGGGCCCGCCAGGACGTGTAGTTCCCCGGCTCCACCGCGTGCCGCAGCGCCCCGTCCCGGGAGTCCCCGGGGCGGGGCGTTGCGGCACGTCCGCCCGGAGGACGTGCTGCCGGGGCGGTGAGCGGCTCTCGCGACACCCCGTCCGGCAGGATAGGAGGAATGTCCCGGCGCCGACCTCACGTTCCGGCCGGTCCGTCCGTCTACGGGGTGATGAACACGAAAGAGCCTTTCGAGACGCTGGTGAGCCGGCACGGCCCCGTGGTGTGGCGCGTCTGCCGAGCCGTACTGAGCACCCCCGCCGACACCGAGGACGCGTGGTCGGAGACGTTCCTGGCCGCCCTGCGGGCGTACCCGGATCTGCCGGCCACCGCGAACGTGCAGGCGTGGCTGGTGACGATCGCCCACCGCAAGGCGATCGACGTCGTCCGGGCACGATCCCGGGCGGCGGTGCCCGTAGCCTCGCTGCCCGAGCCCCCGGCGCACCGGGACGCGCCGCACGAGCACGACTCCCCGCTGTGGGCGGCCGTCGCCGCCCTGCCGCCCAAGCAGCGGCACGCCGTGGCCTACCGCTATCTCGGCGGACTGCCCTACCGGCAGATCGCCGAGCTGCTGGGCGGCACCCCGGAGGCCGCCCGCCGGGCCGCCGCCGACGGCGTGGCCTCCCTTCGCAGGACCCTCGCCACGACAACCACCGGGACCCCCGCGGAGCCCGACCGGACAGGAGAGGACCGATGACCACCCATCCTTTCAGCACGCCCTCGAACTCACCCCTGCACGACCTCCGCGCCGAGCCTGTGCCGGAGACCGCCCTGCGAGGCCTGCACCGCCGCCTGGAGCACGGTGCCGCCGCGGCAGGTCTGCTCGACGTCGCGTACACAACCGTCAGCACCCCGGTGGGAGTGCTGCTGCTGGCCGCCACGGAGGAGGGCCTGGTGCGGGTCGCCTACGCCCGGGAGGACCACGAGGCGGTGCTGCAGGACCTCGCGCGCCGGATCAGCCCGCGGGTGCTGCGCGCCCCGGCCCGCCTGGCCCCGGCGGTGCGGCAGCTCGAGGAGTACTTCGCCGGGACCCGCACCCGCTTCGAGCTCCCGCTGGACCGGTCGCTCTCGCACGGGTTCCGGCGCCTGGTCCAGGAGCACCTGCCCGAGATCGGCTACGGCCGCACGGAGAGCTACGGCGCGGTGGCCCGGTCGGTCGGGCGCCCGCAGGCCGTGCGGGCGGTGGGCACGGCGTGCGCCACCAACCCGCTGCCGGTGGTCGTGCCGTGCCACCGCGTGCTGCGAAGCGACGGCGCCCTGGGTGGATACGTCGGCGGCCTCGAGGCCAAGACGGCGCTGCTCGAGCTGGAGGCGGCGGCTTGAGCACGCCCGGCCGGGCGGCTCGATGCGGCGGCTCGGCTCGGCACCGCGCCTCCGAGACGCGGCTCAGGAGCGTCGTTCAGAGGCGCGGCGCGACGTCCGCGTGGCGGGTGGCGTGGTCGTAGGCGCGAGCGGTCCGGAGCAGCTCGACGTCGCGCCCGTGCGCGGCGACGAGCTGCAGCCCCACGGGCAGACCACCCGGGCTGAAGCCGCCCGGCACCGAGACCGCCGGGCACCCGGTGGCCGAGATCAGGCTCGCCGAGCGCATCCACTCGACATATGTCTGCATCGGCATACCGGCGACCGTACGGGGCCAGCGCTCCTCGGACGGGAACGGCAGGACCTGGGAGGTGGGCGTCAGCAGCACGTCCCACCGGTCGAAGAACGCGCGCACCGCCTCGTGCAGGCGGGTGCGCGCCAGGGCGGCGTCCATGAGCTGCTCGGCGGTCAGCGCCAGCCCCTTCTCCACGTTCCAGACGATCTCCGGCTTCACGAGCTCGCGATGCTCCGCGAGCACCGTGCGCAGGTTGACGGCCATGTCGAAGGCCCGGGTCACGTCGAACACCTCGTCGGCGTCGCGCAGGTCCGGGACGGCCTCCTCGACCACGGCACCGAGCTCCTCGAACACCCGCGCCTGGGCGAGAAGCACCTCGACGATCTCCCGCTCCACCGGGACGCCGAGGCCGAGGTCCGTGCTCAGTCCGATCCGGACGCCGGCGAGGGGGCGGGTCCCGGGGTCGGGCGGGTCCTCCCCCGCGAGCGCCCGGAACCCCGTCCGCGGCGCCGGGCAGTCCAGGGGGATCCGCGGATCGGGGCCGGCCAGCACTGACATGGCCAGGGCGATGTCGTCCACGCTGCGGGCGAGCGGACCGGAGCGGCCCAGCCAGGCCCAGGCGTTGCCGGCGGGAGCCGAGGGCACGACCCCGGCGGAGGGCCGGAACCCGGCGATGTTGCAGAACGCAGCCGGGTTGCGCAGGGACCCGCCCATGTCGGAGCCGTCGCCCAGGGGCTGGATCCGGGACGCGATCGCGGCGGCCGCCCCGCCGCTGGACCCGCCCGCGCTGCGGTCGAGCGCCCAGGGGTTGTTCGTGGTGCCGAAGACCTCGTTGAAGCTGTGGGAGCCCGCGGCGAACTCGGGCACGTTGTTCTTCCCGGTGCTGATCACCCCGGCCGCCGTGAACCGCGCGACGATCAGGTCGTCGTGCTCCGGGACGTGCTCCGCGAACACCGGCGAGCCGGACGTGGTGCGGATCCCGGCGGTGGCGTGGGTGTCCTTGTGCGTCATCGGCACCCCGTGCAGGGGCGGCAGCTCGTCCGCGGGCGTGACGGCGGTGAGCTCGTCGGCGCGGACGGCGGCCTCGTACGCCCGTTCGCGGACCTGCGTGACCACGGCGTTCACGACGGGGTTCACGGCGTCGATCCGGGCGAAGTGGGCGTCGAGCACCTCCCGCGCGGAGACCGTGCGCGCCCGCACGGCCGCGGCCAGGTCCCGGGCGGAGAGCTGGAGCAGCTCCGTGGTCCCTGCGCCCCCCGTCATCGGGTGCCCACGCGGGAGAGGATCGCGCTGACCGCGGCCGTGACCCCGGTGCTCAGCGTGGGCTCCATGACAGGGGCGAAGAACGGCGAGTGGTTGGTCGGCACCGGTGCGTCGCCGTCGACCGCCTCGTCGGACATCCCGCCGAAGAACCAGTAGACACCGGGCACCCCGATGGCGTCGGGCAGGTGCCCGAAGTCCTCGCTGCCCATCTGCGCGGGGCGGTCGAGCACGTTCTCCGCGCCGAGGGCCGCACCGAGCACGGCGCGGAGGGCATCCGTCTCGACCGGGTCGTTGACGAGCAGCGGAAAGGTGTAGATCTCGTCGATCCGGGGCTCCGGGGCGCCGGAGGTCACGGCCTCCCCGCGGATGACCCGCCGGATGGCCGCCAGCACCTGCTCCCGGACGTCGGCGTCCAGGTTGCGGACGTTGACGGTGAACTCCGCGACCGCCGGGATGATGTTCTCCTTGAGCCCGGCGTGGAAGCTGGCGATGGTGATCACCGCCGCCTGCTGGGCGGGGATCTCGCGGGAGACGATGCTCTGGATCCGCACCACCATGTGGGCCGCGAGCACCACCGGGTCGATCGTGTCCTCGGGACGGGAGCCGTGGCCGCCCCGGCCGTGGACCGTGACCTTCCAGCCGTCGGCCATCGCCATGGCCGGACCGCTGGTGAGCTCCACCTGGCCGGCGCGCCCGGGCCAGACGTGCTGGCCGTAGACGATCTCGGGGCGGGGGGCGCGGTCCCACAGGCCGTCCTGCAGCATGGCCAGCGCGCCCTCGGCCGTCTCCTCGCCCGGCTGGAACAGGAAGACCACGGTCCCCGCCCAGGCATCCCGGTCACCGGCCAGCAGGGTGGCCGCCCCGATGGCGCTCGTGATGTGGGTGTCGTGCCCGCAGGCGTGCATGACGGGGACCTCGGTCCCGTCGGGCAGCACGCCCCGGGCGGTCGAGGCGTAGTCCAGGCCGGTGTCCTCCGCCACGGGCAGGGCGTCGGTGTCCGCGCGGAAGCCGACCACCGGTCCCTCGCCGTTGCGCAGCACGGCGACGACGCCGGTGCCGCCGCAGACGAAGGTCTCGCAGCCCAGCTCGTCCATCCTCGCCCGGATCAGCTCGGCGGTCGCGTACTCCTGCATGGACAGCTCGGGGGCGCCGTGCAGGTGGCGGTACAGGGTGTGCAGGTCCTCGCGCAGCTCGGCGGGGAGGTCGGGCAGGATGACAGTCATGATGTCCTCTCGTTCACGATGGCAGGTCGGGGCGGGCAGGTGACGCAGTGTCAGAGCACACCGTCCTCGCCGGCGACGGGCGGATGCTCGGTCTTGCGGTTGCGCAGCACCCAGGCCAGCACCATCGTCAGCAGCACGACGACGGCGGTGGCGAAGTTGCGGAACACCGGCCCCAGGACGGGCACGAGCAGCAGCTGGACGACCGCTCCCACGGCGAGGGCGACGAGGAGGATCCGCGGCTGCTTCACGTAGGCTGCCAGCTGCACGATCACCGCGCCGATGATGGCGGGGAAGATGTAGAGCCTTGCGATGTCCGTGACGGCCGCCGGCACCACGCTGACCAGCCAGGTGCCCAGCACGCCGACGAACAGCAGCAGCGAGAAGATGTGGACCACGGCCGCCCCGCAGATCGCCATCACGGCGGCGAGCTCCGCACGGCGGGTCCCTGGCTTGGCGTCGATGGCGGCCTGCGCGACGATCGCCGAGGGCAGCAGCTTGTTCGCGATGTTGCCGATCATGAACGCCTGGTACATGGCCGCGGGGCCGAGCACCGGGTAGTAGGTGATGGGCTCGATCACCCAGATGACCGCGAAGACGGCAGCCACCGCGAGGAACCCTGTGAGGAGGTCGCCGAACGCGATCTCGAGGTCGGTGAAGAACACCAGGTAGAGGGGGCCGATGTAGGAGACCAGCAGGCCCAGGAGCATGGTGGTCCGCCCCCACCGGGAGGTGGTCCGGTCGTAGTCGGCGTAGGCGGCAGATGCGGAGGCGGCGGAGGGTGCGGACATGGGAACTCCTCGGGGTCTTGGAGCGGTCAGGCCGTGGGGCCGAGGCCGGCGCCGTGGGCGAAGTAGGCGACCACCAGGCCGACGATGATCGAGAAGCCGAGTCCCCACTCCCGCAGCCACGGCGCGTGCAACGCCTTGGCCAGCCACAGGCACACGGCCATCACCAGCGCCGAGACGACGACCGTGATGATGTGCACGGTGCTCTTGGGCAGCTCGGCGATCCCGAGCGAGGCGAACGCGGCGAGCAGCGCGGCCGAGGGGACGATCGCCATGAGTGCGGGGTTCACCGTGCGCAGCTTGGTGTCCCCCCGTTTCAGCATCGGGGTCAGGATGAGCGTCGCGATCATCCACATGCCGCCGGAGAGGGACATGGCCATGAACGCCACGGCGAAGACCTCCGGCGTCCACGTGGGGCCGCCGAGCGCGGCGTCCATCGTGCCGGCCGCCAGATTGGCCGAGGACGTCTCGGTCGCGGCGGAACCGACCAGGCCGATCCGCACGAGCACCGCAGGGGCACCGAAGAGCGGCAGGAGGGCGATGGCCACGATGACGACGGCGAGGGAGGGCCCGATCGCGGCGACCCCACCGGCGCGGAAGGACTCCCGCAGGTCCTGCCGGGTGAAGCCCACCGCCGGGCCCGCGCGGCTGGCCGCCCGCATGTAGATCACGGTCTGCAGGATGATCACGGCGAAGACGGCGAGCGCGGACAGCCACAGCACCGGGCTGTTCGCGTAGTCCAGGAGGGGTTCCATCGGGACGCTCCAATCGTGGGATGTCGTGCTCGGGTGGTGCCGTCCGGAGGTGCCGGCGGCCGGAGGTCACAGCGGCGCGGTGTCGAGGGCCCGGAGGGTCTCGCCGAGGACGTGGACGCCCCGGCCGATCTCCAGGGGGTCGGTCCACTCCTCGGGGCAGTGGCTGCGGCCGTCGCGGGAGGGGATGAAGATCATCGCCATCGGGGCCAGGGCCGCCATGTGCACGGCGTCGTGCGTGGCGCCGCTGGGGATCGGCCGCCAGGAGTACCCGAGCCGGTCCGCCGTCGCGGCGACGACGTCGTGGGCGCGCGGATGGGCGTCGACGACCTCGTTGTCCGTCGTCCAGTCGAACTCGACGTCGACGCCGTAGCCGCGGGACGCCGCGAGCACGGCCTCCCCCAGCCTCCGCCGGGCCCCGGACAGCCACGACCGGTCGATGCTGCGCAGCTCGCCCCGGAGGTCGACCGCGCTGGGGACCACGTTGGGGGACGGCGAGAGATTGTTGACGTGCGTGGCCGTCGCCACCCCGTTGCCGGGCGCCCCGCAGCCCTCGCGGCGCACGGCCAGAACGGCTTCGGCGGCGGCCACCAGGGCATCCTGCCGGTCGTCGACGAGCCGGGTGCCGGCGTGGTCCTCCCGGCCGGCGAAGTGGGCCACGAAGCGTTCGATGCCGCAGACGGAGGTCACCACGCCGATCTGCTCCCCGCCCTGCTCGAGCGCCGGGCCCTGCTCGATGTGGAGCTCCACGAAGGCGTGCAGCGGGCCCGGACCGGGAGCGGACGAGTGCAGCACGGCGGACGGGTCGAGGCCGAAGTCCTCGTAGGCCGTGGCCAGGGTCCGCCCGGCCCCGTCGCGGCGGCCGAGGTCGGCGGCCGTCATCTCCCGGGCCATGGACCGGCTGCCCAGGCAGCTGAGGCCGAAGTCGTTGGGCTCCTCGCCGAGGAAGTCGACGATCAGGAGGTCCCGGGACAGCGGGGAGCCCGAGGCACGGATGCTCCGGGCGACCTCGATGGCCGCGAGCACGCCGACGACGCCGTCGAAGCGCCCGCCGCCGTCGACGGTGTCCGTGTGGGAACCGGTCATCAGCGCGGGCGCGGAGGGCCGGGCGCCGGCGAGCCGGCCGACCAGGTTCCCGGCGGCGTCCCGCCGCACCTCCAGACCGGCGTCCTTCATCCGCGCGGCGACCCAGTCGCGGGACTCCCGGTAGGGATCGCTGAAGACCTGGCGCGTCCATCCGCGTCGGTCGTCCCGGCGCAGCCGGGACAGCCGACCGACCTGCTCCTCGACCCGCTGGGTCGTCTCCTCCAGGTCGAAATGCATCGAGCACGTCCTTCCGGCGGAGCGGTCGGGTCCTGCCCTGCTCGGGCGGTCGGAGCCGACACCATGGCATTCCGAGTGGTCCGGTCAGGTAGGCCGCACCCTACCCACTCCGGCCCCGCCGCACCAGGGCACGCCTCCTGGTGGGGCTCCGGTGAAGGACCTCCGTCAGGGGGACCGTCCGGACCGAGCCCGTAGCAGGGGAGGATGATGCTCTCGCGCCACGGATCTCCGGTCCCGACCGGCCCTGCGCCCCGGAGCGGGGGCGAGCGCTGATGTGCGGCATCGCCGGTGAGATCCAATTCGACGGCGCCGCCGCGGACCCGAGCACGATCCACCGCATGACGTGCGCCCAGTCCGGCCGCGGCCCGGACGGGCAGGGCGCCTGGGCCCAGGGGCCGGTGGTCATGGGCCACTGCCGGCTGAGGATCGTCGACCTGAGCCCCTCGGGCGGACAGCCGATGGTCGACTCCCGGCTGGGGCTGTCGATCGTGTTCAACGGGATGATCTACAACTACCGGCAGCTGCGCGAGGAGCTGCGCGGGATGGGCTACGAGTTCTTCTCCACCTCGGACACGGAGGTGGTCCTGAAGGCCTACCACCGCTGGGGCCGGGGATGCGTCGACCACTTCCACGGCATGTTCGCCTTCGCGCTCACCGAGCACACGAGCGGGCGCACGGTCCTGGCCCGCGACCGGCTGGGCATCAAGCCGCTCTACGTCGACCACACGGGGTCGCGGCTGCGGTTCGCGTCCACGGTGCAGGCGCTGCTGGCGGCCGGGGACGTCGACACCTCGATCGACCGCACCGCCCTGTCCTACTACCTCACCTTCCACTCGGTGGTCCCGGCCCCGCGCACGATCCTCCAGGGCGTGCGGAAGCTGCCGCCGGCGACCGTGCGCACGGTCGAGCGCGACGGCTCGGCCTCGGACCACGAGTACTGGAACCCCCAGTTCACCCGCGACGAGGACCGCTCGGACTGGTCCGAGCAGGACTGGCAGGACGGGCTCGTCGAGAAGCTGCGCACCGCGGTGAGGCGGCGCATGGTGGCGGACGTCCCCGTGGGCGTGCTGCTGTCCGGCGGCATCGACTCGAGCCTCGTCGTCGCCCTGCTCGCGGAGAGCGGGCAGGAGGACCTGCAGACGTTCAGCATCGGCTTCGAGTCCCGGGGCGAGGAGTCCGGGGACGAGTTCGAGTTCTCGTCCCCGGTGGCCCGCCGCTTCGGCACCGACCACCACCAGATCGCGATCGACGACGTCCGCCTGGTCCCGGCGATCGACCGGACCGTCGCCGCGATGAGCGAGCCGACGATCAGCCACGACTGCGTGGCCTTCTACCTGCTCAGCGAGGAGGTCTCGAAGCACGTCAAGGTGGTGCAGTCCGGCCAGGGCGCCGACGAGGTGCTCGGCGGCTACCACTGGTACCCGCCGCTGGCCGACGTCGCGCGCGACGACGCCCGGAGGACCTACTCCGAGTCGTTCTTCGACCGGCCGTGGTCCCGGCTCGCGAAGGTCCTCTCCCCCGAGTGGATGGCGACCCACGACGCGCCGACCGCGTTCATCGAGCGCCACTTCGGCCGCCCCGGCGCGGAGACCGCCGTGGACGCCGCCCTGCGCACCGACTCCACGGTGATGCTCGTGGACGACCCCGTGAAGCGCGTCGACAACATGACGATGTCCTGGGGCCTCGAGGCGCGGGTGCCGTTCCTCGACCACGAGCTCGTCGAGTTCGCCGGGCGCATCCCCCCGGAGCTCAAGCTCGCCGACGGCGGCAAGGGCGTGCTCAAGCGCGCGGCGCGCGGCATCGTCCCGGACGAGGTGATCGACCGGAAGAAGGGCTACTTCCCCGTCCCGGCGATCCGCACCCTCGAGGGCGGCACCCTGGACCGGGTCGAGGCCGCCCTGACCGACCCGGCGGCGGTGCGGGCGCGGGCTCTACAACTCGGAGGTCGTGGAGACCCTGCTGGCCGACCCGAACCAGCACCACACGCCGCTGCGCTCCAACGTGCTGTGGCAGCTGGGCCTGCTGGAGATGTGGCTGCAGGAGAACGGCGTCGCCTGACGGCTCGAGCGGCCGGGCCCAGGACGACGGCGCGCCCCTCCACCCGCTGCGGGTGGAGGGGCGCGCCGCTGTCGCCGGGGTGTCCCGGCGCCGCGTCAGTCGCGCCGGCCGGCGCCGACCAGCTCGCGCTCGGCGTCCGGACCCGGCGCCGCGCCGCCCCAGCCGCTTGGCCCGGCCGCGCCGGCCGGGTCGGCCGGAGCGGGCGGCGTGCGGTCGCGGCGCAGGGAGTCGCCCTCGACGTCCACGTTCGGCAGGATCCGGTCGAGCCGGCGGGGCAACCACCAGGCCTTGTCACCGAGCAGGTGCATGACCGCGGGGATCAGCATCATGCGCACCACGAAGGCGTCGACGAGCACGCCGAAGGCGAGGCCGAAGCCCAGGGGCCGGATCATCGCCATGTGGGAGAACATGAAGCCGGCGAACACGGAGATCATGATGATCGCCGCGGCGGTGACCACGGCCCGGCCGGCCTGGAGCCCCTCCTGCACGGCGGCCCGTGCCGAGCGGCCGTGCACGAACGCCTCGCGCATCCCGGAGACCAGGAACAGCTGGTAGTCCATGGCCAGGCCGAACAGCACGCCCACGAGGATGGTGGGCAGGAAGCTGAGCACCGGGCCGGGCGCGTGCACGCCGAGGAGCCCGCCCAGCCAGCCCCACTGGTAGATCGCCACCACCGCGCCGAACGCGGCGAAGAGGGAGAGCATGAACCCGGCGGTCGCGACGACCGGCACGAGGATCGAGCGGAAGACGAGCACCAGCAGCACCAGGGACAGCCCGATCACCACGGTGAGGTAGAGCGGCAGCGCGTCGGCCAGCAGTTGGGAGACGTCGATGTTGCCGCCGGTCTGGCCGGTGACGCCGATGCCCACACCGTGCTCCTCCTCCAGGGCGGGGGACAGGGCGCGCAGGTCGTTGACGAGCTCCTCGGTGGACTCGGCGGCGGGGCCGTCCACGGGCACGACCTGGAACGCGGCGGTCCGGTGGTCCTCCGACAGGCCGGCCGGGACCACGGAGACGACGTCGTCGTTCGCCATGAGCTCCTCGCCCACGGTGAGCTGCAGCTCGGCGGCCCCGGACGCGTCCGTGCCCTCCGGCAAGTCGGCGACCACGAGCAGCGGGCCGTTGGCGCCGGCGCCGAACTTCTCGTCGAGGACCTGGTAGGTGCGGTACTGGGTGGAGTCCTCGGGCTCGGAGGAGGCGTCCGGCAGGCCCAGGCGCATCGAGGCCGCGGGGAGCGCGACGACGACGAGCGCGAGCACGCCGGCCACGAGGGTCAGCACCGGGTGGCGGGTGGCCACCCCGGGGCGGGGCTCCCCGAGGTGGGCGGGCCGGCGGGCGGCGCGGGCCCGGGCGCGGGCGGAGAGCAGGCGTCCGCCCACGAGGGACAGCAGCGCCGGGGTGAGGGTCACGGCGATCAGCACGGCCACGGCCACGCAGATCGCCGCCGCGGTGCCCATGACGCCCAGGAACGGGATGCCGGTGACGTTGAGCGCGGCCAGGGCGATGATGACGGTCAGCCCGGCGAAGACCACCGCGTTGCCGGAGGTCCCGGTGGCCAGGCCGATGGACTCGTGCAGCTCCGTGCCGGCCAGCAGCTGCTGGCGGTGCCGGTTGAGGATGAACAGCGAGTAGTCGATGCCCACGGCCAGGCCTAGCATGACGCCCAGCATCGGGGTCACGGACATCATGTCCAGGACCCCGGAGAAGGACAGCACCCCCAGGGCGCCGACGGACACGCCGGTGAGCGCCATCAGGATGGGCAGGCCGGCGGCCACGAGGGTGCCGAGCATGGCCAGCAGCACGATCCCGGCGATGGCCACACCGATGATCTCGGCGGGGCCGACGAGCTGGGAGATGTCCTGGGCGATCTCCAGGGAGTAGTCGACCTGCACGCCCTCGATCTCCGTGCCGTCCACGGCGGCCTGGAGGGACTCCTTCTCCTCCGCGGTGACCGCCTGCTGCTCGGCGGTGAAGGTCACCACGGCCATCGCGGTGGTCCCGTCCGCGGAGACCGTGCGGGTCTCCGCGGCCAGGGCCATCATCCGCTCGCCGCGGTCGAGCTCGGGCAGCCCGTCCGCGAGCCGCTCCCGGTTGCGCTCGAGCTCCGCGCGGCCGTCGTCGAGGGCCTCCTGGCGGTCGTCGAGCTCGTCCAGGACCTGGTCGGGGGCGTCGGCCCGCTCGGCCTGCTCGCGGGCGGCGTCGAGCCTCTCCTGGTTCTTGTCGAGCGTGCCCTCGGCGGCGTCGAGCTGCGCGCGGCCGTCGGCCGCCTGCTCGCGCCCGTCCGCGAGCTGCTGCTCCTGCGCCTCGCGCTCGTCCTGCGCGGCGAACGGGTCCAGGACGCCGTCGACGCCCGGGGACTCCTCCGCCGCGGCGAGCGCCTCGCCGATCTGCTCGCGCTGGCCGGCGCCGAACGGGTCGCCGTCCTCGGTCTGGAACACGATCCGGCCGGTGCCGTGGCCGGCGTCGGGGAGCTCGGTCTGCAGGCGGTCGGCCAGCCGCTGGGTCTCGGTGCCGGGAACGGTGATCGCGTTGGTCAGCTGCCCGCCGAAGGTCGCGAAGGCGCCGCCGGCGAGGAGCAGGACCGCCGCCCAGGCCGCGACCACGGCCCAGGCGCGGCGGGCGGCGAAGCGCCCGAGTCGGTACAGCAGATGTGCCATGTCTCTTCTCTGTCGGTCGTGTCAGGACGGTCGTGTCAGGACGGTCGTGTGCGGACTGTCGTCTCAGGGATCTCGTGCCGGGAAGCTCGTGCCGGGAAGGCGGGTCGTGGGTGCGGGTCAGTCCGCGAAGCCGTGGCGCAGGCGGTCCACGGCGGTGCGGGTCAGTCCGCGAAGCCGTGGCGCAGGCGGTCCACGGCTGTGCGCACCAGCCGCTGCCAGGTCGCGCGGCTGTCCGGGGTGTCCACCGCGCCGGTCTCCTCGGCCCACCGCTCGAAGGCGACGGCCAGGGCGTGGAGCAGCAGGCTCGCGAGCAGGTCCACGGTGAAGGGGGGCGCGCCGGGGACCCGGTCGGTGATCTCGGAGGCCAGCCGGGCGGTGAGGGTCTGGAACACCTCGTGCGCCCACATCGCGGTGATGGGGCTGTCCTCGCTCGCGCCCATGAGGTGGGCGATGTGACACATGGCAGGAATCAGCTCGGTGCGCTCGATGACGTCGGCCAGCTGCTCGAGGACGGCTCCGGGGCTGGGGTTCGCAGGCGGCGGGGTGGCCGCCACGACCCGCGCGAAGTTGTCGACGAACACTCCGAGCAGCTCGCTGAAGCGCGCGTAGACGGCGTCGTCCGCGGAGGCGAAGTGGTTGAAGATCGTGCGCCGGGAGACCCCGGCCCGCCCGGCGAGGTCGTTGACGGTGAAGCGGCCCAGTCCCCGCTCCGCGGCCAGAGCGGCGGCGGCGTCGATGATGGCGCGGCGGTTGTGGTACTTCACCGCCTCCCGCCGGTCCTCCGGGGGGCGGTCCTGGGCCGGCTCGGCGGGCAGATTCGTCACGAGTGCTGACACTACGTGCAAGCGTGCACTCTGTGCAACGTTGCACAAAGTGCAATGGCTCACTCCGACAGCAGGTGGAGCGCCCCCTCTGCGCTCCCGACGCGCGCTCGTTCCCCACGGGGGCCGCGGGTCTGCGGCAGGGACCGCAGCCCCTCCGGGACACGGAGAGGGCAGATCGGGCGGCTGCGCCCGAGGATCGGGCGGGCGGGCGGGGCGGGCGAGGCCCGGGCACGTGACCTACCGTGGGGCCAGGACCGGCCGGCCCGACGGAGAGGACAGCAGTGGAGCGGAACGAGGACGCCCGGCACCAGCACCGGCGGCCGGTCGACGAGGCCGAGCAGCTCGGCCTCGCGGAGGGGCTCTCACGCCGGCTCGACCGGCCGATGGGCATCCTGGGCGTCCTGTTCCTGTTCGTGGTGCTGGGCCAGCTGCTCGCCGAGGACCCCGGGCTCGTGGCCGCCCTCAACGTGGTCGGCTGGCTCTTCTGGGCCGTGTTCGTCGGCGAGTTCCTGCTCCGGGCCTACATCGCCCGGTTCTCCGTCCGGTTCTGGAAGCGCAACTGGTGGCAGGTGCTGTTCCTCCTGCTGCCCTTCCTGCGCTTCGTCCGCGCACTGCAGGCCGCCCGGCTGCTCCGGTTCACCCGGCTGACGCGGGCGGGGAGCGTGCTCTCGGCCGGGGTGCGGGGCTCCCGCTCGGCGGGGAAGCTGCTGTCCAGCCGGATCGGCTGGCTCGCAGCGGTCACCGGCGTCGTCGTCCTGGTCTCGAGCCAGCTGCTGTACGTCCTCGGCCACTACGCGGGATACGGAACGGCGCTGTCAGACGCTGCGATGTCCACCGTCACGGGCCGGGAGCTCGGGGCGCAGGGGGTCTTTCCCCGTGTGCTGGAGGTGGTGCTGGCGCTCTACTCCGTGGCCGTCTTCGCCACCCTGGCCGGTTCGGTGGGGGCGTACTTCCTCCGCGGCGAGACCTCGGCCGAGGCCGCGCACTATGCGGGCGCGGACACCGCCGAGTAGGCTGGGGCCAACCGAACAGATCAGCATGCTGTCGTTCCGGACCGGAAGGGCGGCTCTGAGAAGGAGGATCGATGAAGGCTCTGACATGGCAGGGAAAGCGCTCGGTGAGCGTCGAGGAGGTTCCGGATCCGCAGATCCAGGAGCCCACGGACGCGATCGTGCGGATCACGTCGAGCGGGATCTGCGGGTCGGACCTGCACCTGTACGAGGTGCTGGGCCCGTTCATGGACAAGGGCGACATCATCGGCCACGAGCCGATGGGCATCGTCGAGGAGGTCGGCTCGGCCGTCACCCACATTAAGGCCGGGGACCGCGTGGTCATCCCGTTCAACGTCTCCTGCGGGCACTGCTTCATGTGCAACCAGGGGCTGCAGTCGCAGTGCGAGACCACCCAGGTCCGCGAGTACAACAGCGGCGCGGCGTTCCTCGGCTACTCGCGGCTCTACGGCTCCGTGCCGGGCGGCCAGGCCGAGTACCTGCGGGTGCCGCACGCCGACTACGGGCCCATCAAGGTCCCCGAGACCGGTGAGGACGAGCGCTACCTCTACCTGTCCGACGTGGTGCCCACCGCGTGGCAGGCCGTGAAGTACGCCGCTCCCCCGGAGGGCGGCTCCCTGGCCGTGCTGGGCCTGGGCCCGATCGGCCAGATGTCCGCCCGGATCGGCCGGCACCTGGGCTACCGCGTGCTCGCGGTGGACCCGGTCGCCGAGCGCCGGGCCATGGCCGAGCGCCACGGCATCGAGACGCTGGACTCCTCCGGCGACGTGGCCGAGCGGCTGAAGGACCTCACGGACGGCCGCGGCCCGGACTCCGTGGTGGACGCGGTCGGGATGGAGGCCCACGGCTCCCACGTGGCCGGTGTGGCCCACAAGGCGGTCGGGCTCCTGCCGTCCCCCCTGGGCCGCAAGGCGATGGAGACGGCCGGGGTGGACAAGCTCAGCGCGCTGTACACCGCCATCGACGCCGTCCGGCGCGGCGGCACCATCTCGCTCAGCGGCGTGTACGGCGGCATGAAGGACCCCATGCCGATGCTCACGCTGTTCGACAAGCAGATCCAGATGCGCATGGGCCAGTGCAACGTGAAGTTCTGGGTCGACGAGCTCCTGCCGCTCGTGGACGACCCCTCGGACCCGCTGGGCGTCCTCGACCTGGCGACCCACCAGGTCCCGCTGTCGCAGGCCCCGGAGATGTACGAGAAGTTCCAGAAGAAGGAGGACGGCTGCATCAAGGTGGTGCTCAAGCCGTAGTCCCGCCCACCGCGGACGTGCCGCCGGCCCCCGTCCCTCGCGAGGGACGGGGGCCGGCGCGCGCTCGGCCCACGGTGCCACGCCGGCGCGCGCTCGGCCCCCCGTGCCCCGCCGGCCGCGCTCGGCCCCCCGTGCCCCGCCGGCCGCGCTCGAGCGGCCGCGCTCAACCGACCGTGATCCGCACCCGGGCCGGGCGCAGGGCGTCGAGATCGCCGTCCAGGGCCAGGGCGGGCGTGCTCGAGCCGAGGGCGGCGTCCGGGACGCCGTGCACCGCCATGCGCAGGGCGAGCTCCGTGGTCAGCCACGGGGTGGTGCCGTAGCCGGGGTTGCCCTCCGCCTCCAGCACGGCGGGAAAGCTGCTGCCCTCGTGGGTGGTGAACACCCCGCGGGTCGTCCAGGACCAGCCGGTGCGCACATCGCCCACCGGACCCGTCCCGACCTGCGGCAGGACCTCCGCCAGGACGTCGGCGAGCCGCGCCCGCACCGGGTGCGGCAGGCCGGTGGCGAGACCGGCGAGCGCCTGGAAGACGGCCACCGCCACGGCCGCGGCGAAGCGCCCGGCCCCTCGGAGCCCGCCCGCGCGGCCGACGTCCATGGCCTCGCGGAAGGCCACGGGGTGCGCGGCGGCCCCCGGGACGGGACTGAGGGCCTGGGTGCGGTGCACCACCGGGGGGTTGATCGCCGCGAGCGGGCTCATGGCCGCGAGCACCCGGCCGCCGGCGGTCCGGGCGCGCAGGCGCAGCGGGCTGAACGCGCGGACGGCGTCGGGGTCCGCGGCGGTCCCGCTGCCCGGCGCCGGGTCCGGGAGGCGGGCGGCGACGTCCCCGGTGCGGGCGGGGTCGGGGTCCCGCAGCACCTCGACGAGGCTCTGCACGGTCCCGCCCGAGACCGACTCCGAGAATCCGGTCCCGGGTGGAGTGCGCACGGAGGTCACGACGTCCGCGGTGCGCAGGGTCTCGCCCCGGGCGGCGGCGTGCCGGCGGGCGGCGTCGACGAGGACGTCGGCGGGCAGGGCCTCGAAGCCCGCCGTGTGCACGAGCGTGACCCCGGCGGCCCGCGCGGCCTCGTGCAGGTCCCGGTCGGTCCGGTGCACGAGCTGGGACTCTCCCGTCACGTCGACGTAGTGGGTTTCCTCCGCGACGCACGCGGCGAGCACCGGGGGCGCCAGCCGCGTGTAGGGCCCGGCGAGGTCGACCAGCACGTCGACCCGGCGGACGAACGCGCGCAGGGAGTCGGGGTCGGCGATGTCGGCGTGCAGGACCTCGGGGACGGGGAGGTGCCGGTCGGCGCACAGGGCGCGGACGCGCTCGGGGTCCCGGGCGCCGACGACGACGTCCACTCCCGCCTCGGGCGCCCGCGCCAGGAGATGGGCCAGCGCCACACGCCCGGTGATGCCGGTGGCGCCGAGAAGGCCCACGACGGGCCGGGGACTGTGCTCGGGTTCCATCCGGCCACTCTAGGGGAACGGCCCGGCCGCCGGCCGGGCACCGGGGCGTCCCGGGCGCCGGAGTCCCTCAGGCACCGCATCGTCCCTGGCGGCGCCCAGGTCCAGGGCCTACCGTGGCGGACAGGGGTCCGGGTCCTCGGCCCGTGCCCACTGATCCACATCCGCCGATCCGCGCCTCCCGGCCTGTGACTTCCGCTCCGCGCCTCCCGCCCTTCCCGCTCCGCCCTTCCCGCTCCGCCCTTCCCGCTCCGCCCTTCCCGCTCCGCCCTTCCCGCTCCGCCCTTCCCGCTCCGCCCTTCCCGCTCCGCCCTTCCCGCTCCGCCCTTCCCGCTCCGTGACTCCCGACCCGCGCCACTCGAGAAAGGTCCCGCCGTGACCGCCTCCCCCGCCAGCACCCGCCGCACCGGGCTGCGGCCCACCACCGCGGACCGCGTCCGGCAGGTCGTGGTCACCGTCAGCGAGATCGCGTGCCTGCTGGGCACGCTCGTCGGGATCGGCATCTTCGGCACCCGGGTCGAGGAGTCGTCCGGCGGCAGCCTCTCCGCGGACGCCACCCTGCTCGCCCCGGCCGGCACGGCGTTCTCGATCTGGTCGGTGATCTACCTGGGACTGTTCGCCTACACCGTCTGGCAGTGGCTGCCCTCGCGGGCGACGGACCCCCGGGCCCGCGCCACCGGCTGGCTCGCGGCGGCGTCCATGCTCCTCAACGCCGGCTGGCTGCTGGTCACCCAGCAGGGCTGGATCTGGACCAGTGTCGGGGTCATCGTCGCCCTGGTGCTGGTCCTGGGCCTGCTGGTGGTGCGCCTGACCGAGCTCCCCGGCCGGCGCGGCCCGCTCGACCTGCTCGTGGTCGACGGCACCTTCGGGCTGTACCTGGGATGGGTGTCCGTCGCGACGGCCGCCAACGTGGCGGCCGCCCTCGTGGCCTCGGGCGTCCCGCAGGAGGGCCGGGGCGCCGAGTGGATCGGCGTCGGCGTCGTGCTCGTGCTCGCCGCGGTCGTCGCCGCCATCCAGAGGCGGGTCGGCGGCCGGTGGGCCGTGGCCGCCGCCTCCGCGTGGGGGCTGTCCTGGATCGCGGTCGGCCGGGCCACGGACGAGCCGCGGTCCATGCTCCTGGCCTGGGGCGCCGCCGCGGCGGCGGTCCTGGTCGTGCTGGCCACCGCGTACCTCCGCCGGCGCGCCGGCGTCCGGGACGGCACCGCCCAGCACGGCGCCGGCCGGAACGGTGCGGGTCGGATCGGCGCCGACCAGCACCGGGCCGATCGGACTGCGCACACCGATCGAACGGCGGACGAGCAGCACTGAGGGTCCTCCGCGAGCCCCCGCCACCGATTTCCCGCGCCGCGGGTCAGCCGCGCAGCCGAAGGAGCGCCCGCACCGCCGCGTCCCCGTAGCCGCCGCCGAACCGGACGGCGTGCACCAGCAGCGGCGGCAGCTGGTACCACGGCACCCGCTCCTGCCAGCCGGGCGCGAGCGGGTGCTCGGCGTCGTAGGCGGCCAGGCACTCCTCGCCGAAGCCCCCGAACAGCAGCATCATCGCGATGTCGACCTCGCGGTGCCCCCAGTGTGCCGACGGGTCGATCAGCCAGTTCCGCCCGCGGACGTCCACGAGTCGGTTGCCGGCCCACAGGTCGCCGTGCACCAGGGTGGGCGGTTCCTGCGGACCGGCGAGCTCCTCGGCCCGTGGGGCGAGCTCCTCGAGCAGGTCCGCGGCGTGCGCAGCGATCCGGCCGGCCGCGAGCGCGTCCCGCAGCAATGGGCGGATCCGCCGGTCGAGCAGGAACGCCGCCCAGTCCTGGGTCGGGGACAGGTCCACCTGGAAGGACCCGATCCTCGCGGGCAGCTCCGGGGCGAGCCCGCCGAAGGCCTTTCCCTGCGTGCGGTGCAGCCCCGCGAGCCCGCGCCCGCACTCCTCCTCGGTGCCGGGCCGACGCCGGCCCGGGGCCTCGTCGATCCACTCGAGGACGATGCCGTCGTCCGTCCACCGCACGACCTCCGGCACCCCGAGGGCCTCCGGCACGTGCTCCCGCAGGGCCTGCAGGCCGGCGACCTCCGCCGCCATCATCCCGGCTGGCGGGTCCGCCATGGTCTTCGCGAACAGGGGTCCCCGTGCCGTCTCCAGGCGGAAGGCCGACGCGGTGTCGCCCCCGGCGAGAGGAGAGGCCCGTTCCACCCCGAGTCCGTCGACGAGGTCGTCGGTGAGGTCGTGCGGCAGGCCCGCCGCTCGGTCGAAGGTGCTCATGCGGTCCGTTCTCCTCGATCCGTCCTGCTCCGTGCCGACGTCCGCGCCCCCGCCCTGCCGGAACCCGGCCGTCGTCCCGCGGTTGTCGTGCGGGCGCCGTGCCGATGCCGCGCCTAGGCCTCGAGCCGTTCCGCGAGGTTCACGCCGGCCCGCGCCCGCACCACGGCGTCGACGGCGCGGATGAACCCGAGGTGGCTGAACGCCTGGGGGAAGTTCCCGGCGAGCCGCCTGCTCACGGGGTCGTACTCCTCGGCGTAGAGGCCCAGGTCGTTGGCGTAGCCCGCGAGCTGCTCCAGGAGCTCGCCGGCGTCGTCCACCCGGCCGCTGCGCGCGTACTGCTCCACGAGCCAGAACGTGCAGATGAGGAACGGGTACTCGTCGCCCTCGAGACCGTCCAGGCCGGAGGCGGTCCGATAGCGGTGGACCAGACCGTGCGCTCCCCGCAGGTCCCGCTCGATCCGGGCCACGGTGCCGAGCATCCGCGGGTCGTCGTAGGTCACGAAGCCCGTGTGCGGCAGCTGCAGCAGCGAGGCGTCCACCTCGGTGTTGTCGTAGGTCTGTGTGAACGTGTTCAGCTCCGTGTTGAAGCCGTGCTCCAGGATCTCGGCGCACAGCCGGTCCCGCAGGTCCCGCCACCGCTCCACCGGCCCAGAGAACCCGTGCTCCTCGACGGCGCGCACGCCCTGGTCGAAGGCCGCCCACATCATGGCGCGCCCGTGCACGAAGAACCCGGCGTTCCCGCGCATCTCCCAGATCCCGTGGCCGGCCCGGTCGAAGTTGCGCTCGCAGAAGCGCAGCAGGTTCTTCTGCAGGCCCCACGACCACTGGTCCTCCTCCACACCGGCGTCCCGGAGGGCGGCGAGCGCGAGCATGACCTCCCCGACGACGTCCGCCTGGTACTGGCCCACCGCGCCGTTGCCGATCCGCACGGGAGTCGAGGCCTCGTACCCGCCGAGGTGGCCCAGCTCGCTCTCGGGCAGTCGCCGCTCCCCCGCCAGGCCGTACATGATCTGGACCTGGTCGGGGTCCCCGGCCACGGCCCGCAGCAACCAGTTGCGCCAGTGCAGCGCGCCGTCGGTGAAGTCGTGGGCGACGAGCACCTCGATGGTCAGGGCGGCGTCCCGGAGCCACGTGTAGCGGTAGTCCCAGTTGCGCGATCCCCCGAACTCCTCGGGCAGCGAGGTGGTGGGCGCCGCGACGATCCCCCCGGTCCCGCGGTGGGTGAGGGCCCGCAGCACGAGCAGCGAGCGCAGGACCGCCTGCTCGTGGCGCTTGTGGGTGCTCACGTGCGAGGACCACTCGGTCCAGAAGGACACCGCCCGGTCGAGGGCGGCGGCGGGGTCCACGGGGGTGGGCAGCGGGTGGTGGGACTCGTGCCAGGTCAGCACCCAGTCGAGGGACTCCCCCGACGAGAGCGGGAAGCGCCCGCCGAGCCGGTCGGCGACGACGCCCTCGTCCTCGTCGGGGTGCCCCGTCCCGTTCCGGACGGCGTCCTCGAGCGGGTCGACGCGCGGGAAGTCCTCGGCGTGCAGCATCGGTCCGGTCAGGAGCAGGGCGTCCGGGCCGGCGATCGAGAGCTGCCCGCACGTGCCGTTGCCGTCGATGTCGACCCGTCGCGTCCAGGGCAGGGCGCGACCGTAGTCGAAGCGGATCCGCAGGTCGTGCTCCACCTCGACCGTCCCCGAGATGCACTCGACCCGCCGCACGAGGTCGGCGTGGTCCGGGTGGTCGTCCCCGGCGGCCACGGGGGGCAGGAAGTCGGTCACCACGACGGTCCCGGTGGGGGTGCGCCACGTCGTCTCGAGCACGAACGTGCGGGGCAGGTAGCGGCGGGACGTGACCTCGCCGTCGACGGCGGAGAGCTTCCAGCACCCGTCCTCGGGCGTGCCCAGCAGGGCCCCGAAGACCGACGGCGAGTCGAAGCGGGGGAAGCACAGCCAGTCGACGCTGCCGTCCCGGGACACGAGCGGCCCGGTGTGCAGATCGGACAGCAGGGCGTAGTCCTCCAGGGGGGTGGACGGGGGCCGGGTCGCGTGGTCGCTCATCCGCCCATTCAACCAGCCTCGACCCGGCGTCCGGTCGGCACAGCGCCGTCGCCGTCGCCGCGGGCCGCCCGGGCCGGCGGGACGGGAGGCGTGCTCCTCGGAGGCCGGGGTACCGTGCTGGCATGACCACCATCAGGACCCTGATCGTTCTCGGCGCCACCGGCGACCTCACGTCCCGCCTGCTCCTGCCGGGGCTGGGCACGCTGCTCAGCTCGCAGCCGGAGCTGCGGATCGACGTCGTCGGATCCTCCCGCGAGCCCGCGGACGGGTGGGAGCAGGTCGTGGCGGAGGCCTTCGACGCCGTCGGCGCCTCCGGGCCCGCCGCCGCGCACACGCGGGAGACCGCCCGCTACGTGGCCGGCGACGTCACCGATGCCGGGGACCTCGCCCGCCTGCTCGACGACGTCGAGGGCCCGGTCTGCCTGTACTTCGCCCTGCCCCCGGCGGTCACCGCGCAGGCGTGCGAGGTCATGGCCGGGATGGACCTGCCGGAGGACCTGGTGCTGGCCCTCGAGAAGCCGATCGGCTCCGACACGGAGACCGCCCGGGAGCTGAACCGGCTCGTGGGCCGGATCGTCCCCGAGGAGCGGACCTTCCGGGTGGACCACTTCCTGGGCATGCCGGCGGTGCTCAACTTCGTGGGGCTGCGCTTCGCCAACCGGCTGCTGGAGCCGCTCATGAGCCGGGAGCACGTGGAGTCCGTGGAGATCGTCTTCGACGAGACCCTGGGCCTGGAGGGACGTGCGGGGTTCTACGACGCCACGGGGGCGCTGCGGGACATGATCCAGTCCCACCTGCTGCAGGTCATGGCCCTCGTCATGATGGAACCGCCCTCCTCCTTCGACCAGGTGGAGATCCCCACGCTGACCAGCCACGTGCTGCGGGCCACGAAGCTCTGGCAGGACGATGTCGCGGGGGCCGCGGCCCGTGGCCGCTACACCGCCGGCAGCGTGGACGGCCGGGAGCTGCCCGACTACACGGCCGAGGACGGCGTGGACCCGGGGCGCGGGACGGAGACGTTCGCGCAGGTGGTCCTCGAGGTCGACACGTGGCGCTGGAACGGCGTGCCGGTCACCCTGCGCTCGGGCAAGGCGGTCGGCAACCCCCGCCAGGAGATCGCGATCACGTTCCGCCGCCCGCCGCACGACTACGAGCAGCTGCCCCGCTCGGGGGACGTGGCCCCGAACGTCCTGCGCATGGGCCTCGAGGAGGAGCAGCTGAGCCTGGAGCTGAACGTGGGCGGGCCCTTCGACTCCCGCGGGATGACCCGGGTGACGCTCTCGTCCGGGATGGCCCGGCCGGGCCTGACCGCCTACGGCAGCGTGCTGCGGGGCATCCTCGAGGGCGACCACACCTTCGGCGTCCGCGGGGACGCGTCGGAGCAGGGATGGCGCATCGTCGACGAGGTGCTCGCCGCCTTCGAGGACGGCCGAGTCCCGCTGCTCGAGTACCCGGCCGGCAGCTCCGGGCCCGTCTGAGCGGGAGGCGCCGGCCGGAGCGCGGCCGGGCGCCGCCGAGCCGTCGCGGCGGCCGTCGCCGGGGCCGTCGCCGGAAACACCCTCGGGGTCCCGGACGGGAGCTCCGTCGGGAACGCCGGTGGGGTCCACGGCCGGAGTCGCCGTCGGTCTCTCCGTCCGGGTCCGCCGGGGTGCCGGGATGTCCGCGGGACGACCTCGGCACCCCGGGACCTAGAGGTCGCCGATCGCGGAGCCGAGCAGGCGGACCGGCTCGAAGGCCTCCGCGTTGGTGTTCTTGGCCTGCGCTCCGCGGAACGCGGCCATGCCGCGGACCCGCCCGGGGGTCATGTAGGGCTTGCCGGCCTGGTCCCGGTGGGAGAGCACGGCCTCGACCTTGACGTCGACGTAGCCGTCGATGTCCACGAACACGGACGGGTCGAAGTCGCGGGTCACCGACGGGGACTCGTAGCACAGGATCGAGTGGTGGGCCCGGGCGGCGCGCAGGGTGGCCTGGTGCACCGCGTAGTGGTCCTGGTGCTGGTCGTGGGCGGAGTGGGTGAAGATCACGTCCGGCTCGAACTCCCGGATCGCGGCCTCGATGGCCCGGACCATGTCGTTGCTGGCCGCCTCCAGCTTGGTGTCCGGGAAGTCGTGCACCCGCAGCCCCGTGAGGCCGAGGAACGAGGCGCCGCGCTGGGCCTCGGCCGGGCGCACCCCGGCGTTGCCGCCGACCTCCCCGGAGCTCATCACCAGGCCGCGGACCTCGTGACCGGTGTCCACCAGCTTGGCCAGGGTCGCCCCGCAGGCGAGCTCGAGGTCGTCCGGGTGGGCCCCGATGGCCAGCACCCTCCGTCGCTCGACCACGGTGGTGGCCGGGATCCGCCGCTCGGCGATGGCGAAGCCGAAGACACCGGTGGCGACCAGGGTGGCCACCGCGATCGCGTCGCAGACCAGAGTCACGGGCATGACCGTGGCGCACCACAGGTTGAGCACCAGCAACACCGAGTAGACGACGACGATGGCCTGGCGCAGCGACCTGGCCCCGGCGATGAACCGCTTGTGCCGCGTGTAGGCGGTGGTCGACAGGACGTAGACGAGGACGACGGTGCTCAGCAGAGCACCCACGACGGATGGCAACATTTTTCCCCCCAGGAATGATCGGCCCGGCCCGGAAGCTCCTTCGCTCCGGGTCGAGGACGCCACCGGCCCCCCGACCGGTTCGACGTCCCCCCGACCGGGGTGGTGGACACCACCGGGTCGGGTATGAATCAGTTTGCATGAGGAAACAGTTTTTTGCATCCGTTAATAGGCGTTCGGGCGACCCCACATCCGCCCACATCGACGGAAGGATCTCCCCGCACTGGCCCGCCGGCCCCCGGTCCCGTCGCGCTCTCGAGTGGTTGACCGGGCGCCGCGGGCACCTGCTCTCCGGCTGCCGCGGCAGCACCACGAGAGGGAGCAGCATGCGCGAGACGGCTCAGGACGGCTCAACGCCGGATTCTGGGAGCCGGTCCCCTGGTGGTCGGCCCATGATGGTCCGGCGCACCCTGCGCTGAGCACACGCTTCCCGTTCCCAGCCGACTTTATAGTCAGCCTGCTTTCGTATTCTCCTGTTTCGTGTGAGACTGGGCGGACACCGCTCGAGGAGCTCACCGTTCCCGGTGACCGCCACATGAAAGAGGTACTTCCATGATCAGCACGATCCAGAACCTTGGTGTCCGCAGCGAGCACGCCTACGCGGCGGGCTTCGCCTCCATCGGCCTGTCGGTCCTCTCCTGGACGATCAGCCTCGGCAAGAGCAAGTCCAAGCCCCAGGCCGACCGCTGGGGCCTCTTCGTGGGCGAGTGGACCCCGACCTTCTTCGCGATCGGCGTGGCGCTGAAGCTCGAGGAGACCTCCTCCAAGAAGTAGGTCCTCCGGACAGCACGTCCCCGGACGCAGCGGCGGCCCCCATCCT
>NZ_BAAGPL010000009.1:118559-188225 GCF_054784195.1 Kocuria himachalensis
CGCGACCGGGTCAGTGCCCGGGGCGGGGCAGGTCCTTCACGGCAGGACCTTCGAGCAGGGAGCCGTCGGCGGCGAACCGGGAACCGTGCAGGGGGCAGTCCCACGAGCGCTCGGCGTCGTTCCAGCGCAGCACGCCGCCGAGGTGCGTGCAGACGCCGGAGACCTTGCAGGTGGTCCCGTCGACGGTGGACACGGCCACAGGACGGCCGTGCTCACGGCCGACGACGCCCTGTCCCTCCGCGGGCGCCCCACCGGGCAGTTCCTTGAGCTCGGCCTTGAGCCAGTCCTTGGGCGCGTTGAGACCCACGCCCGCGTTGACGCGCAGAGCGGTGAGGATGTCCGACGGCGAGGTCACCCGCCGCCCCAGCGTCTCGGCCCACGGCACGCTGCCGCCGGTGATCTCGGCGTTCAGCGCGATCGCCGCGGCGACGGCGTTGCTCATCCCCCACTTGTTGTATCCGGTGGCGAGGTAGATGTTGCCGCCGCCGCGGGGCAGGGCGCCGATGAAGGGGATCAGGTTGACCGACTGGTAGTCCTGCGCCGCCCACGCGTGGGTGCGCTCGGCCCCGGGGAACCAGCGCTGCGTCCAGGACTCGAGGTCGTCCACGGCGGCCTGCGGGGAGGCGGAGCGCCCCACCACGTGGTCGTTGCCGCCCACCAGCAGCAGCTCCTCCCCGTCGACCGGCACGGTGCGCAGGGTTCGTGCGGGGCTGTCCGCGGTGATGTACATGCCCTCCGGGATGGACCCCGGCGCCCCGGGCACCCGGTAGGTCAGGGCGTAGGAGCGGTTCGGGGAGAGCTTCGCGAAGTACCCGCCGCGGTCCAGGACCGGGGTGCCCGTGGCGAGCACGAGCCGGTCGGCGCGCACCGGCCCCTTCGAGGTCTGCACCGTCAGGGGCGAGCGGACGCCGGCGCCGGTGATCCGGACGCCCTCCACGAGCGTGCCCCCGCGCTCCTTCAGCTCGGCGACGAGGGCGCCGAGCACCTCCATGGGGTGGAACTGGACCTGGTCCGGCATCGTGATGGCACCGGAGACCTTGTAGGGGAGGCCGGTGTCGCGGGTCCAGTTCATGTGCAGACCGGCGACGCGGGCGGCCTCGAGCTCCTTGCGCAGGGCGGAGGCGCCCTTGGACGTCGTGGCGTAGGTGTACGCGGCGCGGCGCTGGAACGGGACCCCGCGCTCCTCGAGGAAGCGGACCAGCCAGTCCATGCCCTCGCGGTTCCCGTCCGCGTAGGCGCGCAGCACCTTGTCCGACTGGTGCCGGTGGATCTGGGAGAGCGTGGTGCCCTGCAGCAGGGACAGCTTCGCCGTCGTGTTGCCCGTGGTGACGGCCCCCACGGAGCGGGCCTCGAGCACGGCGACCCGTTGGCCCGCACGCGCCAGCAGCACCGCGGTGGTCAGCCCGGTCAGCCCGGCACCCGCCACGACCGTGTCGTAGTGCGCCCCCGGGACGAACTGGTCGGACGCGGTGGACGGCACCTCGTACGTGTCGAGCCATACGGATTTCATGGAGGAGCTCCCTCGGGGTCGGTGCGGTCGGCGCGGTCCGACCCTGATGCCATCCTGGCGGCCACCCGGTGTGAAGTCCACTGTCCAATCCCGGGGAGGATTCGGCGAACCGGCTGTCGGAGGCGGTTCCTAGACTCGTCCTCATGCCCCCGGAACCGTCCATGGTCGACATCACCCGCATCTACTACGAGCCGGCCGCCGCCGAGCTGCCCCGGGGGCGGCAGGTCCTCGAGCGGTGGCCGGACGCCACCCTGGTGGAGGTGCCGAGCCACTGGCAGATCCCGGAGCTGCACGGGGACGAGACCAACGCGCGGCGGTGGGTGCGGATCAAGCGCGAGGCCCTGGTGCTGGGGGTCAAGAAGTCGCTGGCGGCGCGGCCCAACGGCCGGTCGGCGGACTTCATCGCGCCGTCCACGGCCAACGGGTGCGCCATGGCGTGCGCCTACTGCTACGTGCCCCGCCGGAAGGGCTACAGCAATCCGGTGACGGTCTTCGCCAACATCGAGCAGATCACCGGCTACCTGGACCGGCACATCGGCCGGCAGGGCACCAAGCCGGAGCCCAACCAGTGCGACCCGGACGCGTGGGTCTACGACCTCGGGGAGAACAGCGACTGCTCGGTGGACGCGCTGCTCAGCGACAACGTGCAGGACCTCGTGGACCTGTTCCGCCGCCACCCCACGGCGAAGGCGTCCTTCGCCACGAAGTACGTCAACCGGGAGCTGCTGGACTGGGACCCGCAGGGGCGGACCCGGGTGCGGTTCTCGCTGATGCCGGCGCACCTGGCCAAGCTGACGGACATCCGGACCACGCCGGTGCCGGAGCGGATCGCCGCCATCGACGACTTCGTGGCGGCCGGGTACGAGGTGCACGTGAACTTCTCGCCGGTGATCGTCACGGACACGTGGCTGGAGGACTGGGCCGAGCTCTTCGAGCAGCTCGACGACGGTCTGAGCGCGGCGGCCAAGGAGCAGCTGGCCTCGGAGGTCATCTTCCTGACCCACAACGCCCAGCTCCACGAGGTCAACACGCAGTGGCACCCCAAGGCCGAGGAGGTGCTGTGGCGCCCGGATCTCCAGGAGACGAAGCGCTCCCAGAACGGAGCCCTGAACGTGCGGTACCGGTTCCGGGACAAGCAGCGCTACCTGGAGCAGTTCCTGGACCTGCTGCACGAGAAGCTGCCGTACTGCGACGTCCGCTACGCGTTCTGAGCCCGGGGGCTGCCGCCCCGTCCTGAGCCCGCGTTCAGGACCGGAGCCTCCGGCTCACGCCACCCGGGGGTCGTAGCCGTCCGACGGCCGGGAGACCGTGGTCAGCAGGAACACCGAGTCCTCCAGCGCCTCCACCGAGTGGCGGGAGTCGGTGAGGGACAGCAGCTCCCCGGCCGTGAGCTCCTCGGCGAGCTGACCGCGCTTGAGCACCCGGACCCGGCCGAGGAGGAGCTGCAGCGTGGCGGCGGGCGGGGAGACGTGCTCGGCGAGCTCCTTGCCGGCGCACAGCGCCATCATCGTCTGCCGAAGCACGCCGTCGTGGACCACGAGCTCCGCGCTGCGCCCGGCGCCGGAGGCACGCGCCTTCGCGAGGTTGGCGGTGGCGAGGTCGTCGAGGCGGGTCATGGGTCCTCCTGGTGGCGCGTCAGCGGTGAGAGTTCAGAGCAGCGCGCCCTCGAGGCGCAACAGGTACTCCTTGCGTTCCATGCCGCCGGCGTAGCCGGTGAGCCGCCCGTTGGCGCCGATGATCCGGTGGCACGGGACCAGGAGGCTGACGGGGTTGCGGCCGTTGGCGGCCCCGACCGCCTGGGCGGCCCGGGGCGCCCCGATGGCGCGGGCCACCTGCCCGTAGGTGCCGGTCGTGCCGTACGGGATCTGCGCCAGGGCGTTCCACACGCGCACCTGGAACGGCGTCCCGTGGAGGACGACGTCGGCGTCGAACTCCTGCAGCCGTCCCGCGAAGTACTCGCCGAGCTGCTCGCGGACGTGCGGGAGGAGGCTGTCGTCGCGTGCCCCGAAGGAGGTGGGGATCGGCCCCTGGCGTGCTGCCTCGACGGAGAGCGCCACGAGCGCACCCGCCTCCTCGACGAGTGCCAGCGGACCGATGGGCGACTCCACGACGGCGTGACGGCGGACGGTTGCGGTGGTGGCTGCCGGGCTCAGTCTCAGTCCCATGGGCCGATTCTACGCCCGGCGCAGCTGCCTCCGCGGTCTGCGGGCGAGGGTGTAGGACGGCTCCCGGAGCCGGTAGGTCCAGTCGTAGTTCTCGGCGCCCGTGGGGACGTTGAGCAGGGGGTCGAAGCGTTCGTCGTCCCCGAACGGCGCGCCGGGACCGAGCTCGACCGTCCCGAATCGGTGCCACGGCCCGAGGGGCGTGGCCCAGTGCAGACCGAGGACCCACGGCTCGGCCGCGACCGACGCCCGGAAGAGGTCGGGGCGGGCCGGCAGGCGCCCCGTGCGGGGCTCCGGGTGCGCGGTGACCAGCACGGGGCCGCCGAGACCGCGGTAGGGCATGAAGGAGGCAAAAGCACTGTCCGGCACGTGCCGGTGGAAGGTCGGGGCGAAGCGGGAGAACCGCCCGCTGCCGGCGGTCGCCAGGAGGATGTCGGCCCGGCCGTCGCTGCGGCCCTCCATCTGCCCGGAGGGCGGCACGGGGCAGCGCAGCGCGAGCCCCAGGATGTCGGGCCACCCCTGCGGGAAGCCGAAGGAGCGGGAGAAGCGAGCCCGCACAGGGTCCTCACCGGCGTCGTCGATCCAGTGGATGCCGCTGGTGCCGCCCCCCGTCCGGGTCAGGACGCCTTCGAGCCCCACGCCCTCCGAGTGGATGGGCCGCTGGGGCCGGAACTGCTTGAGCAGGACGAACGGCGCGCGGGCGGCGGACCCGAGGAGGGTGCTGATGGGTGCGGTCGTCATGACCCACACGCTACCCGGAGGCCCGCGTCCGGATCAGCGGAGCCGGACGCGGATCGGACCGCGGGCCGTCCGGCCGTCGACCACGCGACCCTGCTGGGTGATGTCCACCAGCCCGTCGTCCGCCATCCGGTACGCCTCCTGACGCACGTCCTCCATGAGGTCGCGCCAGTCGTCGGGGGCCAGAGCGCGCGCGGCCTCGGAGGGACAGACGGTCTTCTCGGATCCGCGGCGGCGGACCAGGTCGAGCAGCACCGAGCGCATCTCGGTGGGCGACGGGGTGGTCACGGGCGGCTCTTCTCCGTGCGGTAACGGTCATGGGTGCGTGCGGGCCGGTCGGGCCGTGCAGCCTGGGTCGCAGGGCGCGTGCGGGCAGGTCGGGCCGTGCAGCCTGGGTTGCAGGGCGCGTGCGGGCAGGTCGGGCCGTGCAGCCTGGGTCGCAGGGCGCGTGCGGGCAGGTCGGGCCGTGAGTGGATGCAGGGGGCTTGGAGCAGGGGCGGATGGCGGGTGCTGGATCCGGGCTCACCGGCGGTCCGGGTCCGGGTCCAGGTCCAGGTCCAGGTCCAGGTCCAGGTCCAGGTCCAGGATGTCAGAACGGCGGCGGATCGCCGGCCGGATCGGATGGAGGACCAGACCGGGACGCGGAGCCTGGAGCGGAGTCCGGGGCACGACGCGGCGCGGGATCCGGCTCTGGGCGCGGACCGGGGAGCCGGACGAAGTACGGTGCCCGCTCCGGAGCGGGACGGTGGTGCTCCTGCGGATAGGTCCGGTGGACCAGTCCCGCAGGCGAGATCCACTCCAGCACGCCGTGGTGGTGCAGGGAGTCCGCACGTCCCCATTCCTCAGGGGCCGGATTCGCAGGCCCCAGTTGTGGGTGCCGGGGGTTAGGTCGCTCGGGCGCCACGTGCTCCACCCGCCACCGGCCCAGCGGGCCGTCCCGGTGCTTGAGCAGGTGGTGGTGCCGGCACAGGTGCGCGAGGTTGTCCGCCGAGGTCCGGCCACCGTCCGCCCAGGCGATGGTGTGGTCGAGGTCGCAGCGCGACGCCCGACGTCGGCAGCCCGGGAAGCGGCAGGTGGCGTCCCTGGCTCGCAGACGGTGCTTGAGATCCGCGGGCACCGCATAGGTGCTGCGGTCCCGGTCCAGGACGGTCCCGGTGACGGGATGGGTGAGGATCCGTGACCAGGACGGCGCGCGTGCCGCGATCCGCTCGGCCAGACCCACCGGTATGGGCCCGTAGCCCTCCAGTTCCGCGCAGTGGGAGCTGCGCGGCAGGTCCTCGACGGGACCGGAGAACCCCTCCCCTGCGCCTCGGAGGAGCGCGAGGACGGGCACGGTGACCGTCACGTGCCCGCGGATGCCGCGCAGGTGGTCGGGCAGGTCGGGTGGCTCGCCGTCGAGCAGGAGGTCCGCCAGCACGTCGGCCCGCAGCTGGGGGACCGTGCGGTGCTCCGGAGCCCCCGCAGCGAGTTCGGACGGCCCGCCGTCCGACGCGGGCGACGCCGCGGCCGGAGCCTGCGGTGTGAAGGCTTCGACCGGGGAGGTGGGGGCGGCGCGATCGACCAACGTGTCGATCCGGTCCTGGATCGCGTGCGCGGTGGCCGCGTCCAGGAGGGCGCACAGCTGTGCCATGCCGTCCTCCCGGGGTTCGACCCACACGCGCCGGTCCCGCAGCGCCAGCCGGTGGCGCTGCTCCTCGGTCTCCCGCAGCAGACCCGCACGGCGTCGGCGGACGAGGGCGCGCAACTGGGCCACGGTGCTGTCCGGTGCTCGCAGGAGCAGCTCGTCGACGATCCGACGGACGTGCGCGACCGGCGCCTGCAGCTCCGGCGGGAGACCGTCGGCGTCCCACACGAGCTCGCGCCACAGCTCGGCGAGCACTCCCGCCTGCCGGATTCCCACGAGACCCTGCTCAAGGGCCTCGAGGACCTCGGGCAGGGACTCCACGAGCATCACGGCGTCCTCGACACGGCGCAGCGCGGTGCCCGCGGGAAGCCGGAGGGCCGGACCGATCTCATCGGCCACGTCCCGCATCGTCTGCTCATCGGGCTCGAGGGAGTGCGGGCCCAGCCGGTCCGCCTCGGGGCGCATCCAGAGCGCCTCCACCATCCAGCGCTGCTCCCGGGCCTCCTCCTGCAGCTGCCAGAGCCGGTGGAGCCACCGGTACTGGCGCCCCGCGGCCCGGGCCTCCGCACGGGACTCCTCGACCAGTGCCCGCACGCCGTCGGAGAACTCCTCGCCGATCTCGGCCAGGTCCGTCTCCTCCCGGAGGGCGTCCTCCAGGCTTCGCGGCGGAACGGCGGTGGCGGCCATGGTTCATGGTCCCAGTCGGCTCCGACACGCTAGGACATGACGTGGATCACCCTCGAAGGCCGCCTCGCGTCCCACCCGGCACGGCGCGCGGGACGCGAGGAGTTGCTCAGGCCTGTGCGAACGGGTAGTCCGTGTACCCCTCGGCGCTCTGCGTGTAGAAGGTCCGCGGGTCCGGCACGTTCTCCGGAAGACCCTCCGCCCAGCGCCGCACCAGGTCCGGGTTCGCGATCGCCGGACGCCCGACGACGACGCCGTCCGCCACGCCCTCCTCGATCAGCTGCACACTCTCCTCGCGGGTGGTCGGGACGTCGCTGAAGCCGCTGTTGGCCAGGAAGGCTCCGCCGAAGCGGGCGCGCAGCCCCTGCACGAACTCCCCTGCCGGATCCTTGTGCAGCACGGAGAGGTAGGCCAGGCCGAGATCCTCGACGCCGTCGATGAGAGCGGCGTACGTGGCCCGGACGTCCTCGTGGTCGGTCTCCCAGGCGTCCTGGACGTTGTGCTCGGGCGAGATCCGCAGGCCGACCTTCTCCGCGCCGACGGCCTCGGCCACGGCCCGGACGACCTCGACCACGAAGCGGGCGCGGTTCTCCGGGGAGCCGCCGTACTCGTCGGTGCGCCGGTTCGCGCCGGGCGCGAGGAACTCGTGCAGCAGGTAGCCGTTGGCGCCGTGGATCTCCACGCCGTCCAGGCCCGCCTCGATCGCGTTGCGCGAGGCCCGGACGAAGGACTCCACCACGGCCGGCAGCTCCTCCGCGGTCAGGGCGTGCGGGACGGGGTAGTCGGCCTTGCCCTGGTAGGTGTGCGTCCTCCCCTCGATCGCGACAGCGCTCGGGGCCACCGGCCGGGAACCGCCGTTGATGTCCGGGTGCGTGACGCGCCCGGCGTGCATGACCTGCATGAACAGCCGGCCGTCGGCGGCGTGCACGCTCTCGGCCACACGGCGCCAGCCCTCGATCTGTTCCGTCGTCTCGATGCCGGGCTGGTAGGCGAAGCCCTGCCCCACCACGTCGGGGTACGTGCCCTCGGTGACGATGAGACCCATCGAGGCGCGCTGGGCATAGTGCTCCACGTTGAGCTCACCGGGGACCCCGTCACGGCCGGAGCGCATCCGGGTGAGCGGCGCCATGACGAGACGGTTCGGCAGCTCGAGGGAGCCAAGGGTGAAGGAGGTGGCCAAGGTGGAGTGCGACATGGGAAACCTTTCATCAGGGAACTGGTTCTTTCCGTGTCAACGGAAGATGCCCCGGAGTTATTTGCACCGCCGCTGTCTTGTTCCTCACAACGGGTACCACAGATACCCCCTGGGGTATTGCCGGATCCGGGCGTCCCGCCCGCACCGGGCCGGACGGGAGGACTCCTCAGGAAGTCCAGCACCACCCCGGACCGGTCGTACGCCCGGCCCGACACGACCCTCTCCGTCATCGCGAAGGAGGACTGAGCCATGGGCCTCCTCGGCCGGCTCTTCGGCAGCACCTACGAGACCGTGGACGTGGCACGCGCCCGGGAGCTCCTGGACAGCGGGGCCGTGCTCGTCGACGTCCGCACCACCCAGGGGTACCGTGCGGGCCACGCCCCGGCAGCCCGGCACATCCCCCTGGACGCCCTCGCCACCCGACAGCGGGAGCTGTCCGAGGACCGGCCGGTCGTGACGGTCTGCCGCTCCGGCGCCCGGTCGACGAACGCCGCCCGTCAGCCGGCCGGGGCCGGCTACCAGGTGGCCAGCCTCCGCGGCGGCATGACGGCCTGGCAGCGCGTCGGCGAGCGCGTGGTCGCCAAGCACGGCCGGCCCGGCGCCGTCGCCTGAGCCCCGGTCCGGGTTCCCCGGTTCCTCACCCGCCCTCCCGGCCGGACCCGGCGCGGCCGTAGCCGCGCGGGGTGGTGCCCAGCACGGACCGGAACTCCCGGGTGAGGTGGGGCTGGTCCGCGAAGCCCAGCTCCGCGGCGAGCGCCCCGAGGTCCGCGGCCGGGTCCGCGCGCATCCGCTCGGCCGCCTCCTGGAGCCGACGACGACGGAGCAGCAGCTGCGGCGGCATCCCCACGAACCGGGCCGCGAGCCGTTGCAGCGAGCGCTCGGACACGTGCAGCTGCCGGGCCAGGTCGGCCGGACTCCGCGCATCGGCCCCCGCCTCGAGGAGGTCGACCATGCGGTTGGCCAGGGCACCGTCCTGCACCGCGGCCGGGGGCACCTCCGCCGCCAACACCCGGACGTGGTCCAGGAGCAGTCTCGCCGCCCGCATGTGCCGACCGGCCGGATCGGCCCCCGTCACGGTCTCGGCGGCAGCCGAGCGCGGCCCCGGCGCACGGACAGGCACCGGCCCGCCGATCGAATCCGCCTCCTGCACGTGCCGGCCCCTCGGATCGGCCCCCGTCATGGCCTCCGTGACGGCTGAGAGCAGTCCGGGTGCACGGACCGGCGCCGACCCGTCGAGCAGGTCCGCCGGGTGCTGCGTGAACAGCAGGACTCCCGCCGGTCGCAGCAGCGCGCCGACCGCCCAGCCCCGGCCCGTGAGCACCCGGGTGGACGCGCGGCTCGTGGGCCCGTGCAGCGCCACACCCTGCGGTTCCACCACCACGTTGCTCGCCGGATAGCCCAGCACCAGCTGCTCGGCCCGCTCCCCCGCCGGCAGGTCCCACTCCGGGATCCACAGCTGCCGGACGAGGTGGGCGACGTCGTCGGGCGCGGGCAGGCGCACGACCGTGGCGTGCGGTCCCGGGGTGAGGTGGCCCCGCGTGGTGGGCGGCTCGCTCATGGCACGAGCGTAGTCATCCGGGGGTGGCGGAAATCTTCAAGACGGGTCGCCGCCCGGATCCCTAGGCTCGGGGCATGAGCACAGAGCAGAACCTCCGTGGGGTCACCGGAGCGCACACCACCGACGGGACGCCCCGGGGCTTCACGTCCCTGACCCCCTTCATCGCGGTGGTCGACGCGGCCGCGGCGATCGACTTCTACACCGGCACCTTCGGCGCCGTCCTCGTCGACCGCACCGACATGCCCGGGCCGGACGGGGCGCCCGTCGTCGTGCACGCCACCCTCGACCTCGGCAACGGACGCCTCCAGCTGGGCGAGGTGAACCCCGCCTTCCACCTCGTGGCCCCGCCCGCGGGCGACGACGACTGCTACTCGCTGGGCCTCTACGTCCCGGACGTCGACGACGTGGTGGCGCGCGCCGTCGACGCCGGCGCCACGGTCCGCGAACCCGTCAGCACGTTCGTCTCCGGCGACCGCTTCGGCAGCATCCGCGACCCGTTCGGCGTCCGCTGGTCGGTCATGACCCGGGTCGAGGACCTCTCCGAGGAGCAGAGCAGTGCCCGTGTCGCCGAGTGGGCGGAGTCCATGGGGCAGGAGTGAGGCGCCGCGCGGCTCAGGCGTCCTCGGGGCCGGCGGCCGGTGCGTGGAGCTCGAGGGCGATGTCGTCCGGGTCGCGGAACTCCAGGATGTGACCCACGCCGATGTCCTTGATCCCCTCGTGGGCGATTCCCAGGTCGTCCAGCACGACGACGGCGTCCTGCAGATCGGCCTGCGAGGCCACGGTGAAGCACAGGTGGTCCAGCCCCACCCGGTCCTCGTCGTGCCGGTCCCCGTCCGGCGCCACCGGCCGGAGGCCCAGCAGGCCCCCGCCGAACTGGTAGATCACACCGCCGAAGAGGAAGGCCAGCTGGTCCTTCGTCTGCTGGTCGGCGTCCGCCGGAGGAGCCTCGAAGGCGATCGGGAAGCCGAAGACGGCGTCGTAGAAGGCGCGGGAGCGGTCGATGTCGGTGACCGTGAGCCGGACGTGGGCGTAGTCGGTGGCGCTGATGGGCACAGTGTTCTCCGGAGTCGTCGGGGTGGCGCTTCGAGCGGGATGTCCTGCCGTGCGGACCGGGCGGCGGTGTCCGCCCCCGGTGCCAGGACTCGCACTCTACGGGTCTCCACCCCTGCGGGCGAGGGGTCGGGCCCCGCGCGCGAACTCCTCGGACGCGCGCGGGGCCCGGTCTCCGGGACGGGTCCCGGTCGCGGCTCTCCAGCCCCCGACCGGGACCGTCAGCTTCTCCCTGTGTCCCGGGGATCCCCCCACACGTTTCAGCCAACCACCTCCTGCTGAACACGAGCTGAAGCAGGACCCCTTCGCACTGGCCCCGGTGGTGCCGCCCGTCCCCGCCGTGATGGGCGCGCCGGCTCAGTCCTCGGCGAACGTCAGGGCCTGGCCGCTGTCGACCAGGAGCGGACCGCCGAGGTCCTGCACGTTGCTGGCGATCGCGGAGCAGGGCACGGGGACGGTCTCGACCTCGCTGTAGGTCCCGGCGTTCTCGTCGACGAGGTACTTCTGGCACTCCGAGCGGAGGGAGGGGTCCGCCGTGGGCACCGGGGCCGTGCAGTCCGGACGGCTGCTCTCATCCTCCAGAACGAGTTGTCGAACATCGTCAGGTGGTACTGGCCGTCCGCCAGCGCCTCGTCGTCGTGGCGCACCACCCAGCTCTGTCCACCGGTGTCGGGGAAGTCCCCCGCCTTCTCGAGGAGCAGGTCTCGGCGTCGGCGCCAGGAGAGCTGACGGTGTCCGTCAGGGTGCCGTCGTCCTCGGTGGCGAACTGGGCGTGCACACCGGTGGTGTTGGTGCCGAAGGGGTTGAGCATGAGCAGGGGGTCCCCGGGGGAGGATCCCAGGGACTTCAGGTCCTCCAGTGAGGCGTCGACCACCTCCTGCACGTCCAGCGCGAAGCCGTCGCCCCGCTCGGGAACGCCGTTGCGGGCGACCGCGACGGTGTAGACGTCCGGGTCCGCCTCACTGCGGGATCCGCCTCACTGTTCCCCGTCGCGCTCGCACTGGTCGGCGCAGTCGCGCAGCCGGGCCACGAGCTCCTGGGCCTCCGGGTCCTGGTCGAACTCGCTCACCACAAGACGCCGGACTCCGGAGCTCTCCTGGACCTCGATCACGTAGGACTGCTGGTCGGCGGTTCCGTGGCGGGTCGTCGGGGCGGCCGATCCCAACCGGTGCGCGCGGACGGTCTCGAAGAGGCCGAGGAGCGCGTCCTGCTGCGCCCGGGGCAGGGACTCGGTCTCGAAGCTTCTCTCGACGGCCAGCCCGGGGAAGTACGCGATGCCTCCCTCGAGGCGGTAGCTGACTCTCGCCATGAACGGCACCGTCCCTCCGTAGGACGCGGATGGCCCGGGCCGGACCCGCGCGGGGGCCGGCAGGGCCGGTGAGGAATCAGTTCCCGACTATACCCGTGGCGCCCTTCCGGGTCAGGCGCCAGCACCCGTCCGCTCCGTCGAAGGTGGACATGACGCCCGTGGCGACGTCACCCGCGAGCGTGCCGGCGTACCGGGCCGAACCGGCGTCGAAGGACAGGAGCAGGGTGCCGTCCTGCTGGTGCCACCTGCCGGACAGCTCGCCGGTGAACGACCCGTCGTCGTGGAACATCAGTGTCGTCTGCGCGTAGGGGTCCGTGCAGCCCCAGCTGTAGTGGAGCATCCATGCGTCCGCGAGGGCGCCCACGGGCCGGGTCACCTCGGGCGTGATCCCCACCTGCTGCCAGGCGTCCGCCACCGCGGACTGCTCCGCGGGTCCGTACAGGGCGGTGGCGTGCTTGATCGTGAGACGCGCGAAGTCCTTGAACTGCGCGATCCACCGCAGGCGCCGCAGCTCCGGATCCCGCATCGCGGCGTACCAGATCCGGCCGGCCCTGTCCCAGCTGAAGCCGCCCAGCCCGATCGCGGCGAGGTAGAAGGCCCGGTTCGGGATGCCGGAGTTGATGTGCACCCCGCCGTTGTCGTCCAGGGTGTGCACGAAGCGGGACATGTGATCCGGCTGAGGGTCCTTGCCGAGCACGTCGTCGTCGAACGCGGTGCCGGGTGCCTTCATCGACCGGAGGCCCACGCCGTTGACGGCGCTCGTGAAGAGGCCGGCGCCGATGATCCAGTCGGCGTCCGCCGCGGTCTGGCGAGGAACGGCCACGTACTGCTTGACCATGGCCCCGATGACGTCGGAGAAGTGCTCGTTGAGCGCCCCGGACTGGTACAGGTACAGCAGGTCGGACTCGTGCGTGGTGATGCCGTGCGCGAGCTCGTGCCCGATGACGTCCACGGCGGCGGTGAAGCGGTTGAAGTACTGGCCGTCCCCGTCCCCGAAGATCATCTGCACGCCGTCCCAGGCCGCGTTGTTGTACTTCTTCTGGTAGTGCACCGTGCCGAGCAGGGGCATGCCGGCGTCGTCGAGGGAGTTGCGCCCGAAGACGTCCTGCATGAGGTCGAACGTGGAGCCCAGTCCGTCGTACGCCTCGTCCACGGCGGGATCCTCACTGGGGGGGTCCCCCTCCGAGCGCACGAGCGTTCCCGGCAGCTCGGCGGTGTTGTCCGCCGTGTGCACCCTGCGCTCCCTGTGAGCGGTCGCCTGCGCCGCGACGGAACGGGCGGTCAGGTCCGCGATCAGCCGCTCCGCCCGGACCGTGGTGTCCACGGCCAGCGCGGCCAGAGCGTTCCTGCGGGTCTCCTCGTCTCCGTGCACCGCCATCTGCTCGTGCACGTACGGCGGGATCACGCCGCAGAAGGGTCCGTGCCCGTGTCGATCTCCGTGGTCCCTGGTCATCGCTTCCCCACCCCTCCGCATCAGATCCGGTTGCCCGCGGCATCCAGCTCACCGGGCGCCGTCCCCGCGGCGTCCAGCTTCCGCCCGGCGACGTCCGCAGGCTGCCCTGCGGTGCTGTCCGCGGACTCCGGCCCGCCGCCGGAGCCCTTTCTGATCAGGTACCAGCAGCCGCCCGGCGAGCCGTCGAAGGAGGTCATCGCCCCTGCCCCCGCGCTGCCGGTGACCGTGCCACCGTACTGCGCGGGGCCGTCGGCGAAGCGGAGCAGCAGGGTGCCGTCGTGCTGCCGCCAGGCGCCGGAGAAGCCGCCGCCCGAGAAGGTGCCGTCCGGGTTGAACACGAGGCCCACCCTGCCGTAGTCGTCGGTGCAACCCCAGCTGAAGTGGAGCACCCACGGACCGGTAATCGTCACAGTTCCGCCCCTTTCCCCAACCGCTGCGCGAGCACCGGCGGGACCGCTGACCGGGTTCTCCGGAGACCGGAGAACCATGTGCATCGATCATCCCACCAGGATCCGACGGCGTACCGGTCGGCGCGGAAATTCAGCAGCCGGTCCCCTGCGGGTTCTCGAGGCAGTCGTCCGCGTAGTTGCGCACCGTGGAGCGCCAGACGCTGATCGGCACGGGCGCGCTCGGCACGTCGTTGAGCCCGGCCACCGGAAGCCACGGTCCGCCCGCAACGGAGTACTCGCCGGAGAACCAGGTGGTGAGCGAGACGGCGTAGTCGCCGGTCTCGGTGTACACGTGACTGGTGTCGGTCTCCACGTCCCACGCCCCCTCCGCGAGCGGGGCGCCGCTGAGCTCAGTGGGACCGAGTGCGGTGCCGTCACCGTAGTCCCACGCGTACTGGACCGGGACGGCGCGCACCTGCACCGGGAACCCGCCCAGCTCGGTGCTGAACTGCTGGGGCCGGGCCTCCGCCCAGACGTTGGTGTGCATGCCCCGCAGCGTGTCGGGCGCGGGCTGGACGGCACTGGCCGCGGGCGCGACGGCCAGCGTCCTGAAGTCCTGCAGGGTGAAGGTCGGCAGCTCGACGATCTCCTCGCCACCCTCCGCCTCGGCGACCGCCACGCACATGGGCTCTCCCCACGGCGTGCTGGGACCTTCCCCCTGCCGCACGACGACGTTCATGTACACGCCCTCCCCACCGTCGGCCGTGGTGCAGTCCCGCTCGGCCAGGCAGTCCTCGAGGATGTCGCCTGTCCGGTTGGTGCACGGGTTCTGCAGGCCGAACGTCTGCGACTTCGACTGCGCGATGGTGTCCGGGTTGAACGGCCGGTCGATCCCCTGGTCGCTCAGGTACTGGCGGAGTGCTTTCTGGAAGGCAGGATCTTCGTCGGGGTCGTAGTCGACCGGTTGCGTACCCACGGCAATTGCGCCTTCCCGTTGACCACCGCCGGCCATAAGCGGCGGTCCCTCGTCGAGCCGGACCTCCAGTTTCATTTTGTCCCCGTCTGCAACCGCAGTAGTCGACTTCGAAATATCGACATTTCGCTGGCCTTCCATGGAATATCCACTATTTAGCCGAGTGGCTTTATCCGCCCAGTCGTCTTTTTCCCCGAGGGCTCCAGTGTTTGCAATTTGGAGAAAAAATAGAGAAAGCGTAATGACCCCGACAATTCTGCGCTTATCCACCATTTTTCCCTGCCCCCGGCATATTTGCGGCAGTTATGTACACCCACGATCCCTCAAAATGGTCCAAATAGACAGGGAATGGATCGCCTCGACCTGTCCGCGGAAGGGCTTCGTATGTAACTTTGCCATCTTCGACGAGCTTCAATCCTTCAGCGTTCGCGAGGACAATCGGCTTATATACTCCATCCGAGGAACGCTGAATAATCGAATCTTGAATAACAGGATTTTCTCGACCACCAATGAACCCAGCGTCATCGGCGTAAACGTCTTCCACGAATTTTAACTGTTCCATACAAATATCGCAGGCGTCACTAATGACTTGGCGAGCGTATGTTGCATCACCGGTTTGATGGGCGTACCACATGGCGTCGGACCAGTAGTCGAGGAATGCCTGCGCCCCCTCCCGGGACTCCTCCTTCGCCAGGTCCGGCATGACGGGCTCGGGCACGTTCTGGGCGGGCCCGTCGAGCGAGGCCGGCACGTAGTCGGCAGGAGTGGCGTCAGGGCTGGGCTCCGCCGAGGTCGCCGCGGCCGACGAGGCAGAGCTGGAAGGCGGCGTCTCGGCGACGTCGTCGTCGGTGCCGCATCCCGTGAGGAGCAGTCCCATCAGGACGAGGCCCCCGACCGCCGTGCCGACTGGGTTGGACCGGACCATGAAGTTCCCCGCTTCGCTCTGCCGCGGCCGGACGGGCCGGCTGGATGGGTCAGATGGTAAGTGCCCTCCGCTGTGCGACTGCAAGCCCTGTGGACACCGGGAAACCCGCGTTTTCATGGGGCCAGGTCAGCGGCACCATGGTCACGACTTCGTTAATGTCAATCTGACTCGAACAGTGTTATAGTCACTGCAACCAGAAGGCAGAAGACGCGATGGAGGTGACGATGACCGCGCAGAACGTGGCACTGGCCGTGTCGACCGTCATCTTCGCCGCCCGGGACACCGGCCCCGACGGCCGCAAAGAACTCTGGCTGCCCCTGGTCCGCCGCATCCGCGATCCCTTCCGGGGCATGTGGGCCCTGCCCGGCGGACCGCTCCAGCCGCACGAGGACCTCGAGGACTCCGCCGCCCGGTCCCTGCAGCTCACCACCGGCCTCCAGCCCGGCTACCTCGAGCAGCTCTACGCCTTCGGCGGCCTGACCCGCTCGGCGAACGCCGAGGAGCGCGTCGTCTCGATCGTCTACTGGGCCTCGATCCGCGCCGACCAGGCCTCCGACCTCCACGCCGACCTCAACGTCACATGGATGCGCACCACCGAGCTGCCGCCTCTGGCGTTCGACCACAGCGACATCGTGGCCTACGCCCTCTACCGGCTGCGCAACAAGATCACCTACAGCCGCGTGGCCCACTCCTTCCTCGGCGAGACCTTCACCCTCGCCGCACTGCGGGAGGTCCACGAGGCGATCCTCGGCACCCCCCTGGACCCGGCCAACTTCCGGCGCCAGGTGCTCGCGTCCGGCGCCGTCCTCGACACCGGCACCCGCCTGGAGGGCACGCGACATCGCCCGCCCCGGCTCTACCGCTACAACCACGACCTCGACCTCGCCGACCGCACCCCGGCCGGCCGCAGCACCCAGGAGCAGACATGACCTCCGTCGCCACCCGCATCGACCTGCTGACCGGGAAGCGGGCCGATCTCCCGGGCACCGCCCCGGCCACGAGCACCTGCAGCACCGACCTCGCGGCGAGCCCGTGGGACTTCGCGCCCACCGTCGCCGCCGGCTACGGCCCCGGGGCGTCCGAGGCCGACACGGTGCCCGCCGGTGCGCCCGCCCAGCCCGTGATCCCCGAGGAGTACCAGCACGCCTCCGCCGAGGAGCTCGACCGGCGGATCGCCGCCGCCAAGGAGACCCTGGGCGAGCGCGCGGTGGTGCTCGGCCACTTCTACCAGCGCGACGAGATCGTGAAGCACGCCGACTTCCTCGGCGACTCGTTCCAGCTGGCCCGCGCCGCCAGGAGCAGGCCCGAGGCGGAAGCCATCGTGTTCTGCGGCGTGCACTTCATGGCCGAGACCGCCGACATCCTCTCCGGCGACCACCAGTCCGTGATCCTGCCCAACCTCGCCGCCGGCTGCTCCATGGCGGACATGGCCGACGAGGACTCCGTCGAAGAGGCGTGGGAGCAGCTCATGGACGTCCTCGGGGAGACCGACGACGACGGCCGGCAGACCGTGGTCCCCGTGACCTACATGAACTCCTCCGCGGCGCTCAAGGCGTTCTGCGGCCGGCACGGCGGCATCGTGTGCACCTCCTCCAACGCCGCGACCGTCCTGGAGTGGGCCTTCGAGCGCGGACGGCGGGTGCTGTTCTTCCCCGACCAGCACCTGGGCCGCAACACGGCCAAGGCCATGGGGATCCCCCTCGAGCAGATGCCGATGTGGAACCCGCACCGGGACCTCGGCGGGAACACCGCACAGGACCTGCAGGACGCCCGCGTGATCCTCTGGCACGGCTTCTGCTCCGTGCACCGCCGCTTCACCGTGGCCCAGATCGAGAAGGCCCGCGCCGAGCAACCCGGGGTGCGGGTGATCGTGCACCCCGAGTGCCCCATGCCGGTGGTCGACGCCGCCGACGAGAACGGGTCCACCGACTACATCCGCAAGGCGATCGAGGCCGCCGAGCCCGGCAGCACCTTCGCGATCGGCACCGAGATCAACATGGTCAACCGGCTCGCCGACCAGCACCCCGAGCACACGATCTTCTGCCTGGACCCGGTCATCTGCCCGTGCTCCACGATGTACCGGATCCACCCCGGCTACCTCGCATGGGTGCTCGAGGAGCTCGTGGCCGGGCGCGTGATCAACCAGATCTCCGTGGACGCCGCGACCGCCCGGGACGCCGAGGTGGCGCTCGAGCGGATGCTGGCGGCGCTGCCGCGGTGAGCACGCACCCGGCACCGCGCGTGCTCGTGGTGGGCAGCGGCATTGCCGGTCTCACCGCGGCCCTGGGCGCCGTCCGCCACGGGCTCGACGTGACGCTGCTGAGCAAGGACGCCCTCGACGAGACCAGCACCGCCCGCGCCCAGGGCGGGATCGCTGCCATGACGGCCGCGCTCCCGGCCGGCCAGCCCCGCGACTCCGAGGAGCTGCACGTCCAGGACACCCTGGCCGCCGGGGCCGGGACGTGCGACGACGACGCCGTGCGCGTCCTCGTGCGCGACTCGGCGGCCGCTATCGACGAGCTCGTGGCGCGCGGTGTCGTCCTCGACCGCGCGGCCGGACCGGACTCCCCCTGGCTGGAGGGCCTCGAGGGCGCCCACTCCGTGCCCCGGATCCTGCACGCCGGCGGGGACGCGACCGGCCGCGAGATCCAGCGCGCCCTCCTGGCCGCCGCGCTGGCGGCCGAGGCCGCGGGGCGCCTGACCATCTCCCGGCACACCATGCTGGTCGACCTCGTGCTCGGCCCCGGCGGCCGCGCGGCGGGGGCTCTCGTCCTGACGGGCACCGGGGACCGGCTGCGCGAGCTGGCCGCCGACGCCGTGGTGCTCGCGACCGGCGGGGCCGGGCAGCTCTATCCGCACACCACCAACCCCGCCGTGGCCACCGGCGACGGCATCGCCGCGGCCCTGCGCGCCGGCGCCGCCGTGGCGGACCTGGAGTTCGTGCAGTTCCACCCGACGGCGCTGGCGGCCCCGGGCTGCTTCCTGGTGTCCGAGGCCGTCCGCGGCGAGGGCGCGGTGCTGCGGGACGGCACGGGCCGGCGCTACCTCGAGGACGTGCACCCGCGCGCGGAGCTCGCCCCCCGCGACGTCGTGGCCCGCGAGAACGTCCGCCGGTCCCTGGCCCAGGGCGGCCGGCCGGTCCTGCTCGACTGCACCCGGCTGACCCCGCCCGCCCGTGGCACGCACGGGGGCGGCTCGACCGCCGAGTTCCTCGCCCGGCGCTTCCCCACCATCGACGCGGCCCTGCGGGCGCACGGCCTCGACTGGTCCCGCGAGCCGGTCCCGGTCACCCCGGCGGCCCACTACCTGATGGGCGGCGTGGCCACCGACGGTCTCGGTCGCACGACCGTCCGGGGGCTCTACGCCGTGGGCGAGTGCGCGGCCACGGGCGTGCACGGCGCGAACCGGCTGGCCTCCAACTCGCTGCTGGAGGGCGCCGTCTTCGGGGCCCGCGTGGCGGACGTGCTGCGGGCGGATGCCCTGCGGGACGACCGCACGGACGACGACGCCCCGGCGCGTCTCGTCCTGCCCGGCGGCACCGAGTTCCTGCCGGCGGGCGGCCGTCCCGGGCGCCCTGTGCCGTTCGACAGGAACGCGGTGCCGGTCGACGGGAACACGGTGCAGGGCGACAGGGGCGCGGTGCCGGTCCCGCGGGACACCGTGCCGTTCGACCGTGCGCAGTTCCAGGCCGCCATGTGGACGGGCGCCGGCGTCCTGCGCGACCGCTCGCGGCTCGAGGCACTGGCCCGGCGGCTGGACGGCTTCCGCCCACCCGCGGGCCTCTCCCGCCGCGCGGTCGAGGACCGCAACCTGCTGACCGTGGGGCGCACCGTCACCGCAGCGGCCCTGCACCGCACCGAGTCCCGGGGGGCCCACTTCCGGGAGGACTTCCCGGCGCCTGATCCCGCCCGCGCGCGGCGCACGTTCTGGCGTCTGGACGCACCCCGGCTTGCCGTCAGCAACGATTCGCTGACCAGCGCACATACCGCCATCGACATGTTCGACCTACCGGAGAGGATCCCCGCATGCTGACCCGAGCCGCCATCACCGAGGTCGTGGAGCGGGGGCTCGCCGAGGACGCCCCCTGGGGCGACATCACCTCCGAGCACCTCATCCCCGCCGGCACCGCCGCCCGGGCCGAGCTCGTGGCGCGCGAGGCCGGCGTCTTCTCCGGCGGCCAGGTGTTCGCCGCGACGTTCGCCGCCGCGGACCCCGCGGTGGCCGTCAAGCTGGTCCGCGCCGACGGCGACCGCTTCGAGGCCGGGGACACCCTGGCCGTGGTGACCGGTCCCGCCCGTGCCGTGCTGACCGGCGAGCGCGTGGCCCTGAACCTGACCCAGCGGATGTGCGGGGTCGCCACGCTGACCGCCCGCTACGTCGCCGCCGTCGAGGAGACGGTGGCACACGTGGAGCAGGCCGCGAACCTCCCGCCCGGCACGATCACCCGCACCCGGGTGGCCGACACCCGCAAGACCACCCCGGGGCTGCGCGCGCTCGAGAAGCACGCCGTGCTCAGCGGGGGCGGGCACAACCACCGGCACTCCCTCTCGGACGCCGTGATGGCCAAGGACAACCACCTGGCCCTGCTCACGGCCGACGGCACCGACCTGACCGGCGCCCTGCGGCAGCTGCGCCGTCGTCTCCCCCACACGGTGCACCTCGAGGTGGAGGTGGACCGGCTCGACCAGATCGAGGCGGTCCTGGCCGGGGGCGCGGACACGATCCTGCTGGACAACTTCTCGGTGGACGACCTCGTGAGCGGCGTGGCCATCATCGACGGCCGGGCCACCGTCGAGGCCTCCGGCGGCGTGAGCCTGGAGACCATCGGGGACATCGCGGCCACCGGGGTGGACGTCATCTCGGTGGGCGCGCTCACCCACTCCGCCCGGAACCTGGACCTGGGTCTCGACATCGGGCTCGGCACCGGCCGCGGCACCGGGACGGGATGACGGTGCTGTACCTCGACTCGGCCGCGACCACCCCCGTCCGGCGGGAGGTCCTGGAGGCCATGTGGCCCTACCTCACGCAGGAGTTCGGCAACGCCTCGAGCCATCACGAGGCGGGCCGGCGGGCGCTGGCCGGGCTCGACCAGGCCCGCGGGACAGTCGCGCAGGTGCTGAACTGCCGGCCCGCCGAGGTCGTGTTCACGTCCGGCGGGACCGAGGCGGACAACCTGGCCGTCAAGGGCATCGCGCTGGGCCGCCGGGACCGGGACCGCGCGTGCACGCACGTGGTGACGAGCGCGGTCGAGCACTCCGCCGTGCTCGACTCGGCCCGGGACCTGGCCCGCTGGGACGGCTTCGACGTCACGGAGCTGGGCGTGTCCTCCGAGGGGTTCGTGGACCCCGCCTCCCTGGAGGGGACTGTTCGTCGGAGCACCGCGGTGGTATCCGTGATGCATGCGAACAACGAGACGGGCACGGTCCAGGCGATCGCCGAGCTGGCTGCGGTGGCTCGGGCGCGGGACGTCCCGTTCCATACGGATGCGGTCCAGGCGGCCGGGTCGCTGGAGCTGGACGTACAAGCGCTCGACGTGGCGGCGCTGAGCCTCGCCGGGCACAAGATCGGGGGGCCCAAGGGCGTGGGGGTGCTGTTCCTGCGCCGGGGGACGCCCCTGCGCCCGCTGCTGAGCGGCGGCGGGCACGAGCGCGGCCGGCGCTCCGGGACCTCGAACGTGGCCGGCGCCGTGGGTCTCGCCACGGCCCTGCGGCTCGCCGCGGAGGAGCGCCCGGACCGGGCGGCCCGGCTCGCCGCCCTGCGGGACCGGCTGATCACCGGGGTCCTGTCCGCCGTGCCCTCGGCGGTGCTGACCGGTCCGGACCCGCGGGAGCGGCCGGCGGCGCGGCTGCCCGGCAACGCCTCGTTCTGCTTCCCCGGCGTCAACGGCGAGACGGTCCTGGTGGACCTGGAGGCGCGCGGACTGCTCGTCTCCTCGGGCTCGGCCTGCTCGGCCGGGGACACCGAGCCCTCCCACGTGCTGACCGCCATGGGGTTCCCGCCCGAGGTCGCCACCACCGCGGTCCGGTTCACGCTGTCCGCCGAGGTCACCCCGGAGCAGGTGGACGGGATCGTGACGGCGACCCGGGACGTCGTCGAGCGGCTGGGCGCGACCCGCGGCTGAACGCGCTCAGCCGACCGGCACCGGGGACGGCACCGGGGACGGCACCGGGTACTGCACCCCACTGTGCACGACCGCCAGGACCGGTTCACCCTTCTCCTCCACGGTCCGCGAGCTCCCCGGCACCAGGAGCCACGAGGGGTCTGGGCAGGAGTGGGGGGCGGGCCCGTCAGGGGCCGCGCTCGAGGCGCCCCGGCCGTCGAAGCCCTCCAGCCGGAAGCCGACGACGGTCCGCCCCCACAGCGTGCTCGGCGTGCTCGCGATCCCCCGGGTCTCGGTGATCACCAGGTCCGTCCGCCGCGCCAGGACCTCGGAGGTGCCCGGCTTGGCGCACTCCCACGAGATCTCGGTCACCGACTCGGACTCGGCCACGAACTCGAGGGAGGCCGCGTTGGCCTGCAGCGTCTCGTCGTCCCAGCCGAGCGCGGCCCTGGCGTCGGCGCCCGTCACGAAGCCGGTGCCGTCCTCGTGGAGCTGCGTGGCCGCCCAGGCCGGCGCCACCAGCCCGATCGACACCCCTGCCGCCGCGAGAGCCGCCAGTACCACGATGAGCTTGTGCATGTGCTTCCCCGTTCCCCGGTCCCCCCGGCGCCGGGGGCGATCTCCCGGGCCGTTTTTTCGAACGCTAATGCAGGTGCAGGGTCGGATCCAACGGCGTGACCCTTCTGTGACCCCTGGTCCGACCTGCGACGACACATGCCGCGCCGCGCAGTGCGGCCCTCAGGCCGCGGCATTCCGCTCGGTGGGCACCCGGTGTGCCACACCCTCGTGGACCACCTCCAGAGCAGGCCCCTCGTGCGACTGCGCCCGCTCGGTGGACCGCGGCACCCTCGACCAGGCCTCGCCCTCGCTCCCGGGGCAGGCGTCGAGGTCGGGGCCCTCGACCACGGAAACGGACACCGCGTCCTCGGCGAAGCCCTGCAGCTCGAAGCCCGTGACCGCACCCGTCACGGAGCTCCGCTGCGCGGCGGCGCCCAGCTCCGCCCGGGCCGTCGTCGTCCGCCGCGGCCGGCGCCGTCAGCCCGACGGAGGCGTCCGTCGCGGCCGCCATCACGCGGACCAGCAGTCTCTTCCCCACTCGGGCTCCCCCAGTTCCTCCTGTCCCCCGACAGGCGTCCGGCCATCAGGCCGTGCTGGGGAGGCTGATGAAAGGCGTGGGTGCGTCCAGTCCGGCGGCACGCGTCCGGGCCGGCGGGACGTCATGCGGATCGCGCGACGGGTTCCGCGCCTCAGCCGGCGGCCTGCTCGCGCAGGACGTTCTTGCGGATCTTGCCGGACGCGGTGCGGGGCATCTCGCCCACGAGGCTGAGCGTCTTGGGCACCTTGTAGCGGGCCAGCCGCCCGGCCAGGTGCTCCTGGATCGTGCCCGCGGTGAGCTCCCGGCCCTCCCGGGGGACGACGACGGCGTGCGGCACCTCGCCCCACTTCTCGTCGGGCACGCCGATGACCGCCACGGCGGCCACCTCCGGCAGCTCCAGGATGGCCGCCTCGACCTCGGCCGGATAGATGTTCTCCCCGCCGGAGATGATCATGTCCTTGATCCGGTCCGAGACGAACAGGTAGCCGTCCTCGTCGAGGTAGCCCAGGTCCCCGGAGTGGAACCACTCCCCCTCGAAGGAGGCCGCCGCGTCGGGGCGGTTCCAGTACTCCCGGATGACGTTGGGCCCCGAGAGCAGGATCTCCCCCGTCTCGCCGGGCCCTGCGGGCTCCCCCGCCGCGTCCACGATCCGCACGTCGGAGAAGAAGTGCGGCAGCCCGGAGGAGCCCGCCTTCTCGCGCGACTTGGCCGCGGGCAGGTTGGTGGCCCCCGGGGAGGTCTCCGTCATGCCGTAGCTGGCGGTGAAGGCCAGCCCCCGGTTCTCGTAGGCGTCCAGGACCCGCAGGGGCACCGCGGAGCCGCCACAGGTGAGCTTGCGCAGGGAGGACAGGTCCGTGGCGTCCCAGTCCGGGTGCTCGCACAGCAACTGGTAGGTGGTCGGCACCCCCGACAGCCAGGTGACGCGGTGCCGCTCGATGAGCTCCAGCACCCGGCCGGGCACGATTTTGGACTCGAGCACCAGCGTGGCGCCCTTGAGCAGCGTCGGCAGCACCCCCATCCCGAGGGAGGCCACGTGGAACATCGGCGAGATCATGAGCGCGACGTCGTCGGCCGCCACGTCGTAGTCGACCAGGACGTTGAAGCAGTTCCAGGTGAAGTTGCCGTGGGTCAGGCAGGCGCCCTTGGGCCGCCCGGTGGTCCCGGAGGTGTAGAGGATCACGGCGAGGTCGTCCAGGTCCACCGGGACGTCCTCCATCCAGGGCGCGGCCGCCGCGATCACCGTCTCGAGGGCGGGGACCCCGTCCACGTCCTCCTCGGCCACGACCCAGCGGAGCACGTGCGTCAGCTCCCGGGCGGCGGGGGCGGCCAGTCCCGTCAGGGCGGCGTCGTGGATCAGCACCGAGACGTCCGCGTCCTCGAGCTGGTAGCGGATCTCGGGGACGGCCAGGCGCGTGTTGAGCGGGACGAGGACCGCGCCGAGCGTGCCCGCCGCGAACATCGTCTCGAGGAAGGCCGGGCTGTTTTCCCCGAGGAAGGCCACGCGGTCCCCGGGACCCACGCCGCGGGCGGAGAGGGCAGTCGCCAGGCGCCGGGACCGGTCGTGCAGCTCCCGGTAGGTCAGCGTGCGCTCGCCGTGGATCACGGCCGTCCTCGGCCCGGACTTCTCGAGCCTCCGGACGAGCCAGGATCCCAGTCCCTGATTGCGCATGCGATCGTCTCCTCAAGCAGTCGTCAAAGTCAATAGTTGAAAACGTCCACTATTTGCTCTCCAGCGTAGAGAGAGCTGGGTCACATTGTCCAGACCCGTGCGCACACCGGAGCCCACGACACCTCCCCACTTAGGACATGCTTTCAATTGTTGACTTCCTCAATTGATTGCTGTTCCAATGGTCGCACTGTGATCCGGCCCACATGCTCGTCACGACGCACCCGAGGACTGGGGCCGGCCCGTCCACCGCACCGGCGCCCGAGCCCGGCGCCGCGCCCACTCTTTCCGCCCCAGAGCAAGGAACCGACATGTCAGCAGCACCCGACACCCTGGCGTCCCTGGACGCCCGCGCCAGGAACAAAGAGGCGCGCAAGGTCATCTTCTCGAGCTACCTCGGCTCCACCATCGAGTTCTACGACTTCCTGCTCTACGCCTCGGCCTCCGCCCTGGTCTTCCCGTACGTGTTCTTCACCGACCTCGATCCGCTGGCCGGCACGATCGCCGCGTACGGCACCTTCGCCGCCGGCTACCTGGCCCGCCCGCTGGGCGGAGCGGTCTTCGGCCACTTCGGCGACCGCCTGGGCCGCAAGAAGATGCTCATCATCTCGATGCTGATCATGGGCATCGCCTCGACGCTCATCGGCCTCATCCCCAGCGCCGCCGTCATCGGCTCCTGGGGGGCGGTCGTCCTGATCGTCCTGCGGGTGTGCCAGGGCATCGCCGTGGGCGGCGAGTGGGGCGGAGCCGCGCTGATGGCCCTGGAGCACTCCGCGAAGGGAAAGCGCGGGTTCGCCGCGTCCTTCACCAACGCCGGCGCCCCGACCGGCGCCGCAGTGGGCACCTTCGTCCTGGGCCTGTTCGCCGCCATGCCCGAGGAGCAGTTCCTCTCGTGGGGCTGGCGCGTCCCGTTCCTGCTGTCCGTCCTGCTGCTGGCCGTGGGCGTCTTCGTGCGCTCCCAGGTGTCCGAGAGCCCGATCTTCCGGGCCGCCCTGGCCAAGGAGGCCGCGGAGGGCCCCACCGCCAGGCGCAAGGTGCCGATCGTCGAGGTGCTGCGCCGCCCCCGCGCCCTGATCTTCACGATGCTGGCGGGAGCCTCCGGGTTCGCCCTGCAGGTCTTCCTGGCCACCTTCGCGGTCGCCTACGCGGTCGAGCGCGGCGCCGACCGGCAGCCGGTCCTCTACGCCTTCGCCCTCGCCTCCGTGCTCAGCGTGTTCTTCGTGGTCGGGATGGGACGCCTGTCCGACCAGCTGGGCCGGCGCCCGGTCATGGTCGTCGGGCTGGCGCTGTTCATCGCCCTCATTTTCCCGATGTTCTCGTGGCTGGCCACCGGCAACGTGCTGCTGATCTTCGCGACCTTCACCATCGGGCTGGCCTGCCACGCCGCGATCTACGGGCCGCTGGCGGCCTTCATCGCCGAGCAGTTCGGCACGTCGTCGCGCTACACCGGCGCCTCACTGGGCTACCAGTTCGCCACCCTGATCGGGGCGGGCTTCACCCCCACGATCCTGGCCTCGATCTACGCGTCCTCAGGGCAGGCCATCGCCCCCGTGGTCTGGTACCTGGCGGGGATGGCGGTGGTCAGCGCGGTGTTCATCCTGCTCACCCGCGAGTCCAAGGACTTCGACCTGGAGAACCACGAGCACTGACCCGGGCCAGGGCCGCCACCGGCACCGCGGCCCCGGACGCTCGCAGGCCCCCCTGATCCGTCAGGGGGGCCTGCGAGCGTCCGGGTGCACCTGCCGTCAGAAGGCCACTTTCTTCAGCAGCCGGGACAGCTCCTCGCGCTCCGCCGGGGAGAGCGGGGACAGCGACTCCGCGGTGGAGTCCTCCACCAGGACCCTGGCCTGGGCGTACAGCTTCCGGCCGTCCGCAGTGGGGGCGATGATCTTCGAGCGGCGGTCCCGCGGGTCGGTCCGGCGCTCCACCGCGCCGCGCCGCTCCAGGTCGTCGAGGATGGCCACGATCTGACTGGGGTCCAGCACCAGGAACTGGCTGAGCTCGCGCTGGGTCAGCTGCTCCTCGCCGCAGGCCAGCGCCAGGACCGAGTAGTGGCGCACCTTCAGCTCCAGCTGCGCCAGCTTCCTGTTGGCCGCGGAGGAGCCCGTCGAGGCGGCGCGGGCCATCAGGAAGACCGGCTCCGTCGTCAGCTCGGCCTCGAGGAGGCGCTCGAGGCCGGCGGACGGATCGGTGGGCATGGTCATGGCGTCTCTCCTGGGGCCGGGGACCCCAAGTCTACGGAATCCGTGCCTCCAGCATAGATGGAGGTTCTTAACCATTGACATTTTCAACGAATAGCGGTGGAATGGGGACGAAACCGAAGCAGTGACGGGCGTCACCCCGTCCGCCCGTTCTCGGGCGGAGATCCACCGCCCGATCCCCACCGCCCGATCCCCAGCGAAGGAGCCACTCCATGGCACAGGACAGCACCGCACCCGCGAGCACCGCCCCCCTGACCGGCAAGGTCGCCGTCGTCACCGGCTCCGGGCAGGGCCTGGGCCTGGCCTACGCCCAGGAGCTCGCCCGCCAGGGCGCCGCCGTGGTGATCAACGACGTCGACCAGGCCATCGCCGAGACCGCCGTCGCCTCCATCACCGAGACCGGCGGGCAGGCCGTGGCCGTGGTGGCGCCGGTGGGCTCCACCGAGACCGCCACCGCGCTCGTGACCGGGGCCGTGGAGGCCTTCGGCCGTCTCGACGTCCTGGTGACCAACGCCGGGGTGCTGCGCGACAAGTCGATCCTGAAGATGCCCGACGAGGACTTCGACCTGGTCATCCAGGTGCACCTGCGCGGCACCTTCACCTGCGCCCGTGAGGCCTACCGGTACTTCAAGGACAACGGGGTCCCCGGGCGGATCATCACCATCGGCTCCCCCACCGGCCAGTACGGCAACTTCGGCCAGACCAACTACGCCGCGGCGAAGGCCGGGATCGTGGGCATGGTCCGCACCTGGGCGCTGGAGATGAAGAAGGCCGGCGTCACCGCCAACGCCGTCATCCCCGTGGCGGCCACCGCCATGACCGAGACCATCCCCTACTTCGCCTCCGCCGTGCAGGCCGACCGGGCCGGCGAGCCCATGCCCGAGTTCTTCCGCAAGGACCTCGGCTTCGGCGGCGCCGCCGACGTCGCCGGCCTGATCGCCTGGCTCGCCTCCGACGACGCCGCGGGCGTCACCGGCCAGGCCATCGGCGCCGGCGGGGACCGCCTCCAGGTCTTCTCCCACCCGCGCCCCGTGGTCACCGAGTACCGCGACGGCGGCTGGACCTTCCAGGCGCTGCGCGAGCAGCTCCCCGCGATCCTCGAGGGCAATCTCCAGCCGGTCGGCGAGACCCTGCCCCCGCTGCCGGCCGAGCTTGCGCCCGAGTCCGCGACCCAGCAGTCCTAGGAGGACCACTGTGCGCTACGAATACGGCCTCGACCTCGCGTCGGTGGACGCGATCGACATGCACGTGCACATCGAGTGCTCCGACCACGGGCACCCGTCCCTGCCCGCAGCACTGACCGAGGCCTCGGCCAAGTACTTCAAGTCCGAGGACCGCTCCCCGTCCCTGGACACCATCGCCGAGCGCTACCGGCAGTGGCGGATGGCCGCCGTCGTCTTCACCGTCGACGCGACCACGGCCCTGGGCCACGAGCCGAACTCCATCGAGGAGATCGCCGCCGGCGCGGCCCGCAACAACGACGTGCTCATCCCCTTCGGCTCCGTGGACCCGCTCCAGGGCCCCGCGGCGGTGGAGCGGGCGCGCATGCTCGTCGAGGAGCACGGCGTCAAGGGCTTCAAGTTCCACCCGTCCCTGCAGGGCTTCGACCCCTCCCACGAGCGGTTCTACCCGCTGTATGCGGCGATCCAGGCCCTGGGCGTGCCGGCCTTGTTCCACACCGGGCAGAACGGCATGGGCGCCGGGTTGCCCGGTGGGGGCGGGATCAAGCTGGGCTACTCCAACCCGCTGCTGCTGGACGCGGTGGCCGCGGACTTCCCCGAGCTGCAGGTCATCATGGCCCACCCCTCGGTGCCGTGGCAGGAGGAGGCCAACTCCATCGCCACCCACAAGGCCAACGTCTGGATCGACCTCTCGGGCTGGTCGCCCAAGTACTTCCCCGAGTCGCTGGTGAAGGCCTCCAACCGGATGCTCCAGGACAAGGTGCTCTTCGGCACCGACTACCCGCTGATCACCCCGCAGAAGTGGCTGAGCGCCTTCGAGGAGCAGTCCTTCACGGACGAGGTCCGCCCCAAGATCCTCAAGGACAACGCCGTGCGCCTGCTCGGCCTGGACGGAGCACGGCCGTGAGCACGGACGCCGAGCGCCTCTACCCCGACTGCGACCCGTACGGGATCGAGGAGAGACTGACCGAGGCCGAGAAGGCCCCCCTGCGTCGGCTGCGCCGGGTGCTCCAGGACGAGGTGCGGCCCCTGCTGGCCGAGTACTGGGAGGCCGGGGAGTTCCCCTACCAGGTCGCCCCCTCCCTGCACGGCCTCGACCTCATGACCCCGCCCGAGCTCACGGCCGGCGGCGCGCAGCCCCGCTCCCTGTACCACGGGTTCCGGATCTTCGAACTCGCCCGCACCGACGCCTCGATCGCGACGTCCTACACCGCCCAGGCCGGGCTGTTCCGCACGGCCTGCCGGGTGGGCGGCACTCCGGAGCAGTTCGCCGCGTGGGACCCCGGGATCACGTCCTTCGAGATGACCGGGGTGTTCTGCCTGACCGAGCCCGATCACGGCTCCGACATCGCCGGCGGGCTCGCCACCACGGCCCGGCGCGAGGGCGACGAGTGGGTCCTGACCGGCGCCAAGCGCTGGATCGGCGGCGCCTTCACCGCCGACCTCCTCGCCGTCTTCGCCCGCGACGAGGCCGACGGGCAGGTCAAGGGCTTCCTCGTGGACCGGCAGGCCCCGGGCGTGCGACTGGAGAAGATCCACGGCAAGACGTCCCTGCGGATGATGCAAAACGCCGACATCCACCTTGACGGGGCGCGGGTGCCCGAGTCGATGCGGCTGGGGAACGTGAACTCGTTCAAGGACGTGGCCGCGATGCTGCGCGCCATGCGCTCCGACGTCGCCTGGATCGCCACCGGCCTCCAGGCCGGCGCCTACGAGGCCGCGCTGCGCTACGTGCGGGAGCGCGAGCAGTTCGGCCGCCCGATCGGCAGCTTCCAGCTCGTGCAGGAGAAGCTGGCCCGCATGCTCGGCAACGTCACCGCGTCCCTGACCATGGTCGCCGGACTCGCCGAGCGGCAGCAGGACGGCGTCTACCGGGACGAGGACTCCGCCCTGGCGAAGATGTGGATCAGCCTGCGCATGCGCGAGACCGTGGCGCTGGCCCGCGAGCTGGTCGGCGGCAACGGCATCACCCTGGCCCACGACGTCGCCCGCTTCCACGCCGACGCCGAGGCCGTCTACTCCTACGAGGGCACCCACGAGATCAACGCGCTCGTGGTGGGCCGGTCGATCACCGGCCGGAGCGCGTTCGTCTGAGCCGCTCGCCCGACGCCACCCGAACCACCACGACGTAAGGACACGCCATGACCGACGCACAGACCCAGCCCCAGACCGTGGTCGCCTTCGACGAGGTCAAGAACCTTGTCGGCAAGAACCTCGGGCACTCCGCCTGGCGGGAGATCACCCAGGACCAGGTGAACACCTTCGCCGAGGCCACCGACGACCACCAGTGGATCCATGTGGACCCCGAGCGCGCCAAGGAGGGGCCCTTCGGCGCCCCGATCGCCCACGGCTTCCTGACCCTGTCCCTGCTCATCCCGATGTGGTCCGAGCTCTTCGACGTCACCGGCGTGCGGACCAAGGTCAACTACGGCCTCGACAAGGTCCGCTTCACCTCTCCCGTCAAGGTCGGCTCGCGGATCCGCATGACCGTGACCATCACCGACGTGCAGGAGGTCAAGGGCAACGGCCTGCACCTCGTGGCCGACGGCACCATCGAGATCGAGGGCGAGGAGCGGCCCGCCGTCGTCGCGACCTTCCTCAACCGCTTCTACGCCTGAGCGCGCTGCCTCCTGACCCGTGACGGCCCGGGTGACCATGGAATTCCGTGGTCACCCGGGCCCGCACGGCTCCGGGGGTGCGGACAGGGTCAGACGGCAGTCTCGGCCCGTGCGCAGGCCGCCACGGCCTCCGCCACGGCCGGGGCCACCCTCGGGTCCAGGACGGAGGGCACGATGTGGTCCGCGGTCAGACCGTCCGCGGCGGCGATCGCCGCGATCGCCCGGGCGGCCTCCAGCTTCATGACCGGGGTGATCCGCCGCGCGCCGGCGTCCAGGGCGCCGCGGAAGATGCCCGGGAAGGCCAGCACGTTGTTGATCTGGTTCGGGAAATCGCTGCGCCCCGTGGCCACCACCGAGGCGTGGCGGGCGGCGACGTCGGGCATGATCTCCGGATCCGGGTTGGCCAGGGCGAACACGATCGCCTCGTCCGCCAGCTCGGTGAGGTACTCCTCCGGAACCGTCCCGCCCGACACGCCCACGAACACGTCCGCGCCCTCCAGGGCGTCCTTGGCACCCCCGATCAGCCCGCGCGGGTTGGTGCGCGCGGCGTAGCCGGCCTTGATCGCGTTCAGGTCGTCGCGCTCCCTCGAGACGATGCCCCGCGAATCCATCAGCACCACATCATCGATGCCCTGGGCCAGCAGGATCTCGGTGATCGCGATCCCGGCCGCACCGGCCCCGGCGATCACGACCTTGAGCCCGGCCAGGTCCTTGCCCACCACCTGCGCGGCGTTGAGCAGGGCAGCCAGGACAACCACGGCGGTGCCGTGCTGGTCGTCGTGCATCACCGGGACGTCCAGCTCCTCGATCAGCCTCGCCTCGATCTCGAAGCAGCGCGGGGCGGCGATGTCCTCGAGGTTCACGGCCCCGAAGGACGGGCGCAGCAGCTTCACGGTGCGCACGATCTCCTCGACGTCCTGGGTGGCCAGCACGATCGGGATGGAGTCCAGGTCCGCGAAGGTCTTGAACAGGGCGGCCTTGCCCTCCATCACCGGCAGCGAGGCGGCCGGGCCGATGTCACCCAGGCCCAGCACGGCGGAGCCGTCGGAGACCACGGCCACGAGCCGACCGGCCCAGGTGTGGGTGGCCGCCATCGCGGGGTCCTGGTGGACGGCCCGGGAGACCTCGGCGACCCCGGGGGTGTAGGCGATGGACAGGTCCCGGCGGGTGGCCAGCGGGGACCTCGTGACCACGGAGAGCTTCCCGCCCTCGTGGGCGCGGAGGATCTCCTCGTGCGGAATCGGGCCGGGCTGGAGGTTCTCGTCGCTCATGCGGGGTCCTCGTGCTCTCGTCGTCGAGTGCGAACAGGGTCCCGGCCATTGTGCCCCACGGCGGGATCCCCGTCCCGGCCCGGATGACGCCCCGGGACCTCCGCGGTGCTCCGGACCCGGACGGCGCGGGGCCCCGGGCGGCACAGAGCCCCGCACAGCATGGAGCCCCGCACTGCACAGAGCCCCCGGACCGTGTGGTCCGGGGGCTCTGCTCGCGGGGTCGCACGCGCGCGGCGCCGACGGTGCGGGGCGGGGATCAGATGATGGACCGGCCCCCGGTGCGCGCCTTCTCGAAGCGCTCCTGGACGTCGGCCCAGTTCACGATGTTCCAGAAGGCCTTGACGTAGTCCGCCTTGACGTTCTGGTAGTCGAGGTAGAACGCGTGCTCCCACATGTCCAGCTGGAGCAGCGGGATCGTGGCGACCGGCACGCCGTTCTGCTGGTCGTACATCTGCTCGATGACCAGGTTGCCGCCGATGGGCTCGTAGGCCAGGATCGCCCAGCCGGAGCCCTGGATCGTGGTGGCCGCGGCGGTGAAGTGGTCGCGGAAGGCGTCGAAGGACCCGAAGTGGTCGTCGATGGCCGCAGCGAGCTCACCGGTCGGCTTGTCGCCGCCCTCCGGGGAGAGGTTCTGCCAGAACACCGAGTGATTCACGTGGCCACCGAGGTTGAACTGCAGGTCCTTGGACAGCTTGGCCGCCGCGGCGCCGTCACCGTTCGCGCGGGCCTCCGCCATCTTCTCGAGGGCGGTGTTCGCACCGGCCACGTAGGTGGCGTGGTGCTTGTCGTGGTGCAGCTCCATGATCTTCGCGGAGATGTGGGGCTCGAGCGCCGCGTAGTCGTAGGGGAGATCGGGAAGGGTGTACTTCTCGGCCATAGGAGAGTCCTTTCGATTGCTGTCGTGTGGTTCCACCCTCGTCCCGCGCGCGAGCAGGGGTCAAGGAGGTTCCGCCACCAGCGTACGGTGCGCTCCCGGGCGGGCCGCGCCGGGGACTCAGAAGAAGTCGGGCGGGCTCTCGAGCGGGCAGCGGGGCGGGTGGGGGGTCAGCTGGGAGGGGGCCGTGAACTCGTAGTCGCCCGTCTCGATCATCCGCCTGAGCGTCTCGAGAGCGTGCCGGGCGCTCCGGCGGGCGGCCGGTTCGAGCAGGTGCCAGAGCCAGGCCTTGGACTCCGTGAACCGCCCGTCCACGACCTTCTCGATCCGGGTGCCCCCCTCCACCTGTTCCCAGGTGATGGTCACCAGCAGATCCACCACGCCCTTGGTGGTGCGCATCCCCAGGCGCCGGCCCGGGACGTGGTCGGAGACGATGTTGACGAAGGAGAAGTGGAGGGGCCCCACGCGGACCGTGGACTCGATCGACGTGCCGAGCTGCAGCACGGCCGTGCTGACCTGGTAGTTGCGCTCCGGGATGGGGTTCCAGCGGCGCAGGCAGCCGGGGTCGAGCAGGAAGCGCTCCACCAGCGCGGGATCCGCCGAGACCAGGGCGGTGTCCACCAGCCGGAACGTCGTGGTGCCCTTCAGCATCGTGTCCTCCGCTCCCCGGTCGGGTCGGCGCCCGGGGCGGACGGACGTGGCGCACGGACGGGAGCAATTCGCATGTGCACACACCTACTCTAGTGATCGACCGCCGCGGCGCCCGCCCTTCGGGTGCACAGGGGGTGGAGAAAGTTGTCCACAGGTGTGGAGGGGCACGGGCAGAGAGCGAGCATCGGGTCGCCCTGCGCGCGGCGGGGGGCACCGTCGCAGGTCAGCGAGCGGTCGGCGGAGTGGGCGACGCCGTAATTCCACGGGTGGAAGTTATCCACGCTGTGGACAACGCCTGTGGAGAAGCTGTTGAGAAGACCGCGCCCGGACGTCATGGAGCGTCGCACAGGGCCACGGTGGTCCCCCCGGCCGGGGGACGGCACGGCTCCGCGACAGGCCGGGAGCGCCCCCGGACGGGGGACCTACGGGCGGCGTGAGCGCGAGCGCACGAGGACGGCGAGCGCCGCGCAGGCCAGGTAGCACACGAGCACCACCGCCCAGCCCACCGCGAAGGAGCCCGTGAGCTGGAGCAGACCGCCGAGGACGAACGGACCGGCGCAGAACCCCGCGTACAGCCCCATGGTCACCACCCCGGTGGAGGCCCCCACCCGGTCGGCGGGCACGGCGCGCATCGCCGCGGACATCACCACCACGCTCACCGCGAGCGCCGCGCCCCCGTGCAGGACGGCCGCCGGCCAGACCGTCCACGCGAGGCCGGGGTGCAGGGGTGCCAGCACCAGCAGCACGGCGCTCGCGGCCGCCCCCAGGGCCATGCCGGCCAGCAGGACGAAGCCGTCCGCGCGCGGCCGGTCCATCACGCGCGCCCACAGCACCCGGGAGGCGATGCCCACGAGCGCGGAGACGGACACGGTGGCCCCGGCGGTGACGACGTCGAGACCCAGCTCCCGGTGGGCGTAGAGCGGGAGGTAGACGTTGGCGGCCTGAGCCCCCAGCCCGGTCAGTGCCGCGGCCGCGGCGTACGCCCGGACGACGCCGGGCATCGGGGGCCGTGCGGCGGCGCGTGCCGTCCGGGACGAGGGCGTCTGCGCCCTCCGGGACCGGGTGACGGTCCGGGACCGGAGTGCCGCCCAGGACCGGGCCGGCAGCGTCGACCAGGACCGGGACGCCGTGGGGGACGGGCGTCCCACCGGGGTGCCGGGGTGGTTGTCCGGGACCGTCCACCAGCCGTGCACGAGCAGGAGCAGTACCGCGCCCGCGGCCACCAGGACGGCGGCGCGCCAGCCGAGCAGCAGGCCGAGCGCGGGGAAGGTCAGGCCCGCCACGAGCTGGGAGGCCTGCACGCCGGCCTGCTTGATCCCGAGCCAGCTCGCGCGCCGCGCGGCGGGCACGTGCAGGCGGATGAGCCGGTTGGTCGCGGGATTGGCCATGACCTGGCCGAGCCCCGAGACCACCATGGCCACGAGCAGCATGGCGTAGCCCGGCGCGGCGGCGGTCAGGAGCATCGCCAGCGCGGCCCCGCCGAACATCACGACCAGCAGGGTGCGGGCGCTCAGCCGGTCCGCCCAGCGGCCCGTGCGCACCGCGGTGAGGGCCGCGACGAAGAAGGTGGTGGTGGCGAGCAGCCCGAACTGCGTCTCCGTGAGCTCCAGGTCCGTGATCACGAGGGGGCTCATCGCCGAGAGGCTGTGGGTGAGCAGCGGCCCCACCGCCATGGTGGCGGTGAGCACGAGCATGAGGTGCGCGCCCGGTCTGCGGTCCCGGGTCACCGGTCCTTCTCCGGGGACGTCCGGTCGGCGGCGTGCAGGCCGACCACGCACGCGACGATCCCCGCCAGGAAGAGGGCCTTCGCCCAAGAGAGGGGTTCCTGCCCCGTGCCGGCCGCCCACGCGACCGTGAGCACGGCGCCGATGCCCGTCCACACGGCGTAGGCGGTGCCCATCGGGATCACCCGGGCGGCGCGCGCCAGGGTGAGCATGCTCAGCGCCAGGGACACGGCGAAGAGCAGGCCGGGGCCCGGCCGCGAGAAGCCCTCGGACGCGCCCAGGGCCGTGGCCCAGACCGCCTCCAGGACCCCGCTGACCACCAGCAGAGCCCAGGCACGGTTGCGCCGGTCCCGCACGGCCTGCGCCGCCCCGGCCTCAGACGGCAACCTTGAGCCCGATCACGCAGCCCACGATGCCGAGCACCAGCACGATCCTGAGGGGCGTCGCTGGCTCGCGGCCGGTCAGCATGGACCAGGCCACGGTCAGGGCCGCGCCGATGCCCACCCAGACGGCGTAGGCCGTGCCCGTGGGCAGATCGGTCATGGCGTAGGCCAGCCCGACCAGGCTCAGGGCGGCCGTCACCGCGAACACCGCGGTCGGCACGGGCCGGCGGAGGCCGTCCGAGGCCGCGAGCGCGGACGCCCACACCGCCTCGAGGACGCCCGAGAGCACCAGCACCGTCCACGCACCCACGGGGTCAGCGCTTCGGGAGCACGCGGATCCAGAGGAACCCGTGGGCGTCGATCAGCAGGCCGTGGCGCAGGTCGAGCTCGGTGTTGCCGTGCAGCTCGACGGCCTGGGGCAGGAACCCGGAGAGGGTCTCGCCGGTGACGAACTGGGACCAGTCGGAGAAGTTCGCCAGGCACAGCACCACCGTGTTGCCGCCGGGTCGCTGGTAGCCCAGCACGTGGGGGTTGCGCGTGTCGAACGGGACGAGCGTGTTGCCGTCGAACTCCGGGGAGTTCCGGCGCAGCTCGACCATCCGGCGGATGCCCCCGAAGATCCGGCCCTGCACGGAGAACAGCTCGTGGCGGCGCTCGTAGTCCTGGACGGGCCGCGGTGGGCGGTGCACCCACCGGGCGTCGCCGGCGTGGTCCGGGTCCTCGTTCCACGCGGGGTCGTTGAGCTGGCCGACCTCGTCGCCGAGGTACAGCAGGGGGATGCCGCCGGTGCTCATCGCCACGGAGTGCGCGAGCAGGACCCGGTCCACCGCGGACGCCGGGTCCTCGGCGAGGCCGAGCAGCGACGCCGTGGTCCCGCACACGCGGCAGTCCCCGGTGCGGGGGTTCTCCTGGAACGGGACGCCGTCCGCGAAGCTGCCGGGGTGGCGCCCGGTGTAGAAGGCGTTGAGGAAGCGGCGGTGGTCGTGGCCGTCCACGCCCAGCCGGGCGGCGTCCTCGTCCGAGAACGTCCAGCCGATGTCGTCGTGGCCGCGCACGTAGTCCACCCACGCCGTGCCGGGCGGGAGGGCGTGGCGCTCCTCGAGGGCCTGCGCCAGCAGCTTCGGCTCGCGGGTGGCCATCGCCTCCCACGTCAGGGCCATCTGCAGCGGGTTGTAGGACAGCTGGCACTGTCCGGGCTCGATGTACCGGGCGACCTCGTCCGGGTGGACGATCGCCTCGGACTTGAACAGCACGGCCGGTGCGGCGATCCGGCACAGCGCGTTGTACGCGCGCAGCAGCACGTGGGCCTGGGGCAGCGACTCGCACGTGGTGCCCAGCTGCTTCCAGATGAACGCGACGGCGTCCATGCGCAGCACCTCGACACCCTGGGCGGCGAGGAAGAGCAGTTCCGCCGCCATCGCCCGGAAGACGGCGGGATTGGTGTAGTTGAGGTCCCACTGGAAGGAGTAGAAGGTGCTCCACACCCACCGGGGGTCCTCCTCGGTGGCGCGGACCCGCGTGAAGGAGCCGGGGTGGTCGTCCGGGAAGATCTCCCGCGTGGTGCGCTCGAACTGCTCCGGGACGGTGCGGTCCGGGAAGATCCAGTAGTAGTCCTCGTACTCCTGCTCCCCCGCGGCGGCCCGGCGCGCCCACTCGTGCTCGTCGGAGGTGTGGTTGAAGACGAAGTCGAGGACCAGGCTGATCCCGTTCCGGCGCAGCTCGCGGCTCAGCTCGGCGAGCTCCTCCATGGTCCCCAGCTGCGGCGCCACGCGGCGGTACGACGACACCGCGTAGCCGCCGTCCGAGTTGCCCTCCGGCGCCTCGAACAGGGGCATGAGGTGGAGGTAGGTCAGGCCCAGTTCCCGGAAGTAGGGGATCTGCTCCCGGATCCCCTGCAGGTTCCCCGCGTACCGGTCCACGTAGCAGACGCCGCCGAGCATCTGCCGCGCGCCGAACCACGCGGGGTCCTGCTCGCGCCGGGCGTCCAGGGCCTTGAGGTCGTCGGGGCGCTCGGCCCAGGAGCGAGCCAGCTGCAGTCCGAGCTCGCTGAGCTGTTCGAGGAAGTCCTCGCGGTGGCCGTAGATCTCGGCGAAGAGCAGCGTCAACCGGGGGAAGTGCTCGTCGAACCGGCGGTCGAAGTCCGCCCATCCGGTGCCCGGCAGGTCCGCCGGGCGACGTTCCTGCACCTTCTGGCGTACGCACGCGGTGATCACGCGTGCCTGGTTCTCCGGCGACAGGCCCGGGATCCCGGGCGTACTGGTGGTGGGCACACTGCTCCTTCGGTCGTCCACCCCGGGGGCGGGGCGGTCTCCGAACTCGAGATCCTCCTTGACGACGAGCCCTCGGATGGTCAGGGACCCGCTTCCGCCGGCAGGCGGGAGCGGTCCGTCCCTCAGCATACTGATGCGCCCCCGGCTTTTCAGCGGATGACCCGGGCGTTCCTCCACATCCCTGTGCACAGAGTTGTCCACAGGTGTGGACGAGTCCTGGGGACACCGTCGAGGAAGGCCCGCCACCGCCCTGCGGGAGCGGGCCGGCGGGGCCGGCGGTCCCGGGGGATGCCGCCGCGCGTGTGGAGAACCCTGTGCAGGGCGGGCGCCGGGTCCCGGGAGCGCGGACCCCCGGGACCCGGTGCCGGGCTCAGTACCCGTTGGTGGAGAGCCACTCCTGCGCCGCGTCGGCCGGGCTGACCTGGTCCTCGCCGCTGACCTGGCGGTTCAGGTCGATGAGGTCCTCCGTGGTGAGCTTCCCGGACAGCTCGTTCAGGGCGTCCACCGCCTCCTGGGGCAGCCGGTCCGCCGCGGCCAGCGGCAGGACCTGCTGGGCGATGAAGTTGTTCTCCGGGTCCTCCAGCACCACGAGGTCGTTGTCGGCGATCGCCGGGGTGGTCGTGAAGATGTCGGCGACGTCCACGTCGCCGTTCAGGAGGGCCTGGACGGTGAGCGGGCCGCCGCCGTCGTTGATCGGCTCGAAGGACTCCGGCACGCAGCCGTACTTCTCCTCCAGGCCGTCGAGGCCGTAGGCGCGCTCGGCGAACTCGGGGGGTCCGCCGATCACCAGTTCGCCGCACACCCCGGCCAGGTCCGCGATGCTCGTGAGCCCGTACTGCTCCGCGGTCCCGGAGGTGACCACCATGGCGTCCTTGTTCTCCGCCGCGGAGGCCTCCAGCACGGTCAGGCCCTCGGGCAGCGCGTCCGGCAGGGCCGTCATGATCTCCTCGGCCGAGCTCGCCGTGGCCTCGGGGTCCACGAAGAGCAGGAGGTTGCCGGAGTAGTCCGGGACCACGTCCACGGACCCGTCCTGCACGGCCCCCACGTAGGCCTCGCGGGCGCCGATGCCCAGCGACGTCTCCGTCTCGACCCCGGCGGACTCGAGCGCCCCGGCGTAGAGCTCGGCCACGACCTGGCTCTCCGGGAAGTCGGCGGAGCCCACGGTCACGGTCTCCGAGGACGCGGTCGCCGACCCGTCCCCCTCGGCGAGGGGGTCGCCGCCGCCGCAGGCGGTCAGGCCCAGCAGCAGGGCGGCGCCCAGGGCGGGTGCGGTGGCGCGGCGGAGCACGGGAGCGGTGGTCATGGTGGTTCTCCTGTCGGTCGGTGGCACGGGAAGACGGTGGGTCATGGTCAGCGGCGGGTCAGGGCGCGGCGAGGCGCAGGCCCGGCGAGGTGGACAGCCGCTGGGCCAGCGCCAGGACGGCGTCCACGGCGAGCGCCAGGACCGCCACGAGCACCACGGAGCCGAGCATCCGGTCGTAGTCGCGCACCGCGAGGCCGTCGATGAGGTAGCGGCCGAGGCCGCCGAGGTTGATGTAGGCGACCACGGTCACGGTCGCCACGACCTGCAGGGCGGCGTTGCGGATCCCGCCCAGGATCACGGGCAGGGCGTTGGGCACCTCCACGCGGGTCAGCACCTGGCTCCCGGTCATCCCCATCGCCGCCCCGGCGTCCTTGAGGGCCGGGGAGACGTTCGCGACCCCGGCGTAGGTCCCCGACAGGATCGGCGGGATCGCCAGCAGGACGAGCGCGATGATCGGCGGCACCAGCCCGAGCCCGAGGAGCAGGGTGAAGAGGGTGAGCAGGCCCAGCGTGGGCAGGGCGCGCAGCGCACCCGCCAGGCCGACGACGACGCCGGACCCGCGCCCCGTGTGCCCCACCCACAGGCCCAGCGGGACCGCCACGGCCAGGGCCACGGCCATCGTCACGCCGCTGTACGTCAGGTGCTCCAGGAGCCGGGCGGGGATGCCGCCGGCCCCGGCCCAGTTCTCGGGATCGGTCAGCCACGCCAGGGCGGCGCCCACGAGGCTCATGCGACCGCCCCTCTCCGCACCCGCGGCACCGGAGTCGCGCCGACCCGCTGCCAGCGCGTCAGCGCGTGGCCGGCCCCCCGCAGCACGAGGTCGAGGAGCACCGCCAGGACCACGGTCAGGACGATGCCCACCGCGATCTCCTCGAGGATGGACCGGCGCAGCCCGTCGGTGAACAGGGTGCCGAGGGACTGGACGCCGATCACGGCGCCCACGCTGACCATGGAGATGTTGCTGACGGAGGCGACCCGCAGCCCGGCGACCAGCACCGGCACCGAGAGGGGCAGCTCGACCGCGAAGAAGCGCCGCAGCGGGCGGTAGCCCATCGCGGTGGAGGCCTGCAGGATGTCGCGGTCCACGGACTCGAAGGCGTCCACGGAGGAGCGCACCAGGATGGCCACCACATAGATGGTCAGCGCCACGACCACGTTCACCACCGAGGTGATCTGCGTGCCGAGGAGCAGGGGCAGCACCACGAACAGGGTCAGGGACGGGATGGTGTAGAGCAGGGAGGAGCCCGTGACGAACACCGGGCGCAGCGTGCGGTTGCGGGCCGCGAGCCGGGCCACCGGGACAGCGATCAGGGCGCCGAGCAGCAGGGGCAGCACCGACTGGACGAGGTGCGTGCCCGTGAGCTCCAGGACGGAGGGCCAGTTCCGGCTCGTCCAGGTCATCGGCGCGTCCGCCCGCCGAGCCGCGCGTCCTCGATGGCCGCGATGATCTCGCCCGGCTGCATGATCCCGACCGCCCGGCCGTGGTCGTCGACGACCACGGCGAGCCCCGACGGCGAGGACAGGGCCGCGTCCAGCGCGCTGCGCAGGGAGCTGCCGGGCCGGTGCAGGGTGCCGCCGACCACGGGGTCGTCCTCCGCGCCGGGCCGCACCCAGCCGCGGGGGGCGCCGTCGTCGTCGACCCGCAGCGTCCACCCGTCGGGGACGGGCCCGTCCCCGGTGCCGACCACGCCCTGGCTGCCGTCCGGGCGCACGGCGGCCACCGGGTGCACGGGGATGTCGTGGGCCGAGTCGAAGGTCAGGGAGCGGAAGCCGCGGTCCCGGCCCACGAAGTCCGCCACGAAGTCGTCGGCGGGCGCGCGCAGCAGCTCTTCCGGGGTGGCGTACTGCGCCAGCCGCCCACCCGTGGCGAAGACGGCCACCCGGTTCCCCAGCAGGATCGCCTCGTCGATGTCGTGGGTGACGAACACGATGGTGCGGTGCAGCCGGCGCTGGAGGTCCAGCAGCTCGCGCTGCAGGTCCTGGCGCACCACGGGGTCCACGGCGGAGAACGGCTCGTCCATCAGCAGGACCGGCGGGTCGGCGGCGAGCGCCCGGGCCACGCCCACGCGCTGCTGCTGCCCGCCCGAGAGCTGGGACGGGTAGCGGGAGCCCAGGGCCTCGTCGAGCCCCACGGTGGTCAGCAGCCCGCGGGCCCGTTCCCGGGCCTGCTTCTTCGGCACGCCGTTGAGCCGCGGGACGGTGGCGATGTTGTCCACCACGGTCCGGTGCGGCAGCAGGCCCGACTGCTGCATGACGTAGCCCATGGAGCGGCGCAGCTCGTGGGCGGGCACGGACGTGACGTCGCGGCCCTCCACCGTGACGGTGCCGGAGGTGGGCTCCACCATGCGGTTGATCATCCGCAGGGAGGTGGTCTTCCCGCAGCCGGAGGGCCCCACGAACACGGTGAGGGACCCGCGGGGGATCTCGAGGTCGAGAGCCTCGACGGCGGTGGTCCCGTCCGGGTACGTCTTGCCGGCGCCCTCGAAACGGATCGCGATGTCGGTCATGGAGATCCTCCCGTTGCCGTTCGGCCAGTATAGGCAAGCGCGGCGGACGCCCCGCTAGACTCGCGTCCACCGGAAGCGGCTCCCGCGGGGCCGCCGGCCGAACGCGCAAGGAGGTGGACGGTGCACAGCCTGGAGCTGCTGCTCGGCGAGGACGCCGAGGCGGCCGTGCGCGCCGACTGGGACCGGCTGGCCGAGGCGGGACTGCCCAGCTCCGGCCGGCACCGCTCCGAGTCCAACCGCCCCCACATCACCCTGGTCGCCGCCCCGTCCCTGGCCCCGGAGACCGTGCCGGGGATCGACGAGCGGGTCGCCGCGGCCGCCGGGTTCGTGGACCTGCCGCTGATCAGTGCGGGCGTGCTGCTGTTCGGCCCGGGCCGGGGCGGCTACGTGGTGGTCCGCCAGGTCGTGACCACCCCCGAGCTGCTCGAGCTGCACCGGCGGGTCTGCGACGCCGTGGGCGCGGTCCCCGGGCAGGCGCGCACCTCGTTCCCCGGGGCCTGGACGCCGCACGTCACCCTGGCGCGCCGGATGCGCCCGGACCAGGTGGCCGCCGCGCTCGGCGTCCTGGCCCCGCACCCCGAGCCGCTTCGGGCCGTGGCCCTGCGCCGCTGGGACGCGGACGCACGCACCGTGGTACACCTGGCCTGAGCGCCGGCCCGGTCCCCGTGCGGCCACGGTCGCCGCACGGCCCGCCGCGCAGGGACCGGCACGGGCGGCGCCCCGGCCTCGGGACCGGGCGTCGCGGACGCGGTCCCTCGAGGGAGCACGGCACCCCCGGCGCCGTGCTCCGGCGGGCGCGGAGCCGCGTAGGCTCGGAGCATGACGAGCGCACAGGACATCGCCACCTGGATGATCGACCGCATCCGGACCGAGGGACGGCTGTCCCAGGACCAGGCCGTCCAGGACATCCCCGGCACCTTCGGCCCCGAGTGGGTCCGGACCCTGGAGAACGGGCACACCGGGATCAGCAAGGAGGTGCTCGCGGAGTTCCGCAAGGCCCACGGCGGCACGGTGCAGTGGGACCGCGACCGCCGCTTCTGGTCCCTCAAGAGCTGAGCCGCCGGCCGGCTCCCCGGGAGCGCCCGGGAGCCGGTTCCGTGCGGGGCGGCCCGCCGCCCCGCACGGAACCCTGGTCAGCGCGAGCGGAGGATGTCGAAGACCACGGAGTCGTCGTGCCGGCCGTGGCCCTCCCGGCGGCCGCGCACGTAGAGCTGCTCGGCGGCCGAGGCCAGCGGCACCGGTTGCTCGACCGCCCGGGCCGCGTCGGTGACCAGGCCCATGTCCTTGACGAAGATGTCCAGGGCGGAGCGGACCTCGGCCTGGTCGCCCTGCAGCATCCGCGGGCCGCGGTCCTCGAACATGAAGGACGTGGCGGCCCCGGTCGAGAGGACCTCGAGGCACTGCGCCGGGTCCAGGCCCATCGAGTCCGCCAGGGCCAGCGCCTCGCCCGCCACGGCGATGTGCACGCCGCACAGCAGCTGGTTGACCACCTTGAAGCGCTGTCCGTCGCCCACCCGGGGTCCGACGACCGGTGCGTTGCCGGCCATCGCGTCGAGCAGCGGCCGGACCACGGCGACGTCCTCCTCCGCGCCGCCGACCATCACCAGCAGGTCCCCGGTGGCGGCGCGCGCCGTCCCTCCGGAGACCGGTGCGTCGACGATCCGCACGCCGCGACCCTCGAGGCCCTGCGCGCAGGACTCCACGGCCTGCGGGCCGACGGTCGCCATCACGAGCAGGACCGTGTCCGCGCCCAGTGCGCCGGCGATGCCGCGCTCGCCGAACAGGACGTCCTGCAGCTGCGCCCCGGTCGCGACCATGACGACGACGACATCGGCGCCGGCCGCCGCCTCCCGGGGATCGGCCCGCAGCTCCAGGGCGTCGCCCACGACCTCCTCGGCGCGGGGCGAGACGTCGAAGCCGCGGACGGGGAAGCCGGCGCGGGCCAGGGTGAGGGCCATGGGAGCACCCATGGCGCCCAGTCCCAGGAAGCCGACGGACAGCGGTGTGCTCATGACAGGTTCCCCTCGGAGTCGTTCGGGCCGGTGCGGCCCGGATCGGAGTCGTTCGGACCGGAGTCGTTCGGACCGGAGTCGTGCACGGCCCCGGGGCCGCGGCGCGGATCGAGCGACCGGGCGCGCTCGGCCGCCCGGTCGAGGACGCCCACGACGTCGGCGAGGGCGCTCTCGCCGCCCACGTTGCCGGGGAAGACCACGTAGGGCCCTCCCCGCGTGGTGTCCGGGGCGTCGGTGGGCTGGAACATCGAGATCTGGCCGGGGAAGAACTGGCCGGCCACGGTGGCCCGGCGGATCCCGAGGCCGCGGTGGGCCACCTCGTGGGAGGTGATCCCGCCCTTGGCCACGACCCACGCCGGGCGGGCCCGCGCCACCCCGTGCACGACCTCCACGAGCGCGTCGGAGACCGACCGCGCGATGGCCAGCGACTCCTCGGGGTCGTCCGTGCGCACCAGCTCGCGGCTCGTCCACACGACCGCGTCGCTGGTCTCCAGCGCTGCGGTGATCCGCGCGACGGCGTCGGCCACGCAGCCGGGGCGGGCGTCGTCGTCGAGCAGGGTGGGCACCTGCAGCTCGACCTCGAAGAGGTCGCGCCGGGTCCGCAGTTCGGCGAGCTGGCGGTTGGTCAGCCCCACGTGGGAGCCCACGGCCACGAGCCCGTGCGGGAGGCGCCCGGGGCCCACGACGATGTCCTCGGGACCCAGCTCGCGCGAGTCGGCGAGGCCGGCGAGAGGCCGCACGAACGAGGGGCCGCACCTGGTGACGAACGTGCGGCCCTCCGCCTCGAGGGTGGCCAGCGCCTCCGCCACGGTGTCGAGGTCCGCGTAGCTCGTGGCGTTGACGACCACCCACGCCCGGTCCCGTGCCCGGCGCAGGATCCGCGCGACGGCCGGCACGCCCCCGGAGCGGATGTCGTCCAGGCCGATCGAGAGGATCTCCGAGCGCTCCAGCCTTCCGCCGGAGCGCTCCACGAGGAAGTCCTTGAGGTCCGAGGAGGAGTAGCCGAACGTCGCGTCCGCGGCGAAGTCGGTCTCCCCCACGGGCATCGGGCGGCCCTGCAGGACCGCGTAGTGGATGTCGCCCTCGGTGTACCGTCCCGCCTCGATCATGGCCGGGGCGAAGAGGAACCCGTCGACCGCCACCCCGTGCCGCTCGAGGACGTCCGCCAGGGCCGTGGGCTCGGCGATCACGTGCCCGCGCAGCGTGGAGTCGCTGCGGGAGACGAGGTGCGGCAGGGGCAGGTCCTCGGCCAGCAGGCTCCCCAGCACCGCCGAGACGAGTGCGGTGTTGAGCGCCACGGCCTCGGCCTCGGGCCGGGCCCTGCTGTTGGTGAGCACGAAGCAGGTGCGCCCCGAGTGCCGGACGACGTCCAGCACGGGCGCGGGGTCCAGCTCGAGGACGACGTCGACGTCGTGCACGCACTGTGACCCCGTGGGGTCGTCGTCGAGCACGAGCAGGGTGCGCGGGGCGATCATGCGCAGAACTCCTTTCGGCGGGACATCAGGACAGCCCGGAAAGGGCGAACCACAGGACGGACACCACCAGGAACCCGACCAGTGAGGTGGCGGTGCACAGCACGGAGTAGGTGCGCAGAGCGGTCCCGGTCGGGACCCGGAAGTAGCGGCTCCACACCCAGAACAGGGAGTCGTTGACGTGGCTCAGGGCCATGGAGCCCACACCGATGGACAGCGCGAGCATGGCCATCTGGACGGGGGTGAGGTCCTGCGCCGCCGCCAGCGGAGCCATGAGCGGCGCCGTGGTGAGGATCGCGACGGTCGCCGAACCCTGGGCCGCCCGGATGAGCGCGGCCATGATGTAGGCCAGCAGGATGATGGGCAGACCGGTCCCGCCCAGGACGTCCGCGACGGCCTCGGAGACGCCGGTCTCGCGCAGCACGTAGCCGAACATGCCGCCGGCGCCCGTGATGAGGATGACGGCGGCCACGGGGGGCAGCGCGGAGTTGATGACGTGCTCGGTCTCCTCGCGGCCCCAGCCGCGCCGGTAGCCCAGCAGGATCGAGGCGAGGATCACGCCGATCAGCAGCGCCATCGGCGAGGCGCCGACCATGGACAGCACGGTCCGGACCGCGTTGCCCTCCGGCAGCATCAGTGCGCTGGTGGTCTGGAGCATGATGAGCGCGAGAGGCACGGCGATCATCGCGAGCACGAGACCGGTGCTGGGCGCCCTGGTCTGCACCACGCCGGTGTGGCCCGTGCCGCCGACGCTCTGCAGGACGTCGTCCCGCGAGATCTCCACGTGGGCGGTGCGGGCGAGGCGCATGGCCAGCCAGTGCCCGAACAGCCACATCGGGATCGCGGGGATGAAGGACAGCAGCAGGACGAGTCCGATGTCGGCGCCGAGCAGCTCGGAGCCGCCAACGATGCCCGGGTGGGGCGGGACGATGACGTGCACGGTCAGCATGGCGATGACGATCGGCAGGGCATAGGCGAGCATGTTCCCGCCCAGCCGGCGGGCGACGCCGAAGACGATGGGGATGAGCACGATCAGCCCGACGTCCACGAAGACGGGGATGCCGAAGATGAAGCCGGTGGCGCCGAGCGCGAAGGGGGCGCGCTTCTCCCCGAACTTGTCGAGCAGCCAGCGGGCCAGGACGTCGGCGCCGCCGGAGACCTCGATGATCCGGCCGAGCATGGCCCCCAGGGTGACGATGAGTGCGACGCTGCCCAGGGTGTTGCCCATGCCGGTGGTCAGCGTGGGGACGACCTCGGCGAGCGGGATCCCGGCGGCGAGGGCGAGCCCCGCGGCCGCGATCATCAGGGCGAGGAAGGGGTGCACCCGGCCCTTGATGATGAGGCCCAGGATGACCACGACGGCGGCCAGGCCCAGTAGGACGAGAGTGGTGGTGGTCATGAAGTCCTCGATGAGCTGCGGGGGCGCACGCCCCACCTGTAAGATGTCAGACATCTTATGTGAGCTGGACCACATCGTCAACGAGTGCCCTGGCGTCGACTGACCGGAGTCGCGGCCGCCGGCCCGAGCACGGCCGGTCCCCTCCCCGTGACGGTGGACACTCCTTTCCGGATCCGGCTATCCTGGATGCAGAAGACGCCCATGAACTGTGGTGGGAGAGTCCCTCCGGTGCACCCAGCCGGGAGGGCGCCGTAGGAGCAATTCCTCCCCAGGAAACTCTCAGGCCCCTGTACCACCACGGTTCGGCAACTCTGGAAAGCAGCCCGGCGCGCGTCGCCGGACTCACCGACGGTGCAAGCGGCCCACGGCCGCGGAATCTCTCAGGTCCCAGACAGAGCGGGGAGGAACTCGAACCGATCCACGCCGCCCTGGCGTGCAGCACCCGGGAGTTCCTCATGACGATCCAGCTCGCGATCACGTCCCCGACGACGGTCTTCGCCGACCGGCACATCGGTGCCGGCTCCGATGCCGTGCAGACCATGCTCGCCCGTGTGGGCCGAACCAGCCTCGACGACCTGGCGGACGCCGCCGTGCCCGCCGACATCCGTCAGCGCACCCCGCTGGACCTGCCGGAGGCCCTCAGCGAGCAGGAGGTGCTCGAGCAGCTGCGCACCTTCGCGAACCGCAACACCACGGCCGTGCAGATGATCGGCCAGGGCTACTACGACACCCACACGCCCCCGGTCATCCTGCGCAACGTGCTGGAGTCCCCGGGCTGGTACACCGCCTACACCCCCTACCAGCCCGAGATCTCCCAGGGGCGCCTGGAGGCGCTGCTGAACTTCCAGACCATGGTCGCCGACCTCACCGGGCTGCCGGTGGCCAACGCCTCGCTGCTGGACGAGGCCACGGCGGTGGTCGAGGCGGTGCTGCTGATGCGCCGGGCCAACAAGGCCCGCGGCAACGGGACGATCGTCATCGATGCCGACACGCTGCCGCAGACCCTGGCCGTGGTGCTGGCCCGCGCCGAGGCGCTGGGCTTCGCCGTGCAAGTCGCCGATCTGACGGCGGGCCTGCCCGAGGGCGAGATCACCGGCGTGGTCCTGCAGCAGCCCGGGGTCTCGGGGCGCGTCGTCGACCACGCCGCGGTGATCGCGGAGGCCAAGGAGCGCGGGGCGATGGTCACGGTCGCGGCCGACCTGCTGGCCCTGACCCTCATCACCCCGCCCGGCGAGCAGGGCGCGGACATCGCGGTGGGCTCCTCCCAGCGCTTCGGGGTCCCCCTGTTCTTCGGCGGTCCCCACGCGGCCTACATGGCGGTGCGCTCCGGCCTGGAGCGGAACCTCCCCGGCCGCCTGGTGGGCGTCTCCAAGGACGCCACCGGACGGGCGGCCTACCGCCTGGCGCTGCAGACGCGCGAGCAGCACATCCGCCGGGAGAAGGCCACCTCCAACATCTGCACCGCCCAGGCCTTGCTGGCGGTCGTGGCCGGCATGTACGCCGTCTACCACGGACCCGAAGGGCTCACGGCCATCGCCCGGCGCGTGCACGACCGCGCCCGGACCCTGGCCACCGTGCTGCAGGGCGCCGGTCACGAGCTCGTCGCGGAGCAGTTCTTCGACACCCTCACCGTGCGGGTCCCCGGGCGGGCGGAGCAGGTGGTCCGCGCGGCCGAGAACCGCGGCGTGAACCTGCGGCACGTCGACGCCGACCACGTCGGGATCTCCTGCGACGAGGCGACCACGGAGCAGCACCTCGTGCTCGTCGCCGAGGCTTTCGGCGCGGCGGACGCGACCGCTGCGGTCGCCGCCGGGCCGCGCGGCCTCGAGCTAGACCCGGGGGTGCGGCGGACCACGGAGTTCCTCACGCACCCCGTGTTCTCCACCCACCGGTCCGAGACGCAGATGCTGCGCTACCTGACGCGCCTGGAGAACCGGGACCTGGCCCTGGACCGGACGATGATCCCGCTGGGCTCCTGCACCATGAAGCTCAACGCGACCGCCGAGATGGCCGCCATGAGCTGGCCCGAGTTCGCCTCGATCCACCCGCTGGCCCCGGCCCACCAGACCACCGGCTGGCGCGAGCTGATCGCCGACCTGGAGGGCCGCCTGGAGTCGATCACCGGCTACGCGGCCGTGTCCCTCCAGCCCAACGCCGGCTCCCAGGGCGAGCTGGCCGGTCTGCTGGCCATCCGCGGCTACCACCGGTCGCGCGGCGAGGAGGAGCGCACCGTCTGCCTCATCCCGGCCTCGGCCCACGGCACCAACGCCGCCTCCGCGGTCCTGGCCGGGATGAAGGTCGTCGTCGTGAAGACGGCCACCGACGGCACCATCGACCACGCCGACCTCGACGCCAAGATCGAGACCCACCGCGAGCAGCTGGCCGCCATCATGATCACCTACCCCTCCACCCACGGGGTGTACGACGCCGACGTGCGCCAGGTCTGCGACGCCGTCCACGCCGCCGGCGGTCAGGTGTACATCGACGGGGCCAACCTCAACGCCCTGGTCGGCCTGGCCCAGCCGGGCCAGTTCGGCGGGGACGTGTCCCACCTGAACCTGCACAAGACCTTCTGCATCCCCCACGGCGGCGGCGGGCCCGGCGTCGGGCCCGTGGCGGTGGCCGCGCACCTGGCCCCCTTCCTGCCCGGCGACGCCACCCGCGCCGAGGCGGACGGGGCGGCCGGCGCGCCGATCTCGGCCACGATGTTCGGATCGGCCGGAGTGCTGCCGATCTCCTGGGCCTACATCGCGATGATGGGCGGCGACGGCCTCACCCGGGCCACGCAGACGGCGCTCCTCACGGCGAACTACGTCGCCACCGCGCTGAACGAGCACTACCCGGTGCTCTACACCGGCAACGAGGGGCTGGTCGCCCACGAGTGCATCCTGGACCTGCGGGCGCTCACCGCCCGCACCAAGGTGACCGCCGAGGACGTGGCCAAGCGGCTGATCGACTTCGGCTTCCACGCCCCGACCCTGTCGTTCCCGGTGGCCGGGACGCTGATGGTGGAGCCGACCGAGTCCGAGGACCTCGCCGAGATCGACCGGTTCATCACCGCGATGACCACCATCCGCGAGGAGATCGAGCAGGTCGCCCGCGGCGAGCTCAGCGCCGAGGACAGCCCGTTGCGCCACGCCCCGCACACCGCCGAGGTCGTGGCCGCGAGCGACTGGGACCGCCGCTATCCCCGCGAGCAGGGCGCCTTCCCCGTCCCGGATCTGCGCCAGGACAAGTACTTCCCGCCGGTCGGCCGCATCGACGGCGCCGCCGGGGACCGCAACCTCATCTGCTCCTGCCCGGCCCCCGAGGCCTTCGAGAACTGATCCGACACCGCACCGGATCGCCCCGACACGGACCGCACTGCCACGAAAGGCTCGACATGAGCGTCAGCACCACCTCCCGACACACCGCCCTGCACGACGAGCACGCCGTGCTGGGGGCCTCCTTCACCGACTTCGGGGGCTGGGACATGCCCCTGAAGTACGGCTCCGAGCTCGCCGAGCACCGCGCCGTGCGCACGGCCGCCGGCCTGTTCGACCTCTCCCACATGGGCGAGATCCGGGTGACCGGCCCGGACGCAGCGCGCTTCCTGAACACGGCCCTGGTGGGCAACCTCGCCGCCGTCGCCGTGGGCCGGGCCAAGTACTCCCTGATCTGCACCCCCGAGGGCGGGATCATCGACGACCTGATCAGCTACCGGCTGGCCGAGCACGAGTACCTGGTGGTGCCCAACGCCGGCAACGCCCCGGACGTGCTCGCCGCCCTGCAGGAGCGGGCCGCCGGCTTCGACGTCATCGTGGCCGACGAGTCCGCCGACACCTCGCTGGTCGCCGTCCAGGGGCCCGCCGCGCAGGCGATCCTGCAGGAGCTGGCTTCCGCCGAACAGCAGGAGCTGATCGCCGGGCTGAAGTACTACGCCGCCGCGCCGGCCACGGTCGCCGGGATCGACGTGCTGCTCGCCCGCACCGGCTACACCGGGGAGGACGGCTTCGAGCTCTACGTGCCCGACGCCCAGGCCGTGCCGCTGTGGAAGGCGCTCCTGGAGAGCGGGCCGGGCCTCGGACTCGTCCCCTGCGGGCTCGCCTGCCGCGACTCCCTGCGCCTGGAGGCCGGGATGCCGCTCTACGGCCAGGAGCTCACCCGGAACATCACCCCCTTCGAGGCCGGGTTCGGCCGGGTCGTCTCCTTCAAGAAGGAGGAGGACTTCGTGGGCCGCACGGTCCTGGAGGCCCGCAAGGCCGCGGGCGTGGGCCGCACGCTGGTCGGCCTGCGCGGCGAGGGCCGGCGCGCGGCCCGCGGCCACTACCCGATCAGCGTGGACGGCGAGGTCGTCGGGGAGGTCACCTCGGGGGCGCTGAGCCCGACCCTGGGCTACCCCATCGCCCTGGCCTACGTCGACAACGAGCACGCCGAGCCCGGCACGCAGGTGCAGGTCGACCTGCGCGGCAAGCCGGTGCCCTTCGAGGTCGTGTCCCTGCCGTTCTACCAGCGCGGGCAGTGACCCGCGCCTGGGCCGGCCCCGATCCGGCCCGGCCCGCGCCGTCCAGCCCGTTCCGCCACCCGTCGCCCCTCCTACTGAAAGGCTTCCGACCATGAGCACCATCCCTTCCCACCTGCGATACTCCGCCGAGCACGAGTGGGTGGACGAGTCCTCCCCCGTGAAGGTCGGCCTGTCCGCGGTCGCCGTCGACGCCCTCGGCGACGTCGTCTACCTCGACCTGCCCGAGGCCGGCTCCACCGTCACCGCCGGCGAGGTCTGCGGGGAGGTGGAGTCCACCAAGTCCGTCTCCGAGCTCTTCGCTCCGGTCTCCGGCACGGTCGCGGAGGTCAACGCGGCCGTCGTCGACGAGCCCGGTCTGGTGAACTCCGATCCCTACGGGGACGGATGGCTGTTCACCGTCGAGGTCACCGAGGAGGGAGAGCTGCTCACCGCCGAGCAGTACGCGCAGGCCCAGGAGGAGCAGGCATGAGCACGCACGCAGGAACACAGCAGGACGTCGAGACCCTGACCGCCGATCTCGCCGTGCTCGACCCCGAGGTCGCCGCGCAGATCGACCAGGAGCTCGGCCGGCAGCGCGAGGGCCTGGAGATGATCGCCTCCGAGAACCACACCGCCGTGGCCGTGATGCAGGCCCAGGGCTCGGTGCTCACCAACAAGTACGCCGAGGGCTACCCGGGGCGCCGCTACTACGGCGGCTGCGAGCACGTGGACGTCATCGAGCAGCTGGCCATCGACCGGGCCAAGGACCTCTTCGGCGCCGGCTTCGCGAACGTCCAACCGCACTCCGGGGCCCAGGCCAACGCCGCGGCCATGTCCGCGCTGATCAAGCCAGGGGACACCATCCTGGGCCTGGACCTCGCCCACGGCGGGCACCTCACCCACGGGATGAAGCTCAACTTCTCCGGCAAGCTCTACCAGGTCGCCGCCTACGGGGTGTCCGAGGACGACCACCGGGTCGACATGGCCGAGGTCGCCCGGCTCGCCCGGGAGCACCGTCCGCAGCTGATCATCGCCGGCTGGTCCGCCTACACGAGGCGGCTGGACTTCGCCGCCTTCCGCGCGATCGCCGACGAGGTCGGCGCCTATCTGATGGTGGACATGGCCCACTTCGCCGGGCTGGTCGCCGCCGGGCTGCACCCCAACCCCGTGCCCCACGCGCACGTGGTGACCTCCACGACGCACAAGACCCTGGCCGGCCCGCGCGGCGGCCTGATCCTCAGCAACGAGGCCGGCATCGCCAAGAAGCTCAACTCCGCGGTCTTCCCGGGCCAGCAGGGCGGTCCGCTCGAGCACGTGATCGCGGGCAAGGCCGTGGCGTTCGGGATCGCGGCCGGAGAGGACTTCCGCCGCCGGCAGGAGCGCACCCTCGAGGGCGCCGCGATCCTCGCCCGCCGGCTGCTCTCCCCGGACGTGCAGTCCCGGGGGATCTCCGTGGTCAGCGGCGGCACCGACGTGCACCTGGTCCTCGTGGACCTCCGCGGCTCGGCGCTGGACGGACGGCAGGGCGAGGACCTGCTCGCGCAGGTCGAGATCACCGTCAACCGCAACGCCGTGCCCTTCGACCCGCGCCCGCCGATGGTCACCTCCGGCCTGCGCATCGGCACCCCGGCCCTGGCCACCCGCGGCTTCGACGCGGAGGCCTTCGCCGAGGTCGCGGACATCATCGCCGAGACCCTCATCGCCGGCGCCGACGCCGCGGCCGAGAGCACCGGGGCCGAGGGCACCGGGGCGGGGAGCACCGATCCGGCCGTGCTCGACGGCCTCAGGGCGCGCGTCCTGGAGCTGGCCGCGGACCACCCGCTCTACACGGGGCTGGCCCCGCTGGGCGAGGGCTGAGCGCGCGCCGCACCCGGACACCGTCGAGGGACGTGGTGCGGGCCCCGGCCCGCACCACGACCGTTCCACCCGCAGCCGCCCCGCACCGGGGCACCACCTCCTTGGGAGCATCACCGTCATGGCCATCAGCGTCTTCGAACTGTTCACCGTGGGCATCGGCCCCTCGAGCTCCCACACCGTCGGCCCCATGCGCGCCGCACGGCGCTTCGCCGAGACCCTCGCCGCGGGCGAGCTGCTGGAGCGCACCGCGGACCTGCGCGTGGACGTCTACGGGTCCCTGGCCGCGACCGGCCGCGGCCACGGAACCTTCACCGCGATCCTGCTCGGTCTGGAGGGATACGACCCCGAGACGGTCCTTCCCGACGAGGTGGACGAGCGGCTCGCCGACCTCGCCGCCACCGGCACGCTGCGGCTGTGCGCTGCCCTCGGGCACCGCAAGGACCTCCCCTACCGGGTCGAGGACATGGTGCAGCACCCGCTGACCGTCCTGGAGCGGCACACCAACGGCATGCGCTTCCAGGCGCTGGACGCCTCCGGCGCCATGCTGGCCGACGAGACCTGGTTCTCCGTGGGCGGCGGGTTCATCGTCCAGGAGGGCGAGGAGGGCGCGGCCGCGGCCGAACTGGACGCCGCCAGCGCCCAGGTGCCCCACCCCTTCCGCACCGCCGCGCAGCTGCTGGCCCACTGCGGGAGCACGGGCATGCCGATCAGCGCGGTGATGCTGGCCAACGAGCGGACCTGGCGCGGCGAGAAGGAGATCCGGCAGCAGCTGCTGCACATCTGGACCGTGATGGAGGAGTGCAAGGACTCCAGCCTGCAGCGCACCGGCCCGCTGCCGGGCGGGCTGAACGTCGCCCGCCGCGCCCCCGAGTGGCACCGGCGCCTGCGCACCGAGGACCCGGACCGGGACCCGGGCTTCTGGCCGGAGTGGGTGAACCTCGTGGCCCTGGCGGTCAACGAGGAGAACGCCTCCGGCGGGCGCGTGGTCACCGCTCCCACCAACGGGGCGGCCGGCATCATCCCGGCCGTGCTGTTCTACGCCACCCACTACTCCCCCGCCGCCCGCGCCGCCGCCGCGGAGGGTCCCGAGGCGCTCGAGGCGGCCAGGCGCGACATCGTGGTCCGCTTCCTGCTCACGGCCGGGGCGGTCGGGGTGCTCTACAAGGAGCAGGCCTCGATCTCGGGGGCCGAGGTCGGCTGCCAGGGCGAGGTCGGCTCCGCGTCCTCGATGGCCGCCGCCGGCCTCGCCGAGATCCTGGACGGGACACCCGCCCAGGTGGAGAACGCCGCGGAGATCGCCATGGAGCACAACCTCGGGCTGACCTGCGACCCCATCGGCGGACTGGTGCAGATCCCCTGCATCGAGCGCAACGCGATCGCCGCGGCCAAGGCGATCAACGCCGCCAAGATGGCGATGTGGGGCGACGGCACCCACCGGGTCAGCCTCGACGAGGTCATCGTGACCATGCGCGAGACCGGCAGGGACATGAGCCACAAGTACAAGGAGACCGCCCTGGGCGGGCTCGCCGTCAACGTCGTGGAGTGCTGACCGTGAGACGCTGAGCCCGTCGGCCCGGAAGGCCCTGCCCCTGCGGACCGGCGAGCACCGCCTGCACCCACCGAGGAGACGAGACAGCACCGTGACAGCCCCCGCCCCGGACACCCGCCCCCGACCGCGCCGAACCGCCTTGGTGGTGGGGGCCAGCGGCATCGCCGGTTCGGCGATCGTCGAGCAGCTGACCCGCACCGAGGGCTGGGACGTGCTCGGTCTCTCCCGGAACCCGGTCCCCGGCAGCACGGCCCGGCACATCGGCGCCGACCTCCGGTCCCCGGAGAGCCTGGCCGCCGCCCTGGCCGGGGAGCGGCCCACGCACGTGTTCTTCACCGCCTGGTCCCGCCAGGCCACCGAGAAGGAGAACATCGCCGTCAACGCCGGGATGCTGCGCCACCTCCTGGCCGCCCTGGACCACGCCCCGCTCGAGCACGTGGCGCTGATGACGGGGCTCAAGCACTACCTGGGCCCGTTCGAGGCCTACGGCCGAGGGACCATGCCGGACACCCCCTTCCGGGAGGAGGAGCCGCGCCTGCCGGTGGAGAACTTCTACTACGCCCAGGAGGACGAGCTGTGGGCGGCCGCCGGACGCCAGGGCTTCCGCTGGTCCGTGCACCGGGCGCACACGGTCATCGGCCACGCGGTGGGCAACGCCATGAACATGGGCCTGACCCTGGCCGTGCAGGCGGCGATCTGCCGGGAGACGAGCCGCCCGTTCGTGTTCCCCGGCTCCGAGACCCAGTGGAACAGCCTGACCGACATGACCGACGGGTCCCTGCTGGCCGAGCACATGGTCTGGGCCGCGACCACGGAGGACGCCGGGAACGAGGCCTACAACGTGGTCAACGGCGACGTCTTCCGCTGGCGCCGGATGTGGCCGGCCCTGGCCGCCTGGTTCGGCCTCGAGTGGGAGGGCTTCGCCGGGCAGCCGCGGCCCCTCCAGGAGCAGATGCGCGGCGCCGAGGACGTCTGGGCCCGGATCGTCGAGGAGCACGGGCTCGTGGAGCCGGACCTGGCGCGCGTGGCCTCCTGGTGGCACACCGACGCCGACCTCGGCCGGCCCATCGAGGTGGTCGCCGACATGAGCAAGAGCCGGCTGGCCGGGTTCCCCGGCTACCGCCGCACCCAGGACTGCTTCACGGCCCTGTTCGAGCGCTACCGCGCCGAGCGCATCATCCCCTGAATGCCCCCGGCGGTGCCGGAGCACGGCTCCGGCCGGACCGGCCGGGCGGGCGGGGCCCCCGCACCGGCCCGGCTCCGCCCGCGCACGGACGACGACGGTCCGGATCCCGACGCAACCGGACCGTCGTGCTCGCCGTGACGGCGGGAGAAGGTCACCGGGGAGGGGTCAGCGGCCCACGCAGGAGAGGATCGCCGTGAGGGCCGCCTGCACACCGGTGGACAGCGTCGGCTCGATCGCCGGGGCGAAGAACGGGGAGTGGTTCATCGGCACGGGCCCCTCGCCGTCGAGAGCGGCGGCGTCGTGGCCGCCGAACATCCAGAAGACCGTGGGCACGCCGATGGCCGCACCGAGGGCCCCGAAGTCCTCCGAGCCCATCAGCGGCTCGATCTCCGCCACGCTGTCCTCCCCCAGCACCTGCCGGAACCGCTCGACGAGAGCCGCGGTGGCGTCGGGGTCGTTGTAGTTGCGGGGGAAGGTGGAGAGCACCTCGACGGTCGGCTCGGGGGCCCCGGAGGCCGCCGCCTCCGCCGAGATGATCCGGCGCAGCGCCGCCAGGACGTGGTCGCGGACCGCGGGGTCGAAGGTGCGCACGTTGAGCGTGAACTCGGCCGACGCTGGGATGATGTTCTCCTTCAGCCCGCCGTGGAAGGTGCCGACGGTGACCACGGCCGGTCGGCGCGGATCGATCTCCCGGGAGACGATGGTCTGGAGGCGGGTGATGATGTGCGCCCCCAGCACGATCGGGTCGGTGGAGTCCTGCGGCTGGGATGCATGAGACCCCTTGCCGTGCAGCGTCACCTTCCACGAGTCGGCCATCGCCATGGTGTCCCCCGACGCGTACGAGATGGTCCCGGCCCGGCCGGGCATCACGTGCTGGCCGTAGACGACATCGGGCACCGGGGCCTTGCCCCACAGCCCGTCCTCGAGCATGGCCTTCGCGCCGGCGGCGGTCTCCTCCCCCGGCTGGAACACGAGCACCACGGTCCCGGCCCACGCCTCGCGGGCTCCGGTCAGCAGCTCGGCGGCCGTCAGCAGCACGGCCACGTGCGTGTCGTGGCCGCAGCCGTGCATCACCGGGACCTGGGTCCCGTCCTCCAGCCGCCCGGTGGCCGTGCTGGCGTAGTCCAGCCCCGTGTCCTCGGCCAGCGGCAGGCCGTCGGTGTCGGCGCGGAAGGCCACCGTGGGCCCGTCGCCGTTGCGCAGCACCCCGACGACGCCGGTGCCGCCGCAGCGGAAGTTCTCGATGCCCAGCGCGGTGAGGCGCTGCTCGATCAGGGTCGCGGTGGCGTGCTCCTGCATGGACAGCTCCGGGTGCGCGTGCAGGTGCCGGTAGAGCTCGTGCATCCGCTGCCGCAGCTCATCGGTGAGCTGCAGGTCCGTGGTGATCATGGCGAAGGGTCCTTTCGGGGAACGGGCCTGGTCGAGACATTCCTAGTCGATGCTGAATTCGTCCTCCCGGTCGTTCCGCTCGGACTCGGCGGGGTCGCCCGGGGAGGATTCGTCGCGCAGGAACCAGGCGAGCACGGCGGTGCCGATCACCGCGATCGCGGTGCCGAAGAAGGCCAGGGCCGGGACGGCGGGCACGAGGAGGAACACGACGGCGGCGGCGACGACACCGGCGATGACCGTCATGCGCAGGGTCCGCGTGGACACGATCGCCTGCACGAGCACCGCGCCGAGGACCGAGGGCAGGATGTACGTCTGGACCACGGCCACGACCTCGGCCGGCACGACGCTGACCAGCCAGGAGCCCAGGAGGCCGACGAGGACGAGCAGGGAGACCAGGTGGACCATGGCCGCACCGCTGATGGCCATCACGGCCGCCAGCTCCCCGCGCCGGGTGCCGGGCTTGGCGCCGATGGAGGCCTGGGCGATCAGTGCCGCGGGCAGCAGCTTGTTGGAGATGTTGCCGATCATGAACGCCTGGTACATCGAGGCCTGGCCCAGGATCGGGTAGTAGGTCAGCGGTTCCACGATCCACAGCACCCCGAAGGTGCCGGCGATGGCCAGCAGGGCGGTCCAGATCCGGGCCTGGTCCACGTCGAGGCCGCTGAAGAGCACGAGGTAGGCGGGGCCGGCCAGGGCGAAGATCAGCCCGGCGATCATCGTCAGCCGGCCCCATCGGGCGGTGGTCGTGTCGAACTGGACGAGGGCGGGAACGGCGGAGTTCACAGTGGTCATGGCAGAAGTCCTTCGGTGGTCTCGGGCGCAGGCTCAGGCGGTGGGGAACACGCCGGCGCCGACGGTGAGGTAGGTGACGACCAGCGCGGTCAGGATGGCGAAGCCCAGGGCCCACTCGCGGACCCACTGAGCCCGGAGCGCCTTGGCGATCCCCAGGCACGCCGCCATCACGGCCGCCGAGGCGAGGAAGGCCACCACGTGGTTGCCCGACTTCGGCAGCTCCCCGAGTCCGAGGGCGAAGAACGCCCCGAGCAGGGCCGCGCCGGGGACCACCGTCATCACGGCCGGGTTGACCTTGCGCAGGCTGACGTCGCCGCGCTTGAGCAGCGGGGTGAGGACCAGCGTGGCGAGCATCCACATCGAGCCGCCCAGGCTCATGGCCATGAACGCCACGGCGAACACGCTCTGCGTGTAGGTGGGCCCGCCCAGGTCGGCCCCCATGGTGCCCGCGGCGATGCTGGCGGCGCCGGTCTCGAAGGACACCGACCCGATCAGCCCGATCCGCACCAGCACGGCGGGAGTCCCGAAGACGGTCAGCAGCGCGACGGCCACCAGGGCCACGGCCAGGGACGGACCGATCGCCGAGACCGCCCCGGCGCGGAAGGAGGTCCGCAGCTCCGCCGGGCTCACCCCGGCGGCGGGGGCCGCCACGCGGGCGGCCCGGACGTAGACGACGGTCTGGACGACGATGACGGCGAAGACGCCGAGGGCGCAGATCCACAGCACGGGCAGGTTGGCCACGGACAGGATATCGGTGGAGGCGCCGTCGACAACGGTGCGCAGGTTCATGGGAACTCCCGGGGGTGGTCGGGTCGGCAGGGAAGGAGGGGCGGGGCCACGAGCCGGCCGTCACCGGCAGGCATCTGCTCCGAGCGTGACGTGACGCCGATCACCATGGGGAGATATCCTCGAAAACCTGCACCGAACGCACACTTGACCCAAGGAACCAGCGTGGAACTGCCCGTGGAGGACCTCGAGCTCGTCCACGCCCTGCAGATCGCGCCGCGGGCGACGTGGACCCAGCTGGGGGCCGCGCTCGGCCGCCACCCCACCACCCTGGCCGCTCGCTGGGACCGGCTCCGGGCCGACGGCCGCACCTGGGTCACCGCCCACCTCGGCACCTCCGGCACGCAGGGCTGCGCCACCTTCATCGGCCTCGAGTGCCGCCCGGGCCGCCGGGCCGAGGTGCTGGAGCGGCTGTGCGCCGTGCCGGAGATCGGCACCGTCGAGGAGTCCGCGCGCGCCTGGGATGTCCGGCTCACCGTCCTCACCCGCAGCTGGGAGCAGATGACCCGGGACGTGCTGCCGCTGGTGCGGGCCGATCCGGCGATCCTGCGGGCCCAGCTCACGGTGGCCACACGGCTCCACGCGATCGGCAACAACTGGCGCCTGGACGTGCTGTCCCCGGAGCAGCAGCGCCGCGTGGGCGCCCTGCGGCCGGAGGTGCACCGCCCGCACGGCGCCACTCCCGCCCACCTCGAGGAGATGACGGCCGTGCTCCAGTCCGACGGGCGCGCCACCGCCGCGGAGATCGCCGCCGCGACGGGCACGCACCCGACGACGGCGGCCCGGCACCTGCGCCAGGCGCTCGAGACCGGCCTCGTCGCCCTCCGCTGCGAACTGGCCCAGCAGTACTCCGGCTACCCGGTGTCCTGCCAGTGGTACGTCCGGGTGCCGCCGGCGCAGCTCGAGGCGGCCGTGCGCTGCCTGCGCTCCCACCGGACGCTGCGCCTGTGCGCCTCCACCACGGGCGACACCAACCTCACCTTCCTGCTCTGGCTGCGCACCCCCGGGGACATCTTCGACGTCGAGGCCGAGCTGCAGGCCGCCGCGCCGGGGGTCCAGGTGGTCGAGTCCGACGTGGGCGTGCGGACCCACAAGCGCATGGGCTGGATGCTGCGCGACGACTCGACCGCGACCGGCGAGGTGGTGACCGAGCTCGCTCCGGCCGCCCCGTGACGTCGTGCGCCGCCCGGGTGTGCGACGCCGCGCTGCCCGAGGAGCCGCACCATGAGCAGGAACGCCAGGTAGATGCCCACGGCCGCGGCCACCACCGCCAGCGCTCCGGGGGCGTCCATGCCGAGGCGGGCCACGGCGTCGTCGAGCACGGATCAGACCTCCTGGTCCGCGAACTGCGTCTCGTAGAGCTCCGCGTAGCGCCCGCTCTCGGCGAGGAGCTCGGCGTGCCGGCCGCGCTCCACGATCCGGCCGTCCTCGACCACCAGGATCTGGTCGGCGGAGCGGATGGTCGAGAGCCGGTGGGCGATGACCAGGGCGGTGCGCCCCTCCATCGCCTCGCCCAGGGCCGCCTGGACGTAGGCCTCGTTGGTGGAGTCCAGGGCCGACGTGGCCTCGTCGAGGATCACCACGCGCGGGGCCGCGAGCAGCAGGCGGGCGATGGTCAGCCGCTGCCGCTCCCCGCCGGAGAGCCGGTAGCCGCGCTCGCCCACCACGGTGTCCAGCCCGTCCGGGAGGGCGCGGATCACGTGCTCCATGCGGGCCCGGGCCAGGGCGTCCCACAGCTGCTCGTCCGTGGCCTCCGGCTTCACCAGGGCGAGGTTGTCCCGGATCGACTCGTGGAATAGGTGCCCGTCCTGGGTCACCATCCCGATGGTCTCCCGCAGCGAGGCGAAGGTGGCGTCCCGCACGTCCGTTCCCCCGATCCGGACGGCTCCCGAGGTGACGTCGTAGAGCCGGGCCACGAGCTGGGCGATGGTCGACTTCCCCGCGCCGGAGGACCCCACGAGGGCCACCGTCCGCCCCGGCAGGACGGTGAAGCTCACGCCGTGCAGCACCTCCTCGCCACCCCGGGAGTCGAGCACCGCGACGTCCTCCAGCGAGGCCAGCGAGACCTCCTCGGCGGAGGGGTAGGCGAACCGGACGTCGTCGAACTCCACCGACGCGGGCCCGGAGGGCAGCGTCCGGGCCCCGGGCCGCTCCTGGATCAGGGGGACGAGATCGAGGATCTCGAAGACCCGCTCGAAGCTCACCACGGCGCTCATGACGTCCATCCGGGCGTTCGCGAGCATCGTCAGCGGGGTGTACAGCCGGGTGAGCAGCAGGGCGAGGGTCACGACCGCGCCCGCGTCCAGGTTACCGAGGATCGCCTGGGCGCCGCCGAGCCCGTAGACGAGGGCCAGGGCGAGCGCGGAGACCAGCGTCAGGGCCGTGACGAACACGGTCTGCAGCATCGCCACCCGCACACCGATGTCCCGGACGCGGCCGGCGCGGCGGGCGAACTCCGCGGCCTCGGCGTCGGGCCGGCCGAAGAGCTTGACCAGGGTGGCGCCGCCGGCGGAGAACCGTTCGGTCATCTGCGTGGACATGGACGCGTTGTGCTGGGCCGCCTCGCGCTGGAGGTTCGCCAGGCGCCCGCCCATGGCACGGGCCGGGACCAGGAAGATCGGCAGCAGGAGCACGGACAGCGCGGTGACCTGCCACGAGATCGAGACCATGACGACCACGGTCAGGATCAGGGAGACGATGTTGCTCACCACGCCGGAGAGCGTGTTGGCGAACGCCCGCTGGGCGCCGATGACGTCGTTGTTGAGCCGGGAGACCAGGGCCCCGGTGCGCGTGCGGGTGAAGAAGGCGATCGGCATCCGCTGCACGTGGTCGTAGACGGCGGTGCGCAGGTCCAGGATGAGTCCCTCGCCGATCAGGGAGGAGAGCCAGCGGTTGAGGACGTTCAGCCCGGCGTCCACGACCGCCACGACGGCGATGGCCACCGCGAGCCAGACCACCACGGAGACCTCGTCCCCGGCGTTGATCGCACGGACCACGTCACCGGCCAGGATGGGGGTGACCACGCCGAGCAGGGCCGTGAGCACGGAGACGACCAGGAACACCGTGAGCCTCGCCTTGTGCGGGCGCGCGAAGGCGACGATGCGCCGGAGCGTGCCCCGGTCGATCTTCCGGCCCTTGACCTCCTGGCCCTGGACGGTGCGCCACAGCACCATGTACGGCGAGTTCTGCATGCTCATGCGCCAACCCCGATCTGCGGGGATCACCCGCGCTGGATCCGGCGCGGCACCGTGGAGATCGTGCGCGCCGCGCCGGGGACGATTTTACGCGTCCGCGCCGACACGTCCGCACGCGCCGGTCGCCGAGGGGGCTCCACCGGCCGACGACGAACCCCCGCCCGCAGGACGCTGCGGGCGGGGGCTGGTCGCTCCGGCGCCGCCAGGCACCCGGGACGACGGCGGGAGAGGCCGGTCGCGGACGGGGCCGGGTGCCGGAAGGGTCGGGCGCGGAAGGGGACGGCCGCGGAAGGGGTCAGGCGCGGGCGGCAGCGCGGCGCTTCGCCGCGATGACGTGGTCCAGCGACCAGCGGCCGGCACCGGCCAGGACGAAGAGGACGGACGCGGCGGCGAGCAGCAGCACGAGCTCGACCCCGCCGGCGGCGGCGAAGAAGCCCGCGGGAAGGTGCACGAGCACGAGGGCCACCAGCATGCTCAGGGCCAGCAGGGCGGCGACCACGCGGGTGCCGAGGCCCAGGAGAAGCATCAGCCCGCCCACGAGCTCGAGGACGGCGGCGACGGGCGCGGCGAGCTCGGCCGCGGGGATGCCCATCTGGGCGAAGGACGCCTGGGTGCCGGCGATGGTCCACTCGGTGAACTTCTGCCAGCCGTGCAGGAGGAACGTGACACCGAGGACGACACGCAGGACGGTCAGGCCGAGGGTCGCGGCCGAGGAGTCGCCGGCGGGAGCGGAGGAACGGACGGGGGACGTGCGCTGCGGCACCTGAGTTGTGGACATGTCACAAGCGTAGGGCCCGTTTACTTTCCTTGTCAAGCTTCTTGTCGGCGGGTGCCCGGTGTCACGACTCGTCCGAGGCCAGTCCCCGGGCCGTGGGCCCTGCCGCGGCGTCGTCGACCATACGGCCGATCAGCGCGAGCTGCTGGACCTGGACGGGCGTCAGCCGGTCGATCACCGTCCGCCGGACGTGCTCCACGTGGCCCGGGGCGACCTGCTGGACCCGCTCCAGTCCGCGGTCGGTGATCTCCGCGAGCACCACCCGCTTGTCCTGCTCGCCGCCGGCGCGCACCACCAGGCCGTCGCGCTCGAGGCGTGCGACGATCCGGGACAACCGGGACTGGGAGGTGTTGGTGGCCGCCGCGAGGTCCGACATGCGCCGCCGCCGGTCGGGGGCCTCGGAGAGCATCGCGAGCACCAGGTACTCGGCCAGACTGAGGTCCGCCTCCGCCTGCAGCTGGGACTCGATGCTGCCGGGCAGCGTGAACATGATGGAGACGAGCGCCAGCCAGGCCTCGCGCTCCTCGGGGGACAGCCATCGGGTCTCGGTCATGGCCCGATTCTACGAGCCGGTCCTTGACGCATCATGGGAACGCGTCCGCCGAGCGCGCCCCATAATGGGACCCATGGATTCCCTCGGCACCTGGCCCCGGCCCGTCCCCGCGGACGATCGCGACTTCGACGTCCAGGTCATGCGGCGGCTGCGCACCGCTCCCGGCGCCGCCGGGGCGCCCGACCGCCCCTCCCTGGGCGAGCGCCTGGGCACGTCGCTGCTGCTCGTGGTGCCGGTGCTGACCGCGCTCGCCGTGGTCCTGCTGTGGCAGCAGTGGTCCCGGTCCGGCTCGGCGCTCTTCCTCGCCCTCATCGCCGTGGTGCTCGTGGCCACGGCCCTGTGGTGGACGGCCCGGCTCAAGCGCGCCTTCACGACCGCGCAGGGCCGGCTGGGCGCACGCCTGGCCAACGTGGTGGAGCACGGCGTGGCCGTCGTCCGGGAGATCACCCTCGAGCCGGTCGCCGAGGACGCGGAGACCGCCGGCAACACCGCCGACGCCGCCGAGAGCACAGCCGGGGACGCCGCGACGAGCGGCGGCCGTGTCCGTGCCCGGCTCGAGCTGTCCGTGACCCCCGTGCGGGGGGACCGGTACAGCACCTCCGTGGAGGCTCTCTACGACGCCGACGCCGCGCTCCTCCTGGAGGCCGGCTCGCACGGACCCGTCCGGTTCCTGCGCGACGACCCGGAGGGGACCACCGTGATCGACACCCGGCTCTCCGAGGAGCAGGTCGCGCAGATCTACCGGGGCGCCGCCCTCAACTGACGGTGGAGTCAGCTCCGCGGTCCATCCGGTGACGGCCTGCGGGGACGATCGCTCCGGTTGCGTCGCGGCGGCGGGCCCGCCCGGTGCGGTCCTGCAGCGCGTTCGCTCCGTCCCGCCAGGGCGCGGCGGCTCACCCGGTGCGCCGGTCGGCCGCCCGCTGCTCCTTCTCGACCCGCAGCCGGAGCTGCTCGCACAGGTCCTCCCCCGCCCGCAGCAGACCCGGCATCCGGTCCCGCTCCGTGGTCTGCGCCCGGAAGGCGTCCACCACGCCCACCCCGTGCCCGGCGCGGCGGGCGAGCTCGACCGGCAGACCGGCCCGCACGGTGCCCGGCGACAGGACCTTGAGGTAGGCCCCGGAGCGGCCGCGCTCCGTGAAGCGGCGCAGCCAGCCGCGCACCTCCATGCTCGCGCGGAACGTGCCGCAGGGGATGCGCGCGTCCGTGACCTGCAGCAGCACCTCGCCGATCCGCCAGACGTCGCCCAGTCGCGCGTCGTCGACGTCGAAGCCCGAGAGCGTGAGGTTCTCCCCGAAGAAGCCGTCGGGGATCTCCCGCCCCAGCTCCTGCTCCCAGAAGTCCAGCTCCTCGCGCGCGAACGCGTACACGGCCTGGTCCGTGCCTCCGTGGTACTTGCCGTCCCCGATGAAGTCCCCGGCCAGGCCCGAGCCGAGGCCGCCCTTGCGGGGACCCGGTTCGCGGACCTCCACCGGGCCGTCCACGGGGCGCTTGCGGATGCCCGTGGGCCGGTTCCGCCTGGCGGAGTTGGCCTCGGCCCGGCCCACGTTGACGCTCCGCAGCACGGCGGGCCGCTGGGTTTCGCTCATGCCCGGAGACTACCTGGGCCCGGCCGGGACGGACCGGCCCTCAGACGCCGCGGGGCGCCCTGAGGGGGCGCGAGCCGGTGTGCGGCACGGTCGGGGTGGCGTCCGTCTCGGCCTCCGGCTCGACGAATGCGCCACGCCCGGGCTTCTCGGGCGGCAGCGCGTCGTCGAGGTGGTCGGCGCGGTCCTCGGCGGACTCGTCGTCCTGGTCGCCGGCGCGGACGTCCTGCGCCGGAAGGGACGGGCGGCGGCGTGAGCTCGTTCCGCGAGCACGCGGGGCGTCGTGGATCTCGGTGACGGACACGGCCATCGCGTTGAGCGCGAGACCGGCGAGCACGAACAGCCACGCCGCGACGGGGTACCACGCCAGACCGAGGACCACTCCGACCACGACGAGGGCGACGGAGGTCAGGTAGGCGGGGGTCAGCACGCGCTGGACGTTGAACTTCATGGTTTCCATTCCACCACGCGCGCGTGCGGATCGACCAACGGGCCCGGGCGTTTCCCCGCACCGGCACGGGAACCCTGGTCCGGGGACCTCCGTGCGTATACCGTCGGCGGCATGGACGACCTCGACCCCGAGCTGCTCGAGCTGGCGCGCTCCGCCCGCACCGTGACCGTGCTGTCCGGCGCCGGGATGTCGGCGGAGAGCGGGGTGCCCACGTTCCGGGACGCCGGCACCGGACTGTGGGCCCGCTGGTCCCCCGAGGAGCTGGCCACCCCCGAGGCGTGGGACGCCGACCCCGGGCTCGTCTGGTCCTGGTACCTCTGGCGCGCCCGTCAGGTGCGCCGGCTCCGCCCCCACGCCGGACACCGGGCGATCGCCCGGTGGGCGGACCGCGCCCGCGTCCACGTGGTCACCCAGAACGTCGACGACCTCCACGAGCGGGCGGGCTCCGCGGTCCTCGCCCACCTGCACGGCAGCCTGTTCGCGTTCCGCTGCTCGGGCTGCGGCGCCCCGTTCCCGGAACGCCTCGTCCCGGGCCTGGCAGCGGAGGCCTGTCCGGAGGCACCGCCCGCTCCCCAGGAGCCCGACCGCGAGGAGCCGGACCGCGAGCGCCCCCCGGTGTGCCCCTCCTGCGGCGGAGCGGTGCGGCCCGCGGTCGTGTGGTTCGGGGAGCTGCTGCCCGAGGGCGCCGTGGAACGGGCCGCCGCGGCCGTGGCCGAGGCGGACCTCGTGCTCGTCGTGGGCACGTCCGGGCTCGTGCAGCCCGCCGCCTCCCTGCCGCTCATCGCCGCCGGCCGCGGGACGCCCGTGGTCGAGATCAATCCCGCGGACACCGTCCTCACCCCGCACGCGGACCGGACCGTGCGGGCCGGCGCCGCCGAGGTGCTGCCCCGCCTCCTTCCCCCGCAGGACGACCGGCGCCTGCGGACCCGGCCGCTGGGCGCCGACGGCTGACTGCCGGCCGACCGCCGGCTGCCGGTCACGGATTGCCGGCTGCCGGCCACCGGTCGCCGGCTGACTCCCGGCGCGGCTGGAGCAGCGGATCCCGGCTGTCGGCTGCCGGCGCCGGCCGTCTCGAGGCGCGGCCGGAGCAGCGGATGCCGATTGCTGAGAGCAGAAAGCACGCTGTCCTTCTTGTCAGCGCGCGGCGACGGTTGGAGACTGATCGACGGACACCGGGCCGGGGTGACCTCTTCCCGGCCTCTCCCCGACGGCCCCCGGGCTGTCTCCCCACGAAAGGCACGGTCCATGACCCAGTCCACGACGCAGTCCCCGACCCTCACCCTGCACGACGGCAGGACCATCCCGCAGCTCGGCTACGGCGTGTGGCAGGTCGACGCCGACATCGCGGAGGACGTGGTCGGCCAGGCGCTCGAGGCCGGCTACCGCCACATCGACACCGCGATGATCTACGGCAACGAGGAGGGCGTGGGCCGCGCGATCGCCAACAGCGGGATCCCGCGCGACGAGATCTTCGTGACCACCAAGCTGTGGAACGGCGACCACGGCCACGACTCCGCGCTGAAGGCCGTCGACGCCTCCCTGGAGCGCCTCGGCCTGGAGTACGTCGACCTGTACCTCATCCACTGGCCCACCCCGAAGCACGGGAAGTACGTGGAGACCTGGAAGGCGTTCCAGGAGATCCGCGACAGCGGCAAGGCCCGGTCCATCGGCGTCTCCAACTTCCCGCGCGAGGAGCTCCAGGAGATCATCGACGCGACCGGCGTGGTCCCCGTGGTGAACCAGGTGGAGCTGCACCCCTACTTCAACCAGTCCGCGCTGCGGGACTTCAACGCCTCCCACGGCATCCTGACCGAGGCGTGGTCCCCCCTGGGCCAGGGCGGCGACCTGCTGAAGGACCCGGCCATCGGCTCGATCGCCCGCAAGCACGGCGCCACCCCGGGACAGGTCATCATCGCGTGGCACCTGGCGATCGGCAACGTGGTCTTCCCCAAGACCGTCACGCCGGAGCGGATCCGGGAGAACTACGCGGCTCTCGACGTCCGGCTGGACGACGAGGACGTCCAGGCGATCAACGGCCTGGACAACGGCGGGCGGATCGGCTCCGACCCGAAGGACTTCAACTGAGTCCTGGTTTCCTCCCGGTGACGCCCGGGACCGCGGTGCACCCACCACGGTCCCGGGCGTCGCCCGTGCAGCCGCCGGCCCCGCCGGCCCCAGGGTGAGCACGGCGGGGCCTCCGGTCGCGGGAGCCCGCCGATTGGTGCGATCCCGGTCGTGAGGTGGACCATGGACGTCATGAATCCCGAGACACCTCGCGGGGGCACCGGCGCCACCAGCGCCGCGGATCCGCGCAACGACCCCGACAACGTCCCCGGTGCGGCTCTTCCCCGCACGGAAGGGAAGAGCTTCTTCGGCCAGCCCCGCATGCTGGCGAACCTGTTCAGCGTCGAGCTGTGGGAGCGCTTCTCCTTCTACGGCATGCAGGGCATCGTCCTGCTGTACATGTACTTCGCCACGACCGACGGCGGACTGGGCATCGACCAGTCGACCGCCGCCGGCATCGTGGGCGCCTACGGCGGCGCGGTCTACCTGTTCGCCATCCTGGGCGGGTGGGTGGCCGACCGGCTCCTGGGCTCCGAGCGGACGATGTTCGTCAGCGGGGTGCTCATCATGGCCGGCCACGTCTCGCTGGCGCTCGTCCCCGCGATCGCCGGCCTCACGATCGGCCTGGTCCTCATCGCGGTCGGCTCGGGCGGGCTCAAGGCCACGATCACCAATCTCGTGGGCGCCCTGTACGACCGCCAGGACCCCCGCCGTGACGCCGGCTTCTCGATCTTCTACATGGGCGTCAACATCGGCGGCCTCCTCGGGCCGCTCCTGACGGGCTTCGCGCAGAAGACCTGGGGCTTCCACCTCGGCTTCGGCCTGGCCGCGATCGGCATGGCCTTCGGCCTGACCCAGTACGCGCTCGGGCGCAGGAAGCTCCCCGACGAGGTCCACCACGTGCCCAACCCCCTGCCCCGCGAGCAGTACGGGAAGTGGATCGGGATCGCCGTGGCCGCGGTCGCCGTCGTCGTGACCGCCGTCCTCACGGGCGTGCTCGACGCGGAGAACCTGGCCGACGTCGTCGTGGGGGTGATCGTGGTGGCGGCCGTGGCGCTGTTCGCCCTCCTGCTCACCAGCAAGAAGATCGACGACGACGAGCGCTCCCGCGTGCGGGCGTTCATCCCGCTGTTCATCGGCTCGGCCGCGTTCTGGGCGCTGTTCCAGCAGCAGTTCACCGTGATCACGATCTACTCCGACACCCGCCTGGACCGCGTGCTGGGCGACTGGACCATGCCGATCTCATGGGTCCAGTCCTTCAACCCCCTCTTCATCATCCTGCTGGCCCCGGTGTTCGCGGTGCTGTGGACGAGGCTCGGCGACCGCCAGCCCGCCACGCCCACCAAGTTCGGCCTGGGCATCGTGCTGATGGGGTCGGCGTTCCTGATCTTCCTGCCCATGGTGGGAGTGGGCTCCGTGCCCGTCCTGTGGGCCGCGCTGATCCTGCTGGTCGCCACCCTGGGCGAGCTGCTGGTCTCCCCGGTGGGCCTGTCCCTGTCCACCCGGCTGGCGCCGCGGGCCTACCCCGTGCTGATGGTCGCCCTCTTCTACCTCTCGGTGTCGCTGGGCACCGCCCTCTCCGGCTCGCTGGCCGGCTACTACAGCGAGCAGACGGAGGGCGCCTACTTCGGCGCACTGGGCGCCGTGACGATCGCCATCGGCGCCGCCCTGCTCGTGCTGTCCCCCTGGATCCGGCGGATGATGCGCGGGGTGCGCTGACGGCCGGGTCGGACCCCCGCCCTCAGGGACCGGACGGGGCGCGGAGGATGCCCCGCACCACCTCGGCGGCGGGGACCTCCCGGGCGGCCGCGAAGGACGGTCCGGCCCACAGGGCGATGGCCTCGGGGTCCCCGGCCTGCGCCGCAGCCGCCCGGATGGGCTTCGTCAACTGGTTCACCTGCGGATATGCCGCCGGAGCAATATTCGTGAAGCGGTCGATGAAACCGTTGCGCACGCCGCGCGCCAACCGGCCCGAGAACGCCCGGGTCACGGCCGTCTCCGTGTAGCGGCCCGAGCCGAGAGCCTCCCGGTACGCGGCGGAGGTCCCCGCCTCGTGCGTGCGCAGCAGGAGCGTGCCGACCTGGACGGCGTCCGCACCGGCGGCCAGGACCGCGTCCGCCTGGGTCGCGGAGGCGATGCCGCCGGCGGCCACCACCGGGACGGCCACGGCGGCGCGGACCGCGGCGACGAGCTCCACCAGGGGCTCCTCGCCGGGGACGTCCTCCGCGCGGTGGGTGCCCCGGTGACCGCCGGCGGCCGGGCCCTGGACCGTCAGCAGGTGGGCGCCGGCCCGCACCGCGGCCTCGGCCTCCGGGACCGAGGTCACCGTGACGGACGTCGTGGTGCCCACCGCCGCGAGCCGCGCCAGCACGGAGGCCGCGGGGAGCCCGAAGGTGAACGAGACGACCGGCACCCGCAGCTCCTCGACGATCTCGAGCTTGACCGCCCATCCGTCGTCGTCAGCGGGGTCCGTGTCCGGCAGCTCCACCCCGTACCGGCGGGCCGTGTCCCGCAGCGCCTCCCGGTAGGCCGCGACCGACAGGTGGACGGCGGGGTCGACCGCAGTGCCGGGGGCCGCGGTGTTCGCGGCCTGCGGGACGAAGAGGTTCACCCCGAACGGACCGTCGGTCAGCGCGCGGACCTCCTCGACGTCCGCGCGGACGCCCGCTGCGGGACGGTTGCCGGCGGCCAGGAAGCCCAGGCCGG
>NZ_BAAGPL010000009.1:188239-197404 GCF_054784195.1 Kocuria himachalensis
CCGTCACCGCCGCGGCCAGCGCCGGGGTCGACGGGCCGCCGGCCATGGGGGCCCCCAGGAACGGGAGGCGGAGGTCGGTCAGCCGGAAGCGGGCCCCTGTGCTCGTCATGGTCCCAGGCTAGGAACACGGGGGGTCCCCCGCCACCACCTGCGCCGGGCGCGGGACGTGGCATAGGCTGTGGCCACGATCACCGTCCGCCCGGGGTCCGCAGCCCGTCACCACCGATTCGAGGCATCCGATGGCCCAGTCCGCCGACTCCAAGACCCGGTCCCGTCCGCAGCCGGAGCTCAAGCGCGTGATGGGCCCCGGCCTGCTCCTGCTGTTCATCGTGGGCGACATCCTCGGCACCGGCGTGTACGCCCTCACCGGCAACATCGCCGGCGAGATCGGCGGCGCCGCGTGGGCCCCCATCCTCGTGGCGTTCGTGGTGGCCACCATCACGGCGTTCTCCTACCTCGAGCTCGTGACCAAGTACCCCGGCGCCTCGGGCGCCGCGCTGTACACGCACAAGGCCTTCGGCATCCACTTCATCACCTTCCTGGTGACCTTCGCGGTGCTCAGCTCGGGTCTCACCTCCGCCTCGACGGCGGCCTCGGCCGTGGCCTCGAACTTCGCCCGCGGCTTCGGCCTCGAGGTGGACACCACGACCATCACCGTGATCGCCGTGATCTTCATCGCGATCCTCGCCGTCATCAACATCCGCGGCGTCACCGAGGGCCTCGCGTTCAACGTGGTCCTGACCTCCATCGAGCTCACCGGCCTGCTCATCGTCATCCTCGTGGGGTTCTGGGCGTCCTTCCAGGGCCGGGCCGACTTCAGCCAGACCATGATCTTCGAGACCTCCGAGGACAAGGGCATCTTCCTGGCCCTCACCGCGGTGACCTCGCTCGCGTTCTTCTCCTTCGTGGGCTTCGAGGACTCCGTCAACATGGTCGAGGAGACCAAGGACCCCAGCCGCGACTTCCCGCGCGTGATGCTCTTCGGCCTCGGCCTGACGGGCGCCGTCTACATCCTGGTCTCGATCTTCACCGTGGCGGTCGTGCCCATCGGCGTGCTCGGCGAGTCCACCACGCCGCTGCTGGACATGGTCCGGATCGGCGCCCCCAACATCCCCATCGACGCGATCTACCCGTTCCTGACGATCTTCGCCGTGGCCAACACCGCCCTGATCAACATGCTCATGGCCTCCCGGCTGCTCTACGGCATGGCCCGTCAGGGCGTGCTGCCGGACTTCCTGGGCCACGTCCTGCACGGCCGGCGCACCCCCTGGTCGGCCATCGTGTTCACGACCCTCCTGGCGATGGGCCTGATCGTCGTCATCAACAACATCCTCGGCAGCGGCACGGCGAGCGCCCTCGGCGGCACCACCGCCCTCCTCCTCCTGGGTGTGTTCACCATCGTCAACATCGCGGCGATCATCCTGCGCAAGGACCACAGCCCCACCCACGACTACTTCCACGCCCCCCGGGTGCTGCCCTATCTGGGCGCGGTCACCTGCGCCTACCTCGTGGGGCCGTGGGCGCAGGACGTCATCGAGTACCAGATCGCCGTGGTCCTGCTGCTGATCGGGGTGGGCCTGTGGATCCTCAACTTCCTCTACGACCGCCTGTTCCTCGGCCGCAAGGTGCGGTTCGAGCACCCGGAGGCCCTCGCCCGCATGGAGGACGAGCCCGGGGACCAGGACCCGCACCGCGGACCCTGACCCGGCGGTCCCCCGCCCCCCCTGCCGCGCCGCTACCCGAGGAGAACCCGTGACCGTCGTCGTCGGATACATGCCCACCGCCCCCGGACACGCGGCCCTGGACGCCGCCATCTCGGAGGCCGAGCGCCGCGGCACGGACCTGGTGGTGGTGCAGCCTCGGCCCAAGCGCCACCAGCCGCCGGAGATCGACGCGGACATCGACGTGGAGCAGCAGAAGCTCGCCCGCTCCGGGGTGCGCTACGAGCTGCGCGAGCCCGACCACGACAGCGACCCGGCCGACGTCATCCTCGACACCGCCCGTGACCGCGAAGCCGAGCTCATCGTGCTGGGCATCCGGCGGCGCTCGCCGGTGGGCAAGATCATCATGGCGAGCACGGCACAGCGCGTGCTGCTCGAGAGCCCCTGCCCGGTGCTGTGCGTCAAGGCCGTCTACGACTGAACCCGGGATTTTATTTCTGTTTTCGAAATATTAGTCTGGTCCCAGACCCCGTCGCCTCCGGTCCCGCGCCGGGGTCCGTCGGTCCCCGCGGCTCCGACCTGATCCTGCCGCACCTGAAAGGCCAGCCATGACCACCCCGGCCCCCGCCACCTCCCGCCCTGCCCCCTGGGCGGAGACCCCCGAGCTTCCACGAGGACCCCGCTGGGCGGGACTGCTGCGGATCCTGCTGCCGGCGCTGCTGATCGTCGGGTGGCTCACGGTGGCAGGCGTGGGCGGGCCGTACTTCGGGAAGATCTCCGAGGTCTCCACCAACGACCAGTCCAGCTTCCTGCCCGAGTCCACCGAGTCCACGCAGGTCACCCTGCTGCAGAGCGAGTTCCGGGACTCGGAGGCGATCCCCGCCATCGTCCTCCTCACCCGGGAGGGCGGGCTGAGCGCCGCCGACCGGGCGTGGGCCGAGGAGACCGTCGCGTCCGTGCAGGAGAGCGGTCTGGCCGAGGGGCAGACCTCGCCGCTGATCCCGTCCGAGGACGGAGAGGCCTTCCAGCTCGTCGTTCCCCTGCCCGACGGCGAGGTCGTCGACGACGTCGAGGCGCTCGCGGACCGGTTCGAGGCGGACCGGCCCGAGGGCCTGCAGAGCTACGTCACGGGTCCCGCCGGGTTCACGGCCGATCTCGTGGCCGGTTTCGAGGGCATCGACGGGCTCCTGCTGGGTGTGGCGCTGGCCGTGGTCTTCGTGATCCTCCTCGTGGTCTACCGGTCCCCCGTGCTGCCCGTCCTGGTGCTGCTGACCTCGGTCTTCGCCCTCAGCGCCGCCATCCTGGTCGTGTACTGGCTGGCGGCCAACGAGCTCGTGACCATCAGCGGCCAGGTGCAGGGCATCCTGTTCATCCTCGTGGTCGGCGCCGCCACCGACTACTCGCTGCTGTACACGGCCCGCTACCGGGACGCGCTGCTGCACCACCGGCGACGGGCGGAGGCCACCCGCGCGGCCCTCAAGGGCTCGGTCGAGCCGGTCGTCGCCTCCGGCGCCACCGTCATCGCGGGTCTGCTCTGCCTGCTGCTCTCCGACCTCGCTTCGAACAAGGCGCTGGGCCCGGTGGCCTCCGTCGGCATCGTCATGTCCGTCCTGGCGGCCCTGACCTTCCTTCCCGCCGTCCTCTACGCCACGGGACGGGGGGCCTTCTGGCCGTTCCGGCCCCGGTACGACGCCTCGGGCACGGAGCGCGTGCGCGTGCTGGAGCACGGGCCCGGCACCCGTCCGACCGTCGAGGGCCGGGGCGTGTGGGCCTCGGTGGCCCGGTTCGTGACCCGGGCGCCCCGGGCGATCTGGGTGGTGACCACGGTGGTGCTCCTCGCCCTCGCCGGGTTCAGCACCCAGTTCCAGGCCTCGGGCGTGGAGCAGAGCGAGCTCGTGCTCGGCGAGTCCCAGGCCCGGGACGGCCAGGAGGCCCTCGCCCAGCACTTCCCCGGCGGCTCCGGCAGTCCCGCGGTCCTGCTGGTCCCGACCGGGTCCCTGGACGCCGCGGTCGAGGCGGTGGAGGGCACCGAGGGGGTCGCCGCCGTCGTCGCCGTCTCCGACGACTCGCCGTCCGGCACCCTGCCCCTCGGGGAGGACGCCGCCCCGCCGGCCGGGCCCTTCGCCGGGGCCGAACCGACCGAGGCGCAGGGTCTCTACCAGCTCCAGGCCACGCTGTCCGACGCCGCCGACTCCCCCGAGGCGGAGCAGACCGTGCGGGAGCTGCGCGAGAACCTGCGCGCGGCCGACGCAGAGATCCTCGTGGGCGGCACCACGGCGACGAACATCGACACCAACGAGACCTCGATCGCCGACCGCACGCTGATCATCCCGGTGATCCTCGTGGTCATCACCCTGATCCTCATGCTGCTGCTGCGCTCCGTCCTGGCGCCGGTGCTGCTGATCCTCACGACCGTGGTCTCCTTCTTCACGGCCCTGGGCGTCTCCGCCCTGGTGTTCAACAACGTCCTGGACCTGCCCGGCGCGGACCCCTCGGTCCCGCTCTTCGGCTTCGTCTTCCTCGTGGCCCTGGGCATCGACTACAACATCTTCCTGATGTCCCGGGTGCGGGAGGAGTCGCTGGTCCACGGCACCCGGGCGGGCATCCTCCGGGGGCTCACCCTCACCGGCGGGGTGATCACCTCGGCCGGCATCGTGCTCGCGGCCACGTTCGCGGCGCTGGCCGTCATCCCGATCATGTTCCTGGTGCAGCTGGCGTTCATCGTGGCGTTCGGCGTGCTCCTGGACGCGCTGATCGTCCGGTCGCTGCTGGTGCCGGCAGTGACCTACGACATCGGCCGGGCCATCTGGTGGCCCTTCCACCGGCGGATCGACGCCTGAGGCCCGGACGGGGGTGCCCGGAGCCACGGCTCCGGGCACCCCCGTCCGGCAGGACCTGGGAGATCTTCCGGGCCGGCTTCGTGCCGACCACCTGCTCCGGGGTCTTCCTGGCCCGTGATCTCCCCGGCCGGTGCGGGCAGCGCGTCAGGCGGCGTGCTGTCCCGCCCGCCGGGCGACGACCGGAATCCGTGCGGTGTCGGGGCGAGCCTCCGCCGCGGGGTGCTCCTCGGCGGCAGTGCCCTGTTCGACCTCGTGCCACGCCGCGTCCTCCTGCTGCCAGCCGAAGCCGTAGGCGAGCGCGGGCACGAGGTGGTTGGCGACACCGCAGCCCACGGCCAGGCCCGCCCACGCGACGGGGAACGAGGCGAGGACGTCGAGGGGATAGTGCACGCCCAGGTAGAGGCGGGACAGTCCGACGAGCACGGCCGTGCCCAGCCCCGCGACGAGGACGGCGGAGGCGAACCTGGACCGGCGCATCGCGAGGCAGAACGCCGCCGCGATGGCCAGGGCGGCTCCGGCGTGCCCGGAGGGGAAGGACGTGAGGCCCTCCACGAGGACGAGGGGCTCCGGGAAGGCCGTGCTGTCCGGCCGGGGACGGCCGACGGCGACCTTCACCATCCCGACCGCTGCCCAGCCGGAGAGCGCCGTGACCGCGAAACCGGCGGCGTCCCACGGGCGCCGGCGGGCGAGTGCGAGCCACGCGGTGAGAGCGGCGATGATCGCCAACGCCCCCGGCGTGGAGAACGCGTGGTGCAGGACGAGTGCCAGCGCGTCGAGGACGCCGAGGCGTGCCGCGTCGAGCCGGTGCAGGACCTCGAACTCCTGTGCCGCGACTCCCGGGGAGTACACCAGCAGCCGTCCCACGGTCGCCGTGGCCAGCACGACGATGAAGGGGACGACCACCCACTGGTGCAGCTGGGGGAGGGACCAGGTGGAGCGGGCCGGCCGGGGGGAAGAATGCTGCGCCGGAATTGCCATGTCCACCACCATGGCACACGCCACGTTCCGCGCATCCCCGGACGACCGGGTGGCAAGAGAGTTCGGGGAAAATTTCCCGAATCGGTACAGAGAATGACAATTCATGAAGCTCCGGGCCGGAAACAGCGCCCTGCACGCGCCTGTGTGACGTTCCGCGTCCCTCCCGGCCCCTTCCTCCCCCACTCATCTGGAAAAGGATGATTTTCCTTCACTGACCCGGAGTTTCACGTGGAACACCACAATGCGCAGGTAAAATCAACGTCTTCGGGCTGTGCAACGCGGAGAACGAGACTGTCGACGCAGTCCGCCGCCCTCGCGCCGTTCTCAGCCCCTGTCCCCTCAAGGGGGGACAACCCTTGACGATCGGCGGCCCGGCTAGACTGGGCCGCCACTTCCACCCCGCCGCCCGACCCGCGAGGAGCACCCGTGTTCAAAAAGGACCCGTCCCGCAGCAGCCGCCCGGCCCTCTCCCACGCCGAGGCCGTGCAGCACGTCGAGGAGGGCGGGGTGGCCATCTACTGGCGGCCCGGGTGCCCGTTCTGCGGCATGCTCGAGCGCGGACTGGGTCCGGACGCCGAGCGGGCCGCGTGGACCAACATCTGGGAGGACCGGGACGCCCTGGCGTTCGTCGAGTCCCTCAACGAGGGGAACGCCACGGTGCCCACCGTGGTGACCCGCACCGAGCACTTCGTCGCGGCCTCCCCCGCACAGGTCGCCGCCACCAAGGGGCTGATCGCCGAGGCCGGCAAGGCCCTCTGAGGCCTGCCGGGCAGGATTCCGGGACCGGACCCGCGGGAAGCGCCGAGGCACTTCCCCTGTCTTCGACCTGTGAACGCAGATTAGGATGACATTCCTGTTCACGTTCACCGGTGAAAGAGGACGATGATGTCCGAGTCCGTGGAGTCCCTTGTGCAACCCGGTTCGCAGACATCCCTGCGCAACGCCAACCAGCGGAGGGTGCTCGACACGGTGCGCCGCGACGGGCACCTCACCCAGGCCCAGATCTCCCGGCGCACCGCGCTGGCACCGTCGACGGTGTCCAGCATCGTGCACCAGCTGATCGACGCCGGGCTGCTCGTCATGGAGACGGACGGCGCCGGCCGCCGCGGTCAGCTCATCGGGTTCCGGGGGTCGGCCGGCCACGTGGTCGGCATCGACGTGGGACACCGCCACGTCACGGTGGCCGTCGCGGACCTGAACCAGAGGATCCACGCCCAGCGACGTCACGAGCTGCCCGACGGGCACCGCTTCGCCGAGGACCTCGAGCTGGTCGGCCGGACCCTCGACGCCCTGCTCCGGGACCACGGCACCCCCCGCTCCGGACTGCTCGCGGCGGGTCTCACCCTCCCGGCCCCCGTGGACCTCGACGGCCGGCTAGTCAGTGCGAGCGCGATCATGCCGGCCTGGAGCGGGATCGACCTGCGGGAGGAAGCCGGCCGCCGGCTCGGTCTGCCCGTCGTCGTCGAGAACGACGCCAACGCGGGCGCTCTCGGCGAGCACGCCTGGGGCGCCGGGCGCGGCACCCAGCACATGGCCTACCTCAAGATCGGCCACGGCGTGGGCGCGGGACTGATCCTCAACGGGTCCCTGTTCCGCGGCGCCACCGGGTCCGCCGGGGAGCTGGGCCACACGACCGTCGACGAGCACGGACGGGTGTGCCGGTGCGGAAACCGCGGGTGCCTCGAGACCTACGTGTCCTCCGGGGACCTCACGGGCCTGCTGGCCGCCACCCACGGCGCCGACCTGACCGTGCCCGACCTCGTGGCCGCGGCCCTCGCCGGCGACGTCGGCTGCGGGCGGGTCGTCGGGGACACCGGCCGCCTGCTCGGCACGGCGGTGGCCAATCTGTGCAACACCCTCAACCCGGAGCTCGTGGTCGTCGGCGGCGAGATCGCCCGGGCCGGCGAGCTGCTGCTCGGCCCGCTGCGCGAGGTCGTCTCCCGCCACGGGGTGCGCGGCAGCGTCCGGGAGCTGCGGATCGAGACCGCGCTGCTGGGCATCGAGGCCCACGTGGTGGGCGCCGTGATCCTCGCTCTGCAGCACGCGGAGCTGCCCGCCGGGGCGGTTCCGCGAGAATGACGCGCCGGACGACACCTGTCTTCGACTAATGGACATTCAGCGCCCTGAGTTTTAGTGTGGACCGCGTCACACGAACCCCTCGGCGTCGGCAGGTGCGTCCGCCCCGGGGTGCGGCGGCCGGCACGTCCTGAGCCCACGCCGTCTCCTCCACCAGCAGCCGATCTCTCCACCAGCAAGGGAGCTCTCCGATGAGCCAAGACGCCACGACCCCGACGGTCGCGGAGCACCCGAACACCTCGGCGGTCCTCCGGATCAGCATCATCGCCGCCTTCGGCGGCTTCCTCTTCGGTTACGACTCCGCCGTCATCAACGGCGCGGTCTCCGCCATCCAGGAGGAGTTCGGCGTCAGCGCGGGCCCCCTCGGCTTCGCCGTCGCCTCCGCCCTGCTCGGCGCAGCGGCCGGCGCCTTCTTCGGCGGGCGCATCGCCGACGCCGTAGGCCGCGTCCCCGTGATGAAGATCGCCGCGGTGCTCTTCCTCGCGAGCGCCCTGGGCTGCGGCCTGGTGGACTCCTTCGGCTGGTTCATCTTCTGGCGCGTGATCGGCGGCGTGGGCGTGGGCGTGGCCTCCGTCATCGCCCCGGCCTACATCGCGGAGATCGCCCCGGCCGCGGTGCGCGGCCGGCTGGGCTCGCTGCAGCAGATGGGCATCGTGCTCGGCATCTTCGTCTCCCTCGCGGTGGATGCCTGGCTCGCCGCCATGGCCGGGGGCTCCACGGAGGAGCTGTGGTGGGGACTCGACGCCTGGCGCTGGATGTTCCTCGCGATGACCGTTCCGGCGGTCCTCTACGGCATCGGCACCTTCTTCATCCCCGAGTCCCCCCGGTACCTCGTGGCGAACGGACGCGCCGACGACGCCCGGGCGGTGCTGGGGAACCTGCAGGGGGACGCCTCCGCGAAGGAGCGCGTGCGCCTCATCGAGCAGAGCCTGCACACCGAGCGCAAGCCGCGGATGTCCGACCTCCGGGGCCGGACCGCCGGCCTCAAGCCCATCGTCTGGGTCGGCATCGGCCTGGCCGCGCTGCAGCAGTTCGTCGGCATCAACGTGATCTTCTACTACTCGAACGTGCTGTGGCAGTCCGTGGGCTTCACCGAGTCCGACTCCTTCACCATCACCGTGATCACGTCCATCGTGAACGTGGTGGTCACCATCGTGGCGATCGCCCTCGTCGAGAAGGTCGGCCGCCGTCGGCTCCTGCTCGTCGGCTCGGCGGGCATGACCCTCTCCCTCGGCACCCTCGCCGTGCTGTTCGCCACCGCCAACGTGGTCGACGGTGCCCCGGTGCTCGGCCCGGCCGCCGGTCCGCTCGCCCTGGTGGCCGCCAACCTGTTCGTGGTCTTCTTCGGCGTCTCGTGGGGCCCCATGATGTGGGTCCTGCTGGGCGAGATGTTCCCGAACCAGATCCGCGGCGCCGCGCTGGCGGTGGCCGGGTTCGTGCAGTGGATCGCCAACTGGCTGGTCACCGTGACCTTCCCGGCCCTGGCCGACTTCTCGCTGGGCCTCGCGTACGGGCTCTACGCGTTCTTCGGACTCCTCTCGCTGATCTTCACGATCAAGATGGTCCGCGAGACCACCGGCATCGAGCTCGAGGACATGCAGGACTGAACG
>NZ_BAAGPL010000009.1:197452-246546 GCF_054784195.1 Kocuria himachalensis
GTGGTCGCGGCCGGACCCCGGCGCCCGGGGCTCCGCCCGGCCGGGGAGCGCACAGCCCACCCCGGACGCTGTGCGTCCTTCTTTACTCCTCCGTGACCGCCAGGACACGGATCGCCGCCCGCATCGGGTATTTTCGGATGAACTGCGCGAGGCCCGGACCCCCGAGCCGGTTCCGCCCTGCCCAGACCCACTGCTCCATTTTCAACGGCGAAAAGGACCCACGTTGACCCAGACCACCGCGGACCCCGCATCCCCTGCACAGACCACCGCCCGCAAGTCGGCGGGCCACGTGATCGTGGACACGCTCGTGGCCCACGGTGTGGAGCGCACCTACGTGGTGCCCGGGGAGTCCTACCTGGACGTCCTCGACGGCCTCCACAACTCCTCCATCGAGACGGTCGTGTGCCGGCACGAGGGCGGGGCGGCCTACATGGCCGAGGCCGACGGCAAGATGAACCCGGTGCCCGGGGTGGCGATGGTGACCCGCGGGCCCGGGGCGGCCAACGCCCACGTGGGTCTGCACACCTCCTGGCAGGACTCCACCCCGATGGTGCTGTTCGTGGGCCTGATCCCCTTCGAGCACCGCGATCGTGAGGCGTTCCAGGAGTTCGACCCGCACGCCTGGTTCGACTCCGGGGCCAAGCGCGTGATGGTCCTGGACCACGCCGAGCGGGCCTCCGAGATCGTGGCCGAGGCGATGTTCGCCGCCAACTCCGGACGCCCCGGCCCCGTGGTCGTGGGTCTGCCCGAGGACATCATCAAGGCCGAGATCGACGCGACCCTGCACCCGCCGATCCCCGTGGCCACCGGCGGCATGACCGTCCAGGACTGGAAGGCTTTGCGCGAGGCCCTGGTGGCCGCGGAGAAGCCCCTGTTCGTGACCGGCGGCAACGACTGGACGACCGCCGGCGCCGAGGGCCTCACCGCCTGGCTCGAGGAGCACCACCTCCCGGCCGCCGCCGAATGGCGCACCCAGGGCACCGTCGGCTTCGACTCGGACTCCTACGTGGGCCCCATCGGCTACGGCCGCCCCCAGCCCACCTTCGAGATGCTCGAGGAGACCGACCTGCTGGTGTTCGTGGGCACCGTCCCCGGGGACGTGATCACCAACGGGTTCCTGGTCCGCCAGGACTGGGAGAAGAAGAACTTCCTGGTGACCATCGACCCGTCCCTGCGCGGGCGCTCCGGGCCGGTGTCCTACCAGATCGTGGCCAAGCCCGACGTGTTCGTGCGCGACCTGGTGCGCATCGACCTGCCCGTCAAGCCGGCGTGGAAGGAGTGGACCGCCCGGCTGCGGGCCCAGCAGGTCGACTTCTCCACCCCCGCCCCGATGGTCACCGCCCAGACCCCGGGCCACGCCCCGGCCCGGATGGACACCCTGATGGCCCACCTGGTGGCGGGCCTGCCCGACGACGCCATGTGCACCTTCGGCGCCGGGGAGCACACCAACTTCGCCCACCGCTACTTCCCCACCCGCGGGTACGCCTCGATGATCTCGGCCCGCAACGGCTCCATGGGCTACTCGGTGCCCTCCGCCGTGGCGGCCTCTCTGCGCTACCCGGGCCGGCGAGTGGTGACCATCGCCGGTGACGGCGAGTTCCTGATGAACGGCCAGGAGCTGGCCACCGCCGCCCAGTACGGGGCCACCCCGCTGGTGATCGTGATGGACAACCAGGAGTACGGCACCATCCGCACCCACCAGGAACGCGACTACCCGGACCGGGTCTCGGGCACCCAGCTCAAGAACCCCGACTTCGCCCTCATGGCCCAAGCCTTCGGCGGGTTCGGGGTGCGCGTGGAGCACGACGCCGAGATCCCCGGCGCGCTGGCGGCCGCCCTGAAGGCCATCGACGAGGACGGGCAGTTCGCCCTGATCCACCTGATCGTGGAGCAGCGCGTCAAGGCGTACTGAACCGCAGTCCGGCCACCGCTCGTGCGGTGACCGGGGCAGGGCCGCGTCCGCGCCGGACGTGGCCCTGCCCGTCCGTCTCCCGGGAACGCTGCGGCGGTGCTCAGCCGGCCAGCGGGTGCGACAGTTCGTCCTCGCGCATCCGCCCGGCCCACAGGGCCACCAGCCCCAGCGCCGGGGTCAGCAGGGCCACGGTCCAGAAGATCACCGGCAGCGGCACCACCTGGGCCACGGGCCCTGCGACCGCCATGGAGACCGGCATGAGGGCGATCGAGACGAAGAAGTCGAGGCTCGAGACCCGTCCCAGCATGTGGCGTGGGACCCGGCGCTGCAGGAGCGTGCCCCACAGCACCATGCCCGCGCCGTCCCCGGCGCCCACGAAGGCCAGGCACAGCGCCATGACCCAGAACGAGTCGGTGGTCGCGACGAGACCGAAGGGCAGCGTCCCGAACCCCCACAGCACGATCATCCAGCTGAGGTAGCGCCGCGGCAGGGGCAACGACGCGACGACCAGGGAGGCCGCCGCGCTGGCACCGCCGTAGCACGCCAGCAGGTAGCCGAACGTGGAGGCGTCCCCGTCCAGGCGGTCCCGGACCAGGAACGGCACGAGGACCTCCAGGGGCCCCAGCAGCAGGAAGACCGCGAGCACCGCCCACAGGAGAGTCCACAGCAGCCACGGGGTGCGCACCGTGTAGTTCACGCCCTCCATGAGGTCCTGCCGCACGGACCGGAGGGCGCCCACCGGCTCCTGCGGCGGGGGCGGCGCCCCGGCGCCCGACACCCAGCCGGTCTCCGTGGCTCCCGCTGCCGTGGCCGACTCTGCTCCGGCGTCGTGGCCCGGCACGTGCAGGCGCAGCAGCAGCGCGAGCGCGGCGGCGTGGCAGAGCGCGATCAGGGCGAGCGCGCCGCCGGGCGCGACCAGCCCGATGAGCAGACCGGCCACGGCCGGTCCCGCCGCCTGCTGCAGCAGCGGGCGCGCCGTGCCCTCCACCCCGTTGGCCGCGAGCAGCTGCCGCGCGGGCAGGATCCGGGGCAGCGAGGCCGAGTAGGCCGGATAGAAGACGCCGACGCCCGCGCCGAACACGAACGCCGCCACGGCGAGGTGCCACATGCGCAGCACGCCCGCCAGGGCCAGGACGGCGACCGTCCCCGCGGTCAGGAAGTTGGCGGCCTCGACGAGACGCAGCACCCGGGCCGGGGGGAAGCGGTCGGCCGCGATCCCGCCGACGAGCACGAGGACGAGCATGCCGAGCGCGCCCACGGCCGTCACGGCCGAGAGGTCCACGGCTGTCCCGTCCAGCTGCAGGACCTGGTGCACGAGGGCCACAGCCCACATCCCGGTGCCGAAGACGCTGACGAACATCGCGAAGGCGAGCACACGGTACCGGCCGAGCCGGAACGGCTCCAGCGCACGGGGCAGGGGCATGATCCCAGTGTCCCCCGGCGCGGCCCCCCGTGCACGGGCCGGTGCGGTGGTGGAGGCCGCGGATCCGTAGAAGACTGGGGCGGTGCAGACCTTCCTCCCGTACCCCGACTTCGCCCGCTCCGCGCGCGTGCTCGACCGCAAGCGGCTCGGCAAGCAGCGGGTGGAGACCCTGCAGGTGCTCCGCGCGGCCACCGTGCCCGGCTACGGGTGGTACCGCCACCCGGCCACGGCGATGTGGTCCGGGCACGTGCCCGCCCTGGTCGCCTACGGCCGCGCGATGGTCGACGAGTGGACCGCCCGCGGCGGGGCCGACAGCACGGGCTGGCAGATCCGCGAGTTCGCCCCCGAGGCCTGGGACCGCTGGCCCGACGACGACGTGGTGCGGCCGCCCTGGCTGGGCGACGAGGCGTTCCACCGCTCGCACCGGTCGAACCTGCTGCGCAAGGACGAGGAGCTCTACCGCGAGGTCTTTCCCGACGACCCCGCCGGACTGGACTACGTGTGGCCCGTGCCCGCGGAGGGCCGCACGCCGCCCGTCGAACCGCCGCACGGGCGGCGGGCGTGGGTCCTGGCGCCGGGCGCGCAAGAGGCGGCGGGCGGCGCCGTCGTCGTGCCGTTCCGCGTCCCGGACGGCGTGCGGGAGAGCCACTGGATGCAGGCGGTGGCCCGCGTCGAGGAGGAGCTGCGGGAGGGCGAGCCCGTGCTGCTGCTGCACGGGGCGTCCGGCCCGGAGCAGGTCGTGGAGCGGACCGTGCTGCGCGAGAACGTGCACCACGCCGTCGCGGGGTTCTCCCTCGAGCTCGAGCGCGGGGACCGGGTCCTGCGCCGCGAGCTGCCCGCGCCCGCCCGGCTGCAGTCGCCCCGTCCCGTCTTCGCGGTCCCCGCCGAGGCCGTCGGCGCGGAGCAGGGCGGCCCGCAGGTTTAATCCGGCGTCACGCCCGTCCCGGACGCCGAACCATGGGTAGCATGTCACCCACCGGCGCCCGGCGCGCCCGACATCAGGAGGCGCGCATGCGAGGGTCCCACGTCCCCACCACGGGCACGGTCACGATCACCGACTGGCCCGATCCGCAGGCCCGGGAACCCGGTCAGCTGGTGGTGCGCATGCTGCACGCCTCGATCTGCGGATCGGACCTGCACGCGGCCTTCCACGGACTGCTCCACGCGGAGGGCCCGCGCCGCCCCGGCTACCCCGGCCACGAAGGGGTCGGCGTGGTGGTCGAGTCCCGATCGGAGCGCGTCCCGGTGGGCACGCTGGTGCTCACGGTCCCCCAGGGCGAGATGGGCGGGTGCTTCGCGGAGCTCCAGCTGCTGGACGACCTGCACGTCGTCGAGCTGCCCGCCGGCACGGACCCGGGCGACTCCCTGCAGCTGCGGCGGCTCATGATGGCCCAGCAGTACGGCACCTGCCTCTACGCCATGCGCCAGTTCTGGCCCGTGGAGACGCCCGCCCGCCGGGCGCACACGTGCGTGGTGATGGGCGCGGGATCCGCCGGGCTGTTCTTCGTGGAGGAGGCCCGCCGACTGGGCTTCGCGCACGTCGTCGCCTCCGACCTGGACGCGGGCAGGCTCGACGTCGCCCGCGGACTGGGCGCCGTTCCCGTGCGGGTGCCGGAGCAGGACCTCGCCGCGGTCGTGGCCGAGGTCACCGGGGGCCGCGGCGCCGACCTCGTGATCGAGGCCGTGGGGCACGACGTGCTGCGCGACCAGGCCGTCGAGCTCGCGGCCGACCGGGGCGTCGTCGGCTTCTTCGGCCTGCCGGAGCGGCACGGGCCCACCGAGGTCCCCCTGTGGACGGCGTTCCGCAAGAACCTGCGGCTGCAGTGCTCCGTGGCGGCGCAGGCCGAGCCCGGGCTGACGTCCTTCCGGGAGGCCCTGCGCCGGATCTCCGAGGGCGAGATCGACGTGGAGCACTGTCTCGGACCCGAGTTCCCCCTCGAGCGGATCTCGGAGGCCATGCAGCGGGCCGAGGAGCACCGGCCCGGGGACATCAAGCTGACGATCACCCCGTGACCACCTCGTCCCGCCCCGTCGCCGGCTCCCCGGCCGACGGCCGCCCCGGGGCCGCAACCCCCGCGCTGCCGTCCGTCACCGCCACGACCGGGAGCTCGCTCGCCGTGCAGGTGATGACCGCGGTGCGCCGGGCGATCACGGCGGGCGAGATGGAGCCCGGGCGGCTGTACTCGGTCCAGCAGCTGGCCTCCGCCATGGACGTCTCCCGCAGCCCGGTGCGGGAGGGCCTTCTGCGACTGGGCGAGGCCGGGCTGATCCGGTTCCACCGCAACCGCGGCTTCGAGATCGTGGAGGTCAGCCCCACCGACGTCGCCGAGGTCTTCGCGGTGCGCACCGCCCTGGAGGTGGCGGCCGCCCGCCGGGCCGCCCGTCTCGCGGAGCCCGAGGAGCTGGACCGGGTCCGGGCCCAGTGGGAGGCGCTGCACGAGGCGTCCCGGACCGGGGACCTCGAGGCGACCGCCGAGGCCGACGAGGGGCTGCACCGGCTGCTGCTGCTGCTCGCCGGCAACGCCCAGGCCGTCCAGCTCGTGGAGCGGCTGCGCACCACCACGTCCTTCCTGGGCGTCGTGGCCGCCACGTCGCGACGGCCCGTCGGAGAGCTCGCGCGCGAGCACGACGCGCTGGTCGAGTTCGTGCTCGCCCAGGACGAGGAGTCGGCGGCACGCGCCATGCGGGAGCATCTCGCCGAGACCGCGCAGCGGCTCGTCGCCGAGGCCCTGCGCGCCCAGCGCACGCCCGAGGAGCGCGTCACGGAGCTCACCGCGCAGATCTGGGGTGCCGCCGCCGCCGGGTACTGAGACCCGGGACTGTGGCCGGGGCGGACGCCGTCGGCCCTGCCCGGTGGCCGGAGACCGCGACCCACGGGCGGAGACTGCGACGCGTGGGCGGGGACCGCGATGTGCGGAGCAGTCGAGGGCCCCGGCCCGTCCGTCGACGGGCCGGGGCATGCGACACGGCTGCCCGGGGGTGCATCCGTGCTGGTCGTACGGGGATGGGGGGCTCCCGCCGACCTGCGTCACGCTAGGAGGCCTTCGTGACGCCGCGACCAACGGGAGTTGAACACCGGGTGCGGTCGGCCGTCGTCGCTGTCGCGCCTGCGGCTCCGAGGCTCCGAGGCTCCGAGCACAGCCTCCCGAGCACGGCGACCCGTCCACTGCGTGGTGCTCAGCCCGCGCCGTCCCCGCTGTCCCGCGGCAGACGCACCTCGAAGCGGCAGTGGCCCCGCGGGTCCTCGCCCGCGCTGATCGTTCCCCCGTGGGCCGCGACGATCTCCCGGCTGATGGCCAGGCCCAGCCCGGATCCGCCCGTGTCGCGGGCCCGGGAGTCGTCGAGCCGCACGAACCGCTCGAAGACCCGTTCCCGGTCCTCCGTCGCGATGGTGTCGCCGTCGTTGACCACGGTCACGACCGCCTCCTCCCCCTCCGCGTACAGGGAGACGGCGATCCAGGTGTCCGCGTGCCGCTCCGCGTTGGAGAGCAGGTTGCGGACCACCTGCTGCAGCCGGCTGGCGTCCCCGCGGACCCGCACGGGGTCCACGTGCACGCGCACCTCGTGGCGCGAGGCGGGGCGCATCCGGGTGATCTCCTCCCGGACCACCTCGTCCAGGTCGGTGTCCGCGGTGCGCAGCGGCAACCCGGCGTCGTCGACCTTGGCCAGGGTCAGGAGGTCCTCCACGAGCCGGCCCATCCGGCGGGACTGCGACCGGAGGACGGGGGCGACCTCGGGCCACGCCGCCCCGGACGGATCGGAGGCGGCCACCTCGATCGTGGTGGTGAGGGTGGCCAGGGGGCTGCGGAGCTCGTGGGAGGCGTCCGCGACGAACCTCCGCTGCGCGCGGTCGGACGCCTGCAGCCGGTCCAGCATCCCGTTCATGGTCTCGGCGAGCACCGCGATCTCGTCCCGGGTGGGGGGCACGTCGACCCGTTCCCCCAGGCGGGCCGTGCCGATGCGCCGGACCTGTCCGGTGATGCGGCGCACCGGGGCCAGGGAGCGGCCGACGAGGAACCACATGAGTGCGGCCCCGAGCAGCGCGAGCACCGGACCCCCGACCAGCAGGAAGAAGGACACGGTCTGGAGGGTGCCCTGCTGCAGGGCCATGGGCACGGCCACGGTGAGCGTCAGGGGCACCCCGTTGATGTACATGCCATGGGCGACATACACGAAGTCGTCGGTCCTGGGCGCGGGCCCGTCCCCGGTCGCGGCGGAGTCGAAGGACCGTCCCGGTTCCAGGATCGGCACGGACAATTCCGTGTCCAGCGCGCTGGCAGGGGACGCGGCCACCACCTGTCCCTCCGCGTCCTGGATTTGCACGATGACCCCCGGGCGGCCGAGCCGCAGCATCAGCTCGCCCAGCCCGGCCTGCGTGAACACCGCCGTCTCCCCCGCCGCCCCTCCGGCGCTGCGCGGCCCCCACGGCAGCCCCAGGTCCTGGAGGATCTCCGTCTGACGGGTCACGGCCTGGTCGTGGGCCGCTCCCACGGCCGCGCGGCTCAGGACCTCGAGGAGCACGGCTCCGGCCACGGCCACCACCAGGAGGATGAGCAGCGCCGCGGCGGCCGTGCTGCGCTCCCGCACCCCCCACCGGTCCAGGAGTCCCCTTCCGGAGGAGGTCACGACGCCGGGGTCCCGGGGGCGTCCGGGACCAACCGGTAGCCCATGCCGCGGACCGTCTGCAGGGTCGAGAGGCCGAAGGGGGCGTCGATCTTCTTCCGGAGGTAGCCCACGTAGACCTCCACGATGTTCTCGGAGCCCTCGAAGCCGGTGTCCCAGGCGTTGTCCATGATCTCGAGCTTCGAGACGACCTTCTCCTCGTTCTGCATCAGGTACTGGAGGATGACGTACTCCTTGGCCGTCAGCTCGAGCGCCTGCCCGCGGCGGGTCACCGTCCGGCGCACGGGGTCGAGCCGGAGTGATCCGACCGTGAGCACCACGGGCCGCTCGGGCGCCCCCCGGCGGATGAGTGCGCGCAGCCGGGCCACGAGCACCAGGAAGCTGAAGGGCTTGGTGAGGTAGTCGTCGGCGCCGAGGTCGAAGGCGTCCGTCTGGTCGTACTCGCCGTCCTTGGCGGTGAGCATCAGGACGGGGACCCAGTTCTCGGCGGCGCGCAGGTCCTCGAGCACCGCGTAGCCGTTCCGGCCGGGCAGCATCAGGTCCAGGACCACGACGTCGTAGGGGTTCTCACGGGCCAGCCACCCCCCGGTGATGCCGTCGTGGGCGACGTCGACGACGAAACCCTCGTTCGTGAGACCACGGCGCAGCGACTCCGCGAGCTCCACCTCGTCCTCCACCAGCAGCACGCGCACGCGTCCTCCTCCTCTCGTCCGTGGGCGCGGTGGGACCCGCCCCCGTCCAGTCTTCCGCACGCCGCCTGAGGAACCGTTGAGGACTGCCTCCCGGACGGAGCGGTCGCCCCCCTTCTCCCCAGGCGGTGCACAACGTTGTCCACAGGTGTGGAGAACCGTGTGCACAGCTGGCTCTCCACAGCGTTATTAACAGCTGTGGAAGCCGCCCTGGCACTGTCCACACCGTTGATCACAGGTGTGGAATTCCACCGGTGTAACTTGTGGACAGTTGGGGACAACTCCTGTGGAGAAAGCGGTCCTCCCCCGGTCCGCCAGGGTCACGGGCGGAGGCGGGACGGTGTCACCGGCGGCCACCGCCGCGGCGCCGGCGTGTGGCGGCCGTGTAGCCGAAGGCGACGAGGGCTCCCGTGACGAGCCCGCCGAGGTGCGCCTGCCAGGCGATGCCGGGGAAGAGGAACCCGAAGACGACGTTCACGCCGATCAGGACCGCGATGGGCGTGATGGACTGCCCCAGGTGGCGCTGGAGCACGAACAGGGCGCCGAAGAGGCCGAAGACGCCCCCGGAGGCGCCGACCACCAGGCTGAGCGGGTGCGACAGCAGCAGCACGCCCACGGAGCCGCCCAGGACGGAGAGCAGGAACAGCAGCAGGAACCGGCCGCGACCCAGCGCCGGCTCGAGCATCCGCCCGAACAGGTAGAGCATGTACATGTTCAGGAGCAGGTGCAGCGGACTGGACATCGAGTGCAGGAACCCGCTCGTGAGCATCCGCCACGGCTCGGAGGTCGTGGTCACGGGGGCGTAGGCGAACAGCTGCAGGAGGCTCACGCCCGCAGCCTGCACGAGCCACTGCAGCGCGTAGACCACGGCGTTGGCGCCGATGAGCCCCCAGGTGACGAGCATCGGGGAGCCCTGGGCCGCCCGCCCACCGAGGCTGGTGCGGACGGATGGGCGCGAGCGCGCCGCCTCCTGCACGCAGTCGACGCAGTGGACGCCCACCGCTGCCGTGCGCTGGCACTCCGGGCACGTCGGCCGGCCGCACCGCTGGCACATCACGTACGCCGGCCGGTCGGGGTGGCGCGGGCACACCGGGACGTCTCCTCCGGTGGACGCGCCGTACTGCGGTCGCTCGCCGCTCACTGGAACTCCTCCTGGGCCGGTCTGCGGGCCCGGATCGCTGGACGGGTGTGGACAGGGGTGGACAGGACCGGACGGCAACGGCGCAGGCCCGCCCGGATCGCTCCGGACGGGCCTGCGCCGCTGGTCCCCGTCCCGGCGGTGCCGGGACGGGGAGACTGCTCGGATCTAGAGCTGCTCGATGTCGATCGAGGTGACCACGCAGTCCTCGACCGGGCGGTCCATGCCGCCGGTGCGGACGCTGTTCAGCTCGTCCACGACCTTCCGGGACGCGTCGTCGGCCACCTCGCCGAAGATCGTGTGCTTGCCCTGCAGCCAGGTGGTGGGGGCGGTGGTGATGAAGAACTGGGACCCGTTGGTGCCCTTGCCGTTGCGCTTGCCGGCGTTGGCCATCGCCAGGATGTACGGCTCGTTGAAGTCGAGCTCGGGGTGGATCTCGTCGTCGAACTCGTAGCCCGGTCCGCCGATGCCCTGGCCCAGGGGGTCCCCGCCCTGGATCATGAAGTCCCGGATGATGCGGTGGAAGACCACGTCCTTGTAGAGGGGACCGGTCTGCTTCTCGCCGGTGCGCGGGTCGCTCCACTCCTGGGTGCCGTCCGAAAGGCCGATGAAGTTCTTGACGGTCTTGGGGGCGTGGTTGCCGAACAGGTTCACGACGATGTCGCCGTGGTTCGTGTGGATGGTCGCCTTGGCGGTGGGAATGGCAGAAGTCATGGGGTCATTCTTGCACGGCTTCCGGAGGGCCTCCCCGGTGCGGCCGGAAGGTTCAGCGCACAGTGAAAAGGCCCGGGATTGCGCGGTGCACCCTCCTGCCGTGACGGCTCTGCCCGTATGCTGACAGTGGATTGTCACGACCCGAGGAGGGATGGATTCATGAGCTTCAAGAAGTCCAAGAGCGAGAAGAAGGCCGTCGCGGCGCAGAAGGTCGCGGAGAGCAGGGTCCTGGACGCCGGCAAGTGGGCGTCCAAGGAGATCGGAGACCTCGCGCCCCGGCTCCAGCACAGCGTCGAGGCGGGCGCCGCGGCCCTCGCCGGCGGCGTCGCGACCGCCGGCCCCAAGGTCCAGGAGGGCCTGGACCGCGCGCACGAGCTCTCCGGCTCCGCGAAGCTGAAGGCGGCCGCGGTGACCGCCCCGGTCGCGGCGAAGGCAGCCAAGACCGCCGCCCCCGTGGCCGCGAAGGCCGCCGACCGGGCCACCGAGAGCCGCGCCGCGATGCAGGCGAAGTACGCCGGTGCCGCCGCCCTGCTCGCGGGCAAGTTCGCCGACGCGGACACCCCCGAGCAGCTCGAGGCCATCATCGCGAAGCTGACCGGTGACAAGAAGGCCGTGGCCAACGCGAAGAAGGCCGCCGCGAAGGTCGCCAAGGACTACGCCAGGCAGCAGAAGAAGGCCGAGAAGTCCCACAAGGGCCTGCTGCTGCTGGGCCTGCTCGCGGCCGGTGGTGCGGCCGGCGTGGCCGCCTGGAAGGCGTCGCGCCCCGTCGAGGACCCCTGGAAGACCCCCGCGGCCACGTCCCCGCGCGTGACCGCGTCCCCGGTGGCCCCCGAGTCCACCGTGGCCGCCGGCACCGGCGTGCAGGTCGACGACGTCAAGGACGCGACCACCCCGGCCGGCCAGTCCGGTGGTGTCTCGGAGGCCGCCTCCGAGGTCAAGGACAACGCCAAGACCGTCGGCGAGGACGCCAAGACCACGATCCACGAGGTCAAGGAGCAGATCCAGGGCAAGAAGGACGAGAACGAGGCCTGATCCCCGCCCGTCCGGGCAGAGGCCCCCGCTCCCCTCCGGGAGCGGGGGCCTCTGCCGTCACGAGCTCCCGGCCCCCAGGCGGTGACCCCCGGTGCGGACCCGGCCGGGGACGGAAAGATCCCGACCGAGCGTCTGCTCGATCGGGATCCGTTGTGGTGGAGGCGAGGGGACTCGAACCCCTAACCCTCTGCTTGCAAAGCAGATGCGCTACCAATTGCGCCACGCCCCCGCGGTGTCCGGGCTACTCCACCTCGTCGGTGGCGTCCGCCCAGGCGTTCCTGTCGGCGTCGGCCTCCCGCAGCTTGGTGAGCACCGCGACCGATGCCCCCACCAGGGCGAGAACCGCAGCCATCTTCCTGTTCACGCCTGCCTCCTGACCTGCGGAAAAGGGAACCGTGGGCGTACCAGGAATTGAACCTGGGACCTCTTCGTTATCAGCGAAGCGCTCTAACCGTCTGAGCTATACGCCCTCTCCGGCCCTTGCGGACCGAGAAGAAACGATACCGGAGTTGCCCACCCGTGCCAAATCGTTCCGGCCGGGCCGGACTCCGGTGATCGCCGGATCAGTCGTCCGTGAGGGTGAGCCCGATCCCGCCCACGAGGGCCGCCGCGATGTTGTACAGCAGGGCGGCGAGCACCGAGAGGGCGGTCAGCAGGATGACGTTGACCACGGAGACGATGGTCGCGAAGATCGCGATCTGCCCCAGCGACAGGAAGTCCTTGATGTTCAGGGCCCCGCCCGCGCCGCCCAGCATCCCGAGCAGCTCGTTGATCCCGTCGAACAGGCCCGTGAGGTCCAGGACGATCCACAGCACGACCGCGGCGACCACGGTGATGATCCCCAGCGCGACCGACAGCAGGAACGCGAGCTTGAGCACCGACCAGGTGTCCACCTTCGAAACCAAGAGCCGGGCGCGGCGCACCCGCGGACGCGGGGCCGGGCGCACCAGGCCCTTCGTCGAGCTCGCGGGCCGGGAGCTCTTCGCCGGGCCGGAGCCGGACTTCGCGGTGGCCGACCTCGCGGGAGCGGGACCGGACTTCGCCGGCTTCGGCGCGCTCCGGGCGCTCGTCGAGGGCCTCGCCGTCCCGGACGGCGCCCCGGTCCCTGCGCGGGGTGCGGACGCCAGGGGGGAGCGTCCGGACTTGCCGGCGGTGTTGGAGCCGGAACTCGAGCTCATGCGTTACCTCCGTTGTTGTTGGGGTCCAACGCTACTTCATCGTCCGTCCTGTCCCCGGAACCGGGGACCGGATCGAGCTCGTCGATCTCTCCGGAGAGCTCCCCGGCGTCCAGGACGTCGGCCGTCTCCATCCGCTCGTCGAGCTGGACGTCGACCTCGGCCACGGCCTCGGCGTCGACCTCCTCGGCGATCTCCCGGTCGGCGTTGCGGGCCACCCCGGTGATGGCGTCGCCCTGCGCGGGCTTCGCGAAGATCACACCCATCGTGTCGCGGCCCTTGGCCGGGACCTCGGAGGCGCCGGTGCGCACGACCTTGCCGGACTCCATGACCACGAGGACCTCGTCCTCCTCGCCCACGATGATCCCGCCCACCAGCCGGCCGCGCTGCTCCGCGAGCTTCGCCACCTTGATGCCGATGCCGCCGCGGCCCTGCACCCGGTACTCCTCCACCTTGGTGCGCTTGGCGTAGCCGCCCTCGGTGACCACGAAGACGTAGGCGTCGTCGGTGACCACGTTGGCGGAGAGCAGCTCGTCGCCGTCGCGGAACTTCATCCCGGTGACGCCGGAGGTCGCCCGCCCCATGGGACGCAGCACCTCGTCGCTCGCGGTGAAGCGCAGGGACATGCCGTTGCGGGAGACCAGGAGCAGGTCGTCCTGCGCGGACGCCAGCTGGGCGGAGACGAGCTCGTCGTCGTCGCGCAGGTTGATCGCGATCACCCCGGCCGTGCGGTTGGTGTCGTAGTCCATCAGCCGGGACTTCTTGATCAGGCCGTTGCGGGTGGCGAGCACCAGGTAGGGGGCGTCGCTGTACGAGCGCAGCTCCATGACCTGCGCGATCCGCTCCCCCGGCTGGAAGGCCATCAGGTTGGCCACGTGCTGGCCCTTGGAGTCCCGGCCCGCCTCGAGCAGCTCGTACGCCTTGGTGCGGTAGACCCGGCCCAGGTTCGTGAAGAACAGGATCCAGTTGTGGGTGGTGGTGACGAAGAAGTGCTCGACGACGTCGTCCGCGCGCAGCTGCGCGCCCTTGACGCCCTTCCCGCCGCGCCGCTGGGAGCGGTACTGGTCGGAGCGCGTGCGCTTGACGTATCCGCCGCGGGTGATGGTCACGACCATCTCCTCCTCGGGGATCAGGTCCTCCATCGACATGTCGCCGTCGTAGCCGTACATGATCTCGGACCGGCGGTCGTCGCCGTAGCGGCCCACGATCTCGTCGAGCTCGGAGGAGATGATGCCGCGCTGGCGCTCCTCCGAGGCGATGATCTCGGTGTACTCGGCGATGAGCCGCTCGAGCTCCGCGTGCCGGTCCTGGATCTTCTGCCGCTCGAGGGCCGCGAGCCGGCGCAGCTGCATGTTGAGGATGGCCTGCGCCTGGTCCTCGTCGATCTGCAGGAGCTCCATGAGTCCGGTGCGGGCGTCGTCGGCCGTCGGGGAGCGGCGGATGAGCGCGATGACCTCGTCGAGGGCGTCGAGCGCCTTGAGCAGGCCCCGCAGGATGTGGGCCTCGGCCTCGGCCTGCCGCAGGCGGTACTGGGTGCGGCGGACGACGACGTCCATCTGGTGGGTGACCCAGTGCCGGATGAACGCGTCGAGGCTCAGGGTGCGGGGCACCCCGTCCACGAGCGCGAGCATGTTGGCGGAGAAGTTGTCCTGCAGCTGCGTGTGCTTGTAGAGGTTGTTGAGCACCACCTTGGCCACGGCGTCGCGCTTGAGCACGATCACCAGTCGCTGGCCGGTGCGCCCGGAGGTCTCGTCCCGGATGTCGGCGATGCCGGTGACCCGGCCGTCCTTGACGAGATCGGCGATCTTCATCGCGAGGTTGTCCGGGTTCGCCTGGTAGGGCAGCTCGGTGACCACCAGGCACGTGCGGTTGTGGATCTCCTCGACGCTGACCACGGCGCGCATGGCGATCGAGCCGCGACCGGTGCGGTAGGCGTCCTCGATGCCCTTGTGGCCGAGGATCTGCGCGCCGGTCGGGAAGTCCGGGCCCTTGATCCGCTGCAGGAGCTCCTCGAGCAGCGCCTCGTTCGAGACGTCCGGGTGCTGGAGGTACCACTGCACGCCGTCCGCGACCTCGCGCAGGTTGTGCGGCGGGATGTTGGTGGCCATGCCCACGGCGATGCCGGAGGAGCCGTTGACGAGCAGGTTGGGGAACCGGGACGGCAGCACCGACGGCTCCTGGTTCTTGCCGTCGTAGTTGTCCTGGAAGTCGACGGTCTCCTCGTGGATGTCCCGGACCATCTCCATGGCGATGGGCGCCATCTTGGTCTCGGTGTACCGCGGGGCTGCCGCGCCGTCGTTGCCCGGGGAGCCGAAGTTGCCCTGGCCCAGGGCCAGCGGATAGCGCATCACCCAGCCCTGGATCAGGCGCACGAGGGCGTCGTAGATCGCGGAGTCGCCGTGCGGGTGGTACTGGCCCATGACCTCGCCGACCACGCGGGCGCACTTGTTGAAGGAGCGGTCCGGGCGGTAGCCGCCGTCGTACATCGCGTAGAGGACGCGCCGGTGCACCGGCTTGAGCCCGTCCCGGACGTCCGGCAGGGCGCGGCCCACGATGACGGCCATCGCATAGTCGAGGTAGGAACGCTGCATCTCGGTCTGCAGGTCCACCTGCTCCACGCGGTCGGTCAGCACGGGGGTGTGCTCGAGGTCGCCGGCGAGGACGGCGTCCTCCGGGGTCTGTCCGTCCTGGGTCTCGTCACTCATGCGGTCTTTCCGTTCTGTCTGCTGGTCCTCGGCGTCCTGCGCAGGTCCCGCCCCCGGCCATTGCATGCCGGGGAGGACATATGTCGCGGATCAGATGTCGAGGAACCGGATGTCCTTGGCGTTCTGCTGGATGAACTCGCGGCGGGACTCGACGTCCTCGCCCATGAGCACGGAGAAGATCTGGTCGGCGGCGGCCGCGTCCTCCATGGTCACCTGCAGCAGGGTGCGGTGGTCGGGGTCCATCGTGGTGTCCCAGAGCTCGGTGTAGTCCATCTCGCCGAGGCCCTTGTAGCGCTGGATGCCGTTGTCCTTGGGGATGCGCTGGTTGTTCGCGAGCCCGCGCGCCAGCGCCTCGTCCCGCTCGGCGTCCGTGTAGACGTAGTCGTGCGGGGCGTTGGACCACTTGATCCGGTACAGCGGCGGCTGGGCCAGGTAGACGAAACCGTGCTCGATGAGCGGGCGCATGAACCGGAACAGCAGCGTCAGCAGCAGCGTGGTGATGTGCTGGCCGTCCACGTCCGCGTCGGCCATCAGCACGATCTTGTGGTACCGGGCCTTCTCGATGTCGAAGTCGTCGCCGATGCCCGCGCCGAACGCGGTGATCATCGACTGGACCTCGGTGTTGGACAGCGCCCGGTCCAGCCGCGCGCGCTCCACGTTGAGGATCTTCCCGCGCAGCGGCAGGATCGCCTGGTGCGCGGGGTCCCGGCCCTGCACCGCCGAGCCGCCCGCGGAGTCGCCCTCCACGATGTAGATCTCGGACAGGGACGGGTCCTTGGACGAGCAGTCCTTGAGCTTGCCCGGCATCCCGCCCGACTCGAGCAGGCCCTTGCGCCGGGTGGTCTCGCGCGCCTTGCGGGCCGCGAGCCGGGCCTGCGAGGCGTTGATGGCCTTGCGGATGATCTCTCGCGCGGCGGCCGGGTTGCGCTCGAGCCAGTCGCCGAACCGGTTGTTCACCTCGCGCTGGACGAAGGTCTTCGCCTCGGAGTTGCCGAGCTTGGTCTTCGTCTGGCCCTCGAACTGAGGCTCGGCGAGCTTGATCGAGATGACGGCCGTGAGGCCCTCCCGGACGTCGTCGCCGGTCAGGTTCTCGTCCTTGTCCCGGAGCAGCTTGTTCTCCCGGGCGTAGCGGTTCACGAGGGAGGTCATCGCCGAGCGGAAGCCCTCCTCGTGGGTGCCGCCCTCGTGGGTGTTGATCGTGTTCGCGTACGTGTGCACCGACTCGGTGTATGCCGTGGTCCACTGCATGGCGAGCTCGAGGGACATCTTCCGCTCCGTGTCCTCGGACTCGAGCGCGATGACGTCGTCGTGGACGAGGTCGGCCTTCTTGGACGTGTTCAGGAACGTCACGTAGTCCAGCAGGCCGTGGTCGTACTTGTAGACGACCCGGCGGTGGCCGGCGCCGTCCTCGTCCTCGTGGTTGAGCCGGGCGACGTCGGTGCCGCCGTCGCGGCCCTCGACCGGCTCGGCGTCCGCGTGGACGGCGGTGCGGTCCGAGGCGGAGCCGGCGATCTCCTCCCCGGACTCCTCCGGGGCCCGCTCGTCCGTCAGGGTGATCCGCAGGCCCTTGTTGAGGAAGGCCATCTGCTGGAAGCGGGCCCGCAGCGTCTCGAAGTCGAAGTCGACGGTCTCGAAGATTCCGGGGTCCGGGTAGAAGACCTGGGTGGTGCCGGTCTCCGAGGTCTCCTCGCCCTGGACCAGCTCGCCCTGCGGCAAGCCGCCGTCGGCGAAGACCATCCGCCAGACGTGGCCCTGACGCCGCACCTCGGTCTCGACGCGCCGGGACAGCGCGTTGACCACGGAGATGCCCACGCCGTGCAGCCCGCCGGAGACGGCGTAGCCGCCGCCGCCGAACTTGCCGCCCGCGTGCAGGATCGTCATGACGACCTCGACGGTGGGCCGGCCCTCGGTCGGGTGGATGTCCACGGGGATCCCGCGGCCGTTGTCCACGACCTTGACGCCGCCGTCGGCCTGGAGGGTGATCTCGATGTGGTCGCAGTAGCCCGCCAGGGCCTCGTCGACCGAGTTGTCCACCACCTCGTACACGAGGTGGTGCAGCCCCCGCGGGCCGGTCGAGCCGATGTACATGCCGGGTCGCTTCCGGACGGCCTCGAGACCTTCCAGGACGGTGATGTCACCGGCACCGTACTCGCGCTTCTGCGGATCCTCTGTTGCCACGGGTTCCTGGCTCCTCCTGTTGGGCACACCGGTCCCGCTCCGGACGGCACAAGAGAACGCCGATGAGACGTTCGGCGGCTCATCGGCTCGTGCAGGGTCGGAACGGGTCGACGTCGCCGGGTGCCCGCGCCGCGGGCGGGGTTCCGCGATCGGCCGTGGGGGCCCGGTCCGTCGATTGCTGTCTGGAACCGATTCTATCGGAAAACCGCGGCCCCGGGGTGCCCCCAGGTCCCTCTGAGCGGCCTGGAAAGGGCCTCAGGACCACTTTTCCTCCGCTCCGCCACCCCCGGGACGCCCCCGGGGGGCCGCAGCGCGCCACGAGGCCGCTCAGCGGTCCGGGCCGCCGGCCTCACCCGTAGGTGTCGCGGGGCCCGCGGCCCTGCACGGAGCGGCGGCCGCGCTTCCAGCTGGGGGCCGTGGGACCGAGGATCTCGATCCGGGTGACGATGCCCTCCCCCAGGTGCTCATCGAACATGCGCAGCAGCTGCGGGACCATGAGCCGCAGGTTCGCGGCGTAGGCGGTCGAGTCGCACCGGACCCGCACCACGGTCTCGTCGAAGCTCTCGGGCCGGCAGTGCCCGGCGATGCCCGGCCCCACGAGGTCGTCCCAGCGGGCGAGCACCGAGCCCACGGCGACCGGCGCCTTCCAGCCGCGCCCGGACACGAGCCCGTCCAGCACCGAGCCGACGCCCCGGGGGTCGCGGGCGGAGCGCCCGGCCCCGGAGTACCCCCCGAGCGCCCGCGGGTCCACGTCGTTGCCCCGGCGGCCGAGGCGCTCGGCCGCCGACGCGGTGGCCGACTCCATCGCGGCGCCGAAGCCCTTGAGGTTGCGGCGCGCGGCCGCGCCGTAGAGCCGCCCGTCCCCGCGCGCCTCCGCCGCGTGGCGCATCCGGGTGAGCAGCGCGGCCGGCGCGTCGATCTCGTCCTCGATCCGCACGACGTTCGTCTCGGGGACAGGAGGTTCCGGGGGCTCCCCGGCGGGGGGAGGGTCGTCCTCGTGCTGCGGCCCGGTCACGACGACGCCTCCTCGGGCCCGGTGCCGGTGGGCACCGGCTCGTCGTCCCGGACGGCCGTGCCGGGACCCACCCGCACCACGTCGTGCGGACCGGCGACGAGCTCGGCCGGCAGGTCCTCCTCGACGGCGGCGGTCACGAGCACCTGCTCCGCGGAGGCCACGATCGCGGCGAGCCGGCTGCGGCGGCGGGCGTCGAGCTCCGCGAACACGTCGTCCAGGACGAGGATCGGCGCCGCGCCCTCCGTGGGGTCGTCCGCGAGGTGCACGTACCAGGAGCCGAGCCGGAGGGCGAGGGCGTAGGACCAGGTCTCCCCGTGCGAGGCGTAGCCCCGCGCCGGAGCCGCACCGAGCAGCAGCTCGAGCTCGTCGCGGTGCGGGCCCACGAGGGTCAGCCCCCGCTCGAGCTCCCGCTGCTCCGAGGCCTCGCACGCCTCGAGGATCAGCTGGTGCAGGTCCGTGGGCGTGAACCCGCGCAGCCGTTCGGCGTCCCCGGCCGCGCTCTCGGGCAGCACCGAGGACACGTAGCGCAGGGTCGTCTCCTTGCTCCCGTCCGTGAGCTGGCCGTAGGCGGTCGCGACCTGGGGCGCCAGGGCGTCGATGAGCTGCAGGCGCGCGTGCAGGATGCCGGCCCCGGCGCGGGCGAACTGGTCGTTCCACGCCGCCAGGGTCGACCGGTGGGTGTCCGTGAACCGGCCGCTCCGGCGGGCCGACTTCAGCAGCGCGTTGCGCTGCCTGAGCACCTTCTCGTAGTCGGCCAGGGTGCCCGCGAGGACCGGGCGCATCGACTTCGCGAGGTCGTCGAGGAAGCGCCGGCGGTGGGAGGGGTCGCCCTTCACCAGAGCCAGGTCCTCCGGCGAGAACAGGACGGTCCGCACGATGCCGAGCGCGTCCCGGGCCCGGACCGGGGAGGCCCGGTTGATGCGCACCCGGTTGGCGCGACCGTCGTTGAGCTCGAGCTCCAGGACCGTCTGCTGCCCGCCCCGCCGCACGCGGAGGCGAACGATCGCGCGCTCGGCGCCGAAGCGTATCAGCGGACCGTCCGAGGACACCCGGTGCGAGGAGAGGCCCGCCGTGTAGTCCAGGGCCTCGACGATGTTCGTCTTGCCCACGCCGTTCGGCCCCAGGAACACGGTGATCCCGGGAGCGAGACGTATGTCCAGATGGGCATACGTCCGGTAGTCGAGCAGGGAGAGGTGGTCGACGAACACGCCGGGATCAGCAGCTTCCGGTTCCGGGCCGGCCGGTCACTGGCTGGGGAGCCGCACCGGCATCAGCAGGTACTTGTAGTCGTCCTTGTCCTCGCCCTCGGGCTCGGCCTGGGCGGAGAGCACGGCCGGCTTGGGCGGGGCGGTGAAGGAGAACCGGACGTAGTCGGAGGCGAAGGCGTGCAGGCCCTCAGACAGGTACGTCGGGTTGAAGGCGACGGTGATGTCGTCGCCCGTGAGGTGCGCGTCGAGGACCTCCGAGGCCTGGGCGTCCTCGCCGGTCCCGGCGTCCAGGGCGACCTGCCCCTGGGTGAAGGCCAGGCGCACAGGGGTGTTGCGCTCGGCCACGAGCGAGACGCGCCGGACGGCCTCGACGAGCTCGGTGGTCCGCACCGCCGCGGTGATCGGGGTGTGCTCGGGGAACAGGGACCGGATCTTGGGGTACTCGCCGTCGATGAGCAGGCTCGTGGTGCGCCGGCCGCCGGACTCGAAGCCCACGAGCTCCGCGGAGTCGGAGAGCGCGATGTTGATGTCCCCGGCCGGGCCGAGTGTCTTGGCGATGTCGTTGAGGGTGCGGGCCTTGATCAGCGCGGCCGTGGAGATGTCCTGGGTGCTGGGCCGCCAGGTGAGCTCGCGCATCGCGAGCCGGTAGCGGTCGGTGGCGAGCAGCGTCATCTTCTCGCCCTCGATCTCCACCCGGACGCCGGTGAGGATCGGCAGCGTGTCGTCCTTGCTCGCGGCGATGTTGACCTGCGCCACGGCGTGGGCGAACTCGTCACCGGCCACCACGCCGGAGACGTCCGGCAGCGCGGGCAGCTCGGGGTAGTCGGCGACCGGCATGGCCGCGAGGTTGAACCGGGAGGACCGGCAGGTCAGGGTCACCTTGCCCTCGTCGGCGTGCACCTCGACCGGGGCGGACGGCAGGGAGCGGCAGATGTCCGCGAGCAGACGGCCCGAGACGAGGGTGGTGCCCTCCTCCTGGACGTCGGCGCTGATCGACAGCCGCGCCGAGATCTCGTAGTCGAAGCTCGCGATGGACAGCTGACCGCCCTCCGCACGGATGAGCAGACCGGACAGCACGGGGACCGGGGGCCGAGGAGAGAGGGACCGAGCGGTCCAGGTGACGGCCTCGGCGAGAACATCGCGTTCGACGGAGAACTTCACGAGAGGTTGCTGCCTTTCAGTGTGAGCGAGGAGGGCGGAGCCGGGGTCCTGACAGGTTCCGGGGCCGGCTGCCCCGCGAGGTGCAGCGGTGCGGACGGGGTCTTCGCCCTCTGCATCGTATCGGTCCGTTTCCCGGGACGGCCATTCGGCCGCTCCGTGGCGGCGTTCTTGTGATTTGGGTGCCCAGGAGGGCCCGGACGGGGTCGGGGCTCCAGGAATCTTGTTGTTTGGCCAGATCTCTCTTTAAGGATGGGAGTGTTAATAACCCTTGTGGAATCTGTGGATAACTGCCTCTCGACCAGCTCCTGGGCGGTCCGGGCCTGTTGAGTTCCTGTGGTTCGCGCTCCACCGAAACGCCTGCTGCCGGTGGACGAGATCCGCGTGGTTCCGCGGGTTCCACAGCCCTCCCCCGAGTTGTACCGAGGTTCTCCACCGATCCGGCGGGGAATTCCACAATTTTATCCACAGGTGTGGGTTCTGGACTGTGCACAGGCGCTCCACAAGTGCGGAAATCCTGTGCAGGAAGGTACCGGCGGGCCCGGGATCCCGCGGGCGGAGCCTGTGGACGAACTACACGAAAAGGGCCCGGCGGTGATCCGCCGAGCCCTTCGAGGAGGGGAGGGGGCGAGCTCAGCCCTCGCGCTGCTGCTGCTTGATCCGGTTGGTGAGCTCCGTGACCTGGTTGAAGATCTGCCGTCGCTCGGCCATCAGCGTCCGGATCTTGCGGTCGGCGTGCATCACCGTGGTGTGGTCGCGGCCGCCCAGCTCCTGGCCGATCTTGGGCAGGGACATGTCGGTGAGCTCGCGCAGCAGGTACATCGCGATCTGCCGGGCCGTGACCAGCGTCCGGGTGCGGGACTTGCTCTTGAGCTCCTCGAGGCTGATGTCGAAGTAGACCGCGGTCTGGGCCAGGATCGAGGCCGCGGTGATCTCCTGCGCGCCGTCGTCGGTGATGAGGTCCTTGAGCACCAGCTCGGCCAGGGGCAGGTCCACCGACTGCTTGTTCAGCGAGGCGAACGCGGTGACCCGGATCAGGGCGCCCTCGAGCTCGCGGATGTTGGTGGAGATGTGGGAGGCGATGTACTCGAGCACGTCGTCGGGGGCGTCCATGCCCTCGCTCGTGGCCTTCTTGCGCAGGATCGCGATGCGCGTCTCGAGCTCCGGGGGCTGCACGTCGGTGATCAGGCCCCACTCGAAGCGGGAGCGCATGCGCTCGGCGAAGCCGGTGAGCTGCTTGGGCGGCATGTCGGAGGTGATCACGATCTGCTTCTCGTGGTTGTGCAGCGCGTTGAAGGTGTGGAAGAACTCCTCCTGCGTATGCTCCTTGCCCGCGAGGAACTGGATGTCGTCGATCAGCAGCATGTCCACGTTGCGGTAGATCTCCTTGAAGGAGGAGCCCTCGTCGTCGCGGATCGAGTTGATGAAGTCGTTGGTGAACTCCTCCGAGTTCACGTAGCGCACCCGCACCTGGGGGTAGAGGCGCTTGGCGTAGTGGCCGATCGCGTGCAGCAGGTGCGTCTTGCCCAGCCCCGACTCCCCGTAGATGAACAGGGGGTTGTAGGCCTTGGCCGGGGTCTCGGCCACCGCGAACGCCGCGGCGTGGGCGAACCGGTTGGACTGGCCGATCACGAAGGAGTCGAAGACGTACTTCGGGTTCAGCCGCGCGGAGCTGTCCCACTCCCCCACCACGGCAGGAGCGGTGCCGGTGTCCTGGACGGGACGGCGGGGCGGCGCGGCCTGCGGATCCCGAGGCGGCGGCAGGGTCCGGTCGGCGGGGCCGGGTCCGGAACGGGGCGCCGGCTCCGGGGACGGAGCCATGAGGCCCACGGGCTGCCGGTCGAGACCGGTCGTCCACTGGTCGACCTGCACCGCGTCGGCGGTGTCCGCGTGGTCGACCCGCGCGGGCAGGTCGGTGCGGTTGCGCTCCGCCTCGAGCTCGCTGATCGGGGGCAGGGCCGCGGTGGGCGCCGAGGCCCCGGCCTCCGGCGCGGGGGCGGTCTCGAGGTCGGCGTCCACCACGAACGCCACGAGCGTCTCGGGACTGAAGGCACGGCCCACGGAGGACCGGAGCACGGAGGCCATCTGGTTCTGGAAGAACTCGCGGGTGAGCTCGTTCGGGACCGCGACGAGCAGCGTGGTGCCGATGAGGCCCTGGGGCTGGGCCAGGGAGATGAACCCCCGGTAGCGCCCCGTGGTCATGGGGTCCTCGTACATGTACTGCACGCATTCGGCCCACTGCGCACTGAGCGCCTGATTGTCCTGCGTGCCCACGCGTACTCCTGCTGTCGTCGAGATGTCGTCGGGATGACGAGGCGGTGGACGGGTCGTCCCGGCCCCTCGGCAGGGATCTTGTCCACAGCGTTGTTCACAACGGTGGAAAAGCTGTCGGGGGCCAGCCGCGAGTGCCAGCCTAGAACATGCGTCAGAGCAGTTCATAGCCGTTTTCCGGGCGCTCCGGGAACTACAGACGTGTAGTTCGGGGCCTGATCCGCGTGGTTCCGCGGCTCCGGCCGGACGGGTTTTCCACAGGATGTGACGAAGATCCGTGCACAGCTGTGGGTAGGATGTGGACTGCACAGCGGCACCTGGTCTCCGGGCGCCCGGTCCAGCACTCGACCCCCGCTCGATCCCGCTCTTCCCTCCCCCGCCGCCCCGCACTCCTGCCGGCAGCCGGGGTCCGCGGCCACCCCTGGCTGATTTGACCCTCCCCTGCCCGTTGTCTAGGGTGAAGTAGTCTTTTGTGTCCACTGTCATGCCCATCCGCATGCTCGGACGCATCCACCAGCACCGCTGTGACCGTCCCATTCGTCCGCGCCGAACCGGTGCGGACGAGCACGAGGACGGGCGCACACCCTGACGCCTTTGGAGTAACCAGTGAGCAAGCGGACTTTTCAGCCGAATAACCGCCGTCGCGCCAAGAAGCACGGCTTCCGTGCCCGGATGCGCACCCGCGCCGGTCGCGCCATCCTCGCCGCCCGCCGCAGCAAGGGCCGCACCGAGCTCTCCGCCTGAGCCGGTCCGTGTCGGCGCCGGCGCTTCCGACGACCGCCCCGCGACGGGCGGTCGTCGCCGTGCCGGAGTCGCCTGAGCCGTCGGCCGCGCAGGAGCGGGACCGTGCTGCCTGACCAGCACCGGATCCGGACCTCGGTCCAGTTCTCGGACACCACGCGTTCCGGCGCCCGCAACGGGCGCCGGAACGTCGTCGTCTATGTGCGTCCCACCGGCGAGGAGCGACCGGCCCGGTTCGGCTTCGTCGTCTCGAAGGCCGTGGGCAACGCCGTGCGCCGCAACAAGGTGAAACGACGCCTCCGGGAACTCGCCCAGACCACGGTCAGGCAGGCCCCGTACGGTTACGACGTCGTGGTGCGCGCGCTGCCGTCCGCCTCCCGCGCGGACTGGGCGGAGCTCGCCGCCGACTACGCGAAGGCGTGGCGGACGGCGTCCGCGCGGGCGGGGGTCTCCGGGACCGCTGGGACGACGACCACCGCACAAGACCGACGACCCGCACGGGAGGAGCCGGAGTCATGAGCGAGCACGCTCACGCGCCCGAGGACCTCCTCGCGGCGGCTCCTCCTGAGTTCGTCCGCCCGGCGTCGGCGTGGCAGGTCCTGTGGTTCCTGCCGCAGAACGCGCTTATCGCGGGTCTCAAGCTCTACCGGACCATCGTCTCCCCCCTGTACGGGGACGTCTGCCGGTACTTCCCCTCCTGCTCGGCCTACGCCCTCGAGTCCGTCACGGTGCACGGCGCCGTGCGCGGCCTGGGCCTCAGCGTCCGCAGGCTCCTCCGCTGCCACCCCTGGGCGGCGGGTGGGATCGACAGGGTCCCGGACGGGGGTCGGGTCTTCCCCGACTTCGCGTCCCTTCCCCGGATCGTCCTGCTGAACCATCCCACCCTGGCCGAGCGCCACCAGCACCACCCCGCCGGGGGCACCGGCCCCGCGGCCCAAGGAGAGCCTTCCCCATGAACCTGTTCGAAATGATCCTCTTCCCCTTCAGGTGGGTCGTCTCCGCCGTGCTGTGGGTGTTCCACGAGATGCTCACGGCCATCGGGATGGACCCCGCCGCGGGCATCACCTGGGTGCTGTGCATTGTGGGCCTGACCCTGGTCATGCGCACGCTGACCATCCCGCTGTTCCTCAAGCAGATCAAGTCCATGCGCGGCATGCAGGAGCTGCAGCCGGAGATGGCGAAGCTCCAGGCCAAGTACAAGGGCAAGAAGGACCAGCTGTCCCGGCAGGCCATGGCTCAGGAGCAGATGGAGCTCTACAAGAGCCACGGCTCCAACCCGTTCTCCGCCTGCCTGCCCATCCTGGTGCAGATGCCGATCTTCTTCGGGCTGTTCCAGGTCCTCAACGGAGTGCCCAAGTCGGCGGCCGCCGGCGAGGGCGTGCACGTCCTGAACGCCGCCACCGTGCAGTCCTTCAACGAGGCCACCTTCTTCGGGGCCCCGCTGTTCTCGACGCTGCTCAACCCGGGCGACGGCAACCACGTGGCCACGATCCTCCTGGCGATCGTGATGATCATCGCGATGTCCGCCTCGCAGTTCTTCACCCAGAAGCAGCTGACCGCCAAGAACATGAGCGAGGCCGCCAAGGCCTCCCCCATGTACCGCCAGCAGCAGATGATGCTGTACCTGTTCCCGCTGGTCTTCGCGATCGGCGGCATCAACTTCCCCATCGGTGTCCTCATCTACTGGACCGTCTCGAACGTCTGGTCCATGGGCCAGCAGTGGTGGGTTATCCGCAACAACCCGACCCCCGGTTCGCAGGCCGAGCAGGAGCTCAACGAGCGCCGGGCCGCCAAGGGCCTCCCCCCGGTCGGCAAGACCGTGGAGGAGCACGAGGCCGACATCGAGGAGCAGCGTGCCCGCGCCGCCGCCGGGCAGCGTCAGCAGCCGGTCGGCAAGAAGCGCCAGAGGCAGCAGGCGAAGCGGAAACAGGCGCGATGACCGCGGCCGGTCGAACCGGCCCGACCCCCTCCCCGCACGGGGCCGGCGAGCCCGGCCCCGTGCCTCCACGGCCCCAGGAGACGACATGACCGACATCCGGCAGACCACCCAGGACGCCGACGACGGGCAGCACGCCGCGCCGCGCGACGACGCCGCGCAGAGCGCCCGGACGGAGACTCCCGCCTCGGAGCTCCCTGCCCAGAACGCCCCCGTCCCGGAGACCTCCGTCCCGGAGACGCCCGCCCCGCAGGCCCCGGGCACCGACCGACCGGCCCCCCAGCCGGGATCCGCGGGGAACCGGGACGACGAGGACGGCGCGGCGACCGACCCGCTCGAGGAGGAGGGCGAGATCGCGGCCGACTACCTCGAGGAGCTGCTGGACACGGCGGACCTCGACGGCGACATCGACATCGAGGTCCGCGACGGCCGCACCTACCTGTCGGTCGTGGCCGACGGTGACGACGTCGAGGGTCTCGCGGTGCTGGTCGGCGAGGACGGGGAGGTCCTGGAGGCCCTCCAGGAGCTCCTGCGGCTCTCGGTCCTCGCGGCCACCGACCGCCGGTCCCGCCTGGTGCTCGACATCGGCGGCTACCGCCTCCGCCGGGCCGGTGAGCTCCAGGACCTGGCGCGCGCGGCCGTGCGCGAGGCGCAGGAGAGCGGGCAGCGGGTGCACCTCGACCCCCTGTCCGCCTACGAGCGCAAGATCGTGCACGACGTGGTCGCCGAGCAGGGTCTCGTCAGCGAGTCCGAGGGCGAGGGGACGGCACGGCACATCGTCGTGTCCGTCGCCCAGGGCTGATGTCCGAGGAGCAGCGCCCCTCCCCCGCCCCGCAGGAGCCGCCGGTCCCGGACGACCGGGAGCGGCACGCCGCCGAGCGGCTGTTCGGCGAGCGGCTGCCCCTGGCACAGCGCTACGTGGTGCACCTGGCGTCCTCGGGCATCGTCCGGGGGCTCATCGGTCCCCGGGAGGTGCCCCGGCTCTGGAGCCGTCACGTGCTCAACTGCGCCGTGGTGGAGGAGCTCATCCCGACCGGCGCCCGCGTGGCCGACGTCGGCTCCGGCGCCGGCCTGCCCGGACTCTGCCTCGCCCTGGCCCGCCCCGACCTGCGGATCACGCTCATCGAGCCCCTGGAGCGGCGTGTGCAGTGGCTGGACGAGGTCGTGGCCGACCTCGGGCTCACGAACGTGCACGTGCTGCGGTCCCGTGCCGAGCAGGCCAAGGAGGACGTCGGCGAGGTCGACGTGGTCACCGCCCGGGCGGTCTCGGCCCTGGTGGGCCTCGTGGACATCACCTTGCCGCTGCTGCGGGGCACCGGCGAGCTCCTCGCCCTCAAGGGGCGGTCCGCGGCGGACGAGGTGCGCAAGGCGCAGAAGAAGTTGGACCGCCTGGGCGCCCGGTCCACCGAGATCCTCCCGGCCGGCGAAGGGCTGCTCGAGGAGCCCACCACGGTGGTCCGGGTCCGTCTCTGAGCACCGCCGACCGGTGCGCGGCGTCGACGGTAGGCTGGGGGCAGTGTGCCACGGGCGGTGCGCCGAGATCGGCCCCCGGGCCGACGGCGACCTGACCTGCGGCGCGGCCCCAGGCACACCTCCCCCACGGGAGGCGTGCTCCGACGGAACGAGTTCGAGAGGAACCGGGAAGGTGCGCAGTCAGATGCCGATCGACGACGGCGCGGGAGGCCCACGGGGCTTCGACGCCGAGTTTCCCCCCGATCCGCTTGATCAATCAATAAAGGTTGTTCCTGACCGGGGCACTCGCGTTTCACGTGAAACGGGCGGACAGTTGCCGAAGATGACCACAACGATGGCGGAGGACACGCCGCTGGGGAGGAAGCTCGTGGAGGAGACCAGGCGACGCGCCAGGCTGAAGAAGATCCAGCTGGAGAAGCCCGCCGCAACGCGGATCTTCACGATCAGCAATCAGAAGGGCGGCGTGGGCAAGACCAGCACGTCGGTGAACATCGCTGTCGCCCTGGCCCGCCAGGGACAGAACGTGCTCGTCATCGACAACGACCCCCAGGGCAACGCTTCGACGGCCCTCGGGGTGGAGCACCACTCCGAGGTCGACAGCACCTACGACGTGCTCATCGACGAGATGCCCATCGCCGAGGCGGTGAAGCCGTCCGGCGAGGCCGACAATCTGTGGGTCGTCCCGGCCACCATCGACCTGGCCGGCGCGGAGATCGAGCTCGTCTCCATGGTCGCGCGGGAGCACCGGCTGCGCCGGGCGCTCGAGGCGTACGCGAAGCAGCGAGAGGCCGATGGGCTGGAGCGGCTCGACTACGTCTTCATCGACTGCCCTCCGAGTCTCGGACTGCTGACGCTCAACGCGTTCGTGGCGGCCACCGAGGTGCTGATCCCCATCCAGTGCGAGTACTACGCGCTCGAAGGTCTCAGCCAGTTGCTCAAGAACATCGAGATGATCCAGAAGCATCTCAATCCGGAGCTGTCGGTGTCGACCATCCTCCTGACCATGTACGACGGCCGCACCAACCTCGCCTCGCAGGTGGCCGAAGAGGTGCGCAACCACTTCCCCGCCGAGGTCCTGGAGACCATGATCCCCCGCTCGGTGCGCATCTCCGAGGCGCCGAGCTACCAGCAGAGCGTCATCAGCTACGACCCCAGCTCCACAGGAGCGCTCTCCTACCTGGAGGCGGCGGCCGAGATCGCCCAGCGCTCCCAGCGCTGACTGGGCCGTTCCGCCCTCTCCCCCGCCCGACGCCCGCCTCCACCCGGAGGCGGGCGTCGGGCCGTGCCCGGCCCCGTAGGACGCGGCTGCCTCGTCCCGTTCCACGTGGAACGGCACGTCGGAATGCGCGGTTCGGCTAGAATTGTCCGGATTGCTGGGCAAGGGAGAGGAACACCGTGAGCGAACGACGACGTGGTCTGGGCCGAGGACTGGGTGCACTCATTCCGAGTGCGCCCGCCGCGGAGGCCCCGGCGAAGGACGAGCCGGGTCCCGGCACGGCGCCGGCAACGACGAAGGGTGTGGCCGACGCGACGCCCATCGCGTCCGCCACATCTGGTGTTTCACGTGAAACGCCTCGTACCGACACGGCCACTTCGGTGCGGACCACATCCACGAGGCAGCACGACGAGACATCCTCCGGGTTTGGTGAGCCTGCCCCGGCCAGCACGAAGAGCGATGACCGGCCACGCGCCACGACCGGGAAGACCTCACACAGGCCGGACACGGCCGCCCGGACCTCCGCCATGCTCGATTCCCCCGAAGCCACCGAGTCCCCCGAAGCCACCGAGTCCCCCGAAGCCACCGAGTCCCCCGAAGCCACCGAGTCCGCCGAAGCCACCGAGTCCGCCGAGGACACGAAAGCACCTGCGGCCACGAAGCTCGTGGACAGTGCGGACATCGTCGACATCGAGGTCTCCGGCGCCTCGGACGGGACGGCGACGGCAGAGTCCACGAAGCGGCCTGCGGCCGGTGCTCGTGGCAGGACTGTCAGTCCTGCGGCACGACAGAAGGCCATGAAGGCGCGCATGGACATGGGCGAGGCGCTGCGCAACACGACTCTGGTCAGCCGCCCGTCCGACATGTTCTTCCTTCCCTCGACGAGCACATCGGACGGCGGGGAGTCGTCGTCCGTGACCGACGCCCCGCCTGCGTCCACGGGGACGGCACCGGACGGCGCGGCAGGTGTTTCACGTGAAACATCTGCCGCCCGGAAAAATGCGTGGACCACAGAAGGCGCGCTGACCACGGACAACACCGCGGCGCCGGCACGGGCGCGTCGGAGCACGGCGGATCCGGCACCGACGCTGGACATCCCCGCACCCCCTGAGGCCAGCCGCGCGGAGGGCGACGTTTCACGTGAAACGGACGCTGATCGGGAGGAGCTGGCGGCCGTGCCGGGCGCCACCTTCGCCGAGATCCCGGTGACCTCCATCCATCCCAACCGCAAGCAACCGCGTCAGGTGTTCGACGAGGAGGAACTCGCGGAACTGGCGTACTCCATCGGCGAGCTCGGTGTGCTGCAGCCCATCGTGGTGCGTCCGACCCGGGAGAACGTTGAGCAGTCGTACGAGCTGGTCATGGGGGAGCGCCGGTGGCGTGCCACCCAGCGCGCCGGGCTGCCCACCATCCCGGCGATCGTCCGGGAGACCGCCGACGACGACCTCCTCAGGGACGCCCTGCTCGAGAACCTGCACCGCAGCCAGTTGAACCCGTTGGAAGAGGCCGCCGCCTACCAGCAGCTGCTCGAGGAGTTCGGCACCACGCAGGAGGAGCTCTCGCGGCGCATCGGCCGCTCGCGACCACAGATCAGCAACACCATCCGCCTGCTCCGGCTGCCCCCGCTCGTCCAGCGCCGGGTGGCGGCCGGTGTGCTGTCCTCGGGACACGCACGCGCTCTGCTGTCCCTCGCCGATCCCGCGGAGATGGAGCGGCTCGCGCAGCGCGTCGTGGCCGAGGGCCTCTCCGTGCGCGCCACGGAGGAGGCCGTCCAGCTCACTGAGGCGGGGGAGCGAAAGCCACAACGGAAGTCCGCGCCGGCCGGGCGGAACAAGGAGCGGCTGGACTACATCGCGGAGGCGTTCTCCGACCGGCTCGACACCAGCGTCCGGATCGCCCTGGGCGCCCGCAAGGGCAGGATGACCATCGAGTTCGCCTCGGTGGAGGATCTCAACCGGATCATCGAGGTGCTCGACCCGGGGATGGACCGCTCCTAGTCCCTTCGCCCATGAAGAAGCCCCGGTGTTTCACGTGAAACACCGGGGCTTCTTCATGGGCGACCGGATCGCCAGCGGGTTCAGCGTCCGTTGTACTCGGCGACGTCGTCCACGCTCATGGTGCCCGTGGGGACGTCGTCCTCGGCGAGCAGGAACATGCGCTGCAGACCGAAGACGACGGCCTCCGCCAGATGGTTCCGGTGCTCGGGGTCCGCGAGGGCGGCGCGGTCGGCCGAGCTGGAGAGATAGCCGAGGTCGAGCCAGATGGTCGGCGCGTCGTGGGACCGCAGGAGGTCCCACTGCCGGGCGTGGGTGCCGAGGTCGAGAGCCCCCGTCCGCGCGACCATCTCCTTGAGCACGACCACGGCGGCCCGTTCGCCGATGGGGGAGTAGATCTCCGATCGGTCCTGTTCGCCCCAGTAGTAGGAGGCCACCCCGCCGGCGGCGGGGGCGGAGTTCCAGTCGCAGTGCAGGGTGACCACCACGGCGTCCGTGCGGCCCCCGTTGACAACCTGTTGGGCGGAGTCGACGGTCCGCACGGGTCCGCCGAGGCGGTCGCGGAGCTCCCGTCCCGGGGCGACCACCGCCGGTTCCGCCCCGATCTCGTGCAGCAGCTCGAAAGCCCGGAGGGCGACGTCGCAGGTCACCTCGTCGGCGTGGTCCCGGAAGTCCGGAGCCGCCCCCGCAGGCGGCTGCTGACCGGCGGCCCGGGAGGGAACGAGCACCACGGACCGGCCGCGCAGGGCGGACGTGGCGCGCTCCAGGCGGTGGTACTCGCGCAGGGAGAAGGCCTTGGAGGAAGTGATGTTCTTGTTGATCCGGGCGAGGGCGGCGATGGTCTCGCGGTCCACCACTCCGGTGGTCCCGAGACCGAGGCTCTGCTGGAGCTCCATGACCGCGTGGTGCGTGCTGCTGCCGAACACCCCGTTGAGGGGACCGTAATAAAAACCCAACCGCGAAAGGTTGTGCTGAAGCATGTTGACGTCGTCGCCCCGAAGCGGTCGGTCGTCGTCGGCGTAGAGCGGGCGGTCGCCCAGAGCGTACTGCGCCTCGTTGAGGCACCGGTCGGTCTCCGGGCCCACCAGTCCGTCGACGATCAGCCCGCGCTCCTGCTGGAAGGCGCGAACGGCGGCGTCGACGTGGTCGTCGAAGTAGGAGGGGTTGTTGACGTCCTGCGGCGCGAGATAGGCCACGGTGACGCCGGCCCGGAGGAGCCGCTCGCGCAGGCTCACCACCCGCCGGCTCGTCATGGTCCGGCGCAGCATCGGTTCGGTGTCGTCGTTGTTCACGGAAGTCCCACGGGTCGGAGGGGTCGGCGGGGTGCCAGGACAGCGGCTCGCCCGCCACTCCCCGGACGGGGGAGGGGCGGACGAGCCCGAGGTGTCGCAGATGACGGAGGAACCGCTCAGTTCCCGGCGACGAGGTAGTCGGCGAACTCCTTCTCGAGGGCGCTCTTCGGCTTGGCGCCGATGGCCTTCTTGACCACCTCACCGCCGGAGAAAAGGTAGATGGCCGGGATCGACGTGATGCCGTACTGGGAGGCGACGGCGGGGTTCTCGTCGACGTTGAGCTTCACGACCTCGACGGTCCCGGCGTGCTCGGCGGCGATCGCGTCGAGGACCGGGCCCACCATGCGGCACGGGCCGCACCACTCGGCCCAGAAGTCGACGATGACGGGCTTGTCCGACTCGAGGACCTCGGTGCGGAAGTCGGCGTCGGTGACGTTCTTGGCGGCGCTCATGTTTCTCCTTGTCCGGCGCCGGGCACGCGGTCGGCGTGCCCGCACCGCTCTGGATGGAAATCGTGCGGGAGGGGATCTGGTTCGATTATGACCCATGCCGGTCAGGGCGCCGGCAGGCGCCCTGACCGGGACGGCTCAGCTGTGCAGGACCGAGCGGTCGTGCAGGGCGGCGAGGTAGTGCTCGGTGTCGACGGCGGCGACGCACCCGGAGCCCGCGGCGGTGATGGCCTGGCGGTAGGTGGCGTCCACGACGTCGCCCGCCGCGAAGACCCCGGCGAGGCTCGTGGTGGAGCTGCGGCCGTCCACCGCGATGGTGCCGTCCACCGTGAGCTCGAGCTGGTCCTTCACCAGGGCGGTGCGGGGATCGGAGCCGATGGCGACGAACAGCCCGGTCACGGGCAGCTCCGAGGTCTGGTGGGACTCCGTGTCGCGGACGGTGACGGAGCGGACCTTCTCCTCGCCGTTGATGCCCACCACCTCGGCGTTCCACAGGACCTCGATCTTGGGGTCCTCGAAGGCGCGCTGCTGCATGATCTCGGACGCGCGGAAGCTGTCCCGCCGGTGGATGATGGTGACCTTGGAGGCGAAGCGGGAGAGGAACGTCGCCTCCTCGAGGGCGGAGTCCCCACCGCCCACCACCGCGATGTGCTGCTCCTTGAAGAAGAACCCGTCGCAGGTGGCGCACCAGCTCACCCCGTGGCCGGAGAGCCGCTTCTCGTCCGGCAGGCCGAGCTCCCGGTACGCGGAGCCGGTCGCGAGGATCACCGCGTGGGCGCGGTGCACGGAGCCGTCCTCGAGGGTCACGGTCTTGACCTCGCCCTCGAGCTCGAGGGCCACGACGTCCTCGTAGCGGATGTCGGCGCCGAAGCGCTCCGCCTGCTGCTGCATGTTGGACATCAGTTCCGGGCCCTGGATGCCGTCGATGAACCCCGGGTAGTTCTCCACCTCGGTCGTGTTCATCAGCTCGCCGCCCGCGGTCACGGACCCGGCGAACACGATGGGGTGGAGGTTGGCGCGCGCCGCGTAGACGGCCGCGGTGTACCCGGCGGGGCCGGATCCCACGATGATCACCTCGTGGACGGTCTCGTCGTCCGCGCCGGCCGTCGGCTCGCCGGTCGGGGGAACGAGGTTCAGGGCGTTGATCACGGGACCGAAGTCGGGGCTCACTGTTCTGCAGACCTTCCGTACAAGAAGCGGCCGGGCACGCCGACCGCAGGGACCACTGGCACAACGGGGCGCGCGCGGCGGATATTCCGGTGCCGGGCCGACCCTGCCGGGCCCCGCGGGGGAGGGGAGGCCTCAGTCGAGCTGGATCTCGCCGATCCGCAGGCCGTGGTTGAACCCGGCGATGGGGTTCGTCAGCTGCGGCAGCTGCGTCCAGTTCACGATCACGTACTCGTGCTCCCCGTCCCGGGCCGCCGCGGAGAGCGGAACGGTGATCTCCGGGCCCGTGAAGGAGCCGGAGGCCACCTGGTCGGCACCGTCCAGGGTCGGGGTGTCGTTGACGTACACGTCGAACAGCCCGCCCGAGCCGGCCGACTGGTTGAGCCTCAGCGTCGCCACGGGCGCGGGCTCCTCGAGCTGCACGGCGAGGCCCACGCTCGGCGTCCGGTTGCCGAAGTTCGGATCGGAGAACCCGTAGCTGATCCAGTAGGTGGACGGGTTGCCGTCGACGACCTGGCCCAGCTGCGCGTCCTGGTCGGCCATGAAGCCCGGGTCGGTGGGCACCACCCGGGTGACGGCGCGGGGCTCCGGAGCGGCGGCGGGGGTCTCCGGCTCGGCGCTCGGCTGGCCCTGCTCCTCGCCGGCCGGCTCCTCGGCGGGCGCGCTCACCGCGGGCTCCGGGTCCTCCGACCCGGCGAAGAGCCCGCCCAACCGGTCGAAGCTGAACACCACGGCACCGATCAGCAGGGCCAGCAGCAGGAGCAGGAGCAGCAGCAGGCCCCTGCCGCCCTTCTGAGCCCGGTCCGTGGTCTCCTCCATGCGCGGCGGCGCGACCGCGGCGGCCTCCTCCGGCCCGAGGGCCGCGTCCGGGTGCCCGTCGTCGTAGCTGTCGTAGCTGTCGTAGCTGTCGTAGCGGTTGTCACCGTCGTAGCCGGGATCGATGTCCGTCCCGGCGGTGCGGACGGCCGAGGCCGCGGTGCCGCTCGCCGCCGCACGGTCGAAGAGCGTCGACCGGGTGGAGGTGGCGCTGACCCGCACGGGCCGGCCGAGACGGGTGCGCACCGAGGGCGCGGGTGCGGCGTCGTCGTAGGAGTCGTCGTCCCGCCACCGCGTGACCTTCGGCTGGGGGACCGCGCCGCCGAGGTCGTCGGAGGCCTCGGTCGCGACCACCGGGGTCGGGCTGGTGGGGTCCGGTTCGTCGTACACGTAGGACCCGCTGCCGCTTCCGCGCGGGGCGCCGAAGATGTCGTCGCTGAGGGACTCGTCCTCGACGTCGTCCGGCTCCACGAGCAGGGAGTCCAGCATGTCCGCGGCCGGGGTGTGCGAGGTCACGAGGTAGGTGTGCGCCTCCGCCTGGCCCAGGTCCAGGATCTGGAAGGGGGCACCGATGGTGCCGTTGGCCATGGAGCGGGCGTTCTCCACCAGCAGGGACGTGTGCCGCTCGGCGGGCAGCAGGATCGACACGCGGCGGCCGAGGATCTGGTCCTGTCCCTCGAGCACGTGGTCGCCCTCGGCGGTGGCCAGCACATCGGTGACGACCTTGTAGCGGCCGCCGAGGACGGAACCGAGCTTCATCGGTGCGGGCACGTTGGCTCCCTGGGGGGTCGGGAATTCGCGGAGGGGGCCGGAATTCGCGGGCGGGGGTGGCCGGCGGGGCAGAAGGGGTGTTCCTGACCCACGTCACCGACCACTCAGCACTTTACCGGTCCCGGCGTCCCGCGGCCGAGAGCCTCGTCACACGGTCAGCGGCCGAGCCGGGCGAGGAGCGGGCGCACGAGGCTGTCGAGCTCCCGGACGCGGCAGAGCTTCAGGGCGCCCAGGTAGGCGATCCCCATGACGGTCCCGCCCACGGCGACGGTCGCGATCGCGGTCAGCTGGTTGGTCCAGGGGAAGCCGGCGGGGTCGTAGCCGCCGAGCAGGAACAGGGCCGCGGCGCCGACCGCGCCGGCGAGCAGGGACGCCACGAGGATCCGGGCGTGGGAGTCCACGATCCGGGCGACGTCGTAGTCCCCGATCCGGCGGACCAGGACCACGTGGTAGATCAGCGCGCTCAGGACGTTCTGGGCCGCGTAGCACCCGGCGACCGCGAAGACGATGAGGTCCGGCGGGACGAACGACCAGATCAGCAGGGCCGAGCCCACGGTGAAGAGGGCGACGCCGACCTGCACCAGGAACGGGGTGCGGGCGTCCTCCTGCGCGTAGAACGCCCGGCCGAGCATGAAGGAGATCGACATGAACGGCGCGCCGATCGCGATCACCGTGACCACCTGGCCCACCACGGCACCCGCGGAGGGGACGCCGCCGCTGAAGAGCATGCCGAGCGGGCCGGCGAAGACCACGAGGGCGACCGTGGCGAAGACCGTGGCCACGCCCGTGATGCGCAGGCTCGAGGACAGGGACGCGACCATGCCGGCCCGGTCCCCGTCGGTCGAGGCCGCGGCCATCCGGTTGAACAGCACCGTGGCGATGGACAGCCCGATCACCCCGTGCGGCAGGGAGTACAGCATCGAGGCCTGGTTGAGGGCCGCCACGCCCGCGATCTGCTGCGGCGGGTCCATGGCGAGGTACTCCGGGCGGTAGCCGGTGGGGATCGCGGCGACCTTGGTGAGGGTCAGGAACGCCAGGTTGGCGAGGACCCCGGTGGCAAGGGTCCAGCCCGCGAGCCGTGCCGCGGTGGAGAGCCCGATGCCGCGCCAGCCGAACCTCGGCCGCAGCCCCAGCCCGAGCCGGCGCAGCGGCCAGAACAGCACGAGGGCCTGGGTGGCGACGCCCACGGTGGCCATGGCCGCCAGCCAGAACGTCTTGGCCGGCGTCCAGTTCTCCAGGGTGTGCGGGTCCTGCTGGTAGGCGCCGAACTGCTGCACGAACACGAGCAGCGCCGCGATGGCCACCACGTTGTTGACCACCGGCGCCCACATGTACCAGCCGAAGGCGCCGCGGGCGTTCAGGACCTGCCCCACCACGGTGTAGAGGCCGTAGAAGAAGATCTGCGGGAAGGTGAACAGCGCGAACGTCAGCCCGAGCGAGAGCTGCGCCTCGGTCCACTCGGTGCCCATGGTCCGGATGATGGGTCCCGCCAGGAGCACCACGACCGCCGTCACGCCCAGCAGGGCGAGCACGGCGAGGGTGAGCAGGCGGGAGATGTAGTCGGCCCCGCCGTCGTCGGCGGTCCTGGAGGCCTTGATGATCTGGGGCACCAGGACGGCGTTGAAGATGCCGCCCGCGACGAGGACGTAGATCAGGTTCGGCAGCGTGTTCGCGAGCTCGAAGACGTCGGAGACGGTCGTGACGGAGCCGATGGCCACCGTGATGAGGACGGTCTTGACGAACCCCAGGGCGCGGGAGACGAGCGTGCCCGAGGCCATGATGGCGCTGGAGGCCGCGCCCGAGCGGCGGGCCGGGGAGCTCGTCCCGGTCGCCCCGGAGGGCTCCGCGGTCTCAGAGCTGGTGGATGATGTATTCACGGGCGATGTCGGCGATGCGCCGTTCGTTGGGGAAGGACAGCTTCCGGCCGAGGTCGTCGATGTCCACCCAGGCGACGTCCACGGCCTCGTGGTCGGGGTCGTTGTCCGTGGTGAGGTGACCGCCCGTGGCGCGCAGCAGGAAGTGGTGCACCGTCTTGTGCACGCGGTGGCCGGAGACCGTGAACCAGTAGTCGATGCTGCCCAGCGGGCTCAGCACCTTCCCGGCGATGCCGGTCTCCTCCTCGATCTCGCGGATCGCGGCTTCCTCGTTGGTCTCCTCGCCCTCCGGGTGGCCCTTGGGCAGGCACCACTCGAGGCGTCCGCCGCGGTTGATCCGGGCGATGATGGCCACCGGGTGGGACGGCGTGCCGAGGTCGACGACGATCCCTCCGGCGGAGACTTCCTCGACCGTGGGCAGCGCAGCGGCCGGCGCGGTCGGCCGCTTCTTCGGTGCGCTGGGTACGGGGAAAGCCATGTCTCCTACCTTGCCACAATCGCCCGGGCTCCCGTCGGAGCGCGGGGAGGGCCCCGGCGGCCGGTCCCGGCGGAGCCGTCGCGGCCGGGTCCGCGCCCCGGGGTCTGGAACAATGGGCGGCACCATGACGCAGCTCCCCGACGCCCACGCGATCCATCCCGCCGCCCTCGACCTGGGGCGGCGGTTCTCCGCCGCCGGCCACGAGCTCTCGCTCGTCGGCGGCCCCGTGCGGGACCTCTTCCTCGGCCGGCCCGCCCTGGACCTGGACTTCACCACCGACGCGACGCCCGACGAGACGCTCGCCGTGGTCACGGGGTGGGCGGACGCGGTCTGGGAGATCGGCCGGGCCTTCGGGACCATCGGGATGCGCCGGGGCGACGTCCAGCTGGAGGTGACCACGTACCGGGCCGAGGCCTACGACGCCGACTCCCGCAAGCCGCAGGTGGCCTTCGGCGACTCGCTCGAGGACGACCTGTTCCGCCGCGACTTCACCATCAACGCCATGGCCCTGCGGCTGCCCGGCCTGGAGCTCGTGGACCCGCACGGCGGGATCAAGGACCTGCACGCCCGGGCGCTGCGCACCCCAGGCGCCCCGGAGGACTCCTTCTCGGACGACCCCCTGCGCATGATGCGCGCCGCCCGCTTCGCGTCCCAGCTCGACGTCGAGGTGGCGCCCGAGGTGCGCGCCGCCATGACCGGCATGGCGGAGCGGATCGCGATCGTCTCGGCCGAGCGCGTGCGGGAGGAGCTCGTCAAGCTGGTCTGCGGGCGCCGGCCCCGCCGGGGCGTCGACCTCCTGGTGAGCACGGGCCTCGCCGAGGTCGTGCTGCCCGAGCTGCCCGCGCTCCAGCTCGAGACGGACGAGCACCACCGGCACAAGGACGTCTACCAGCACTCCCTGACCGTCATGGAGCAGGCCGCGGCCCTGGAGTCCGGTCCGGACGGCCCCGTGCCCGGCCCCGACTTCGCACTGCGCTTCGCGGCGCTCATGCACGACGTCGGCAAGCCCGCGACCCGGCGCTTCGAGGACTCCGGCGCCGTGAGCTTCCGCCACCACGAGGTGGTGGGCGCGAAGCTCACCGCCAAGCGGATGCGGGCCCTGCGCTTCGACAACGACACGATCAAAACGGTGGGCCGGCTGGTGGAGCTGCACATGCGCTTCTACGGCTACGGGGACGCCGAGTGGACCGACTCCGCCGTGCGCCGCTACGTCCGGGACGCGGGGGAGTGCCTCGAGCGGCTGCACCGGCTCACGCGGGCGGACGTGACGTCCCGGAACCGGCGGAAGGTGGCCCGGCTGGCCGCCGCCTACGACGACCTCGAGGCGCGGATCGTCGAGCTCTCCGCGCGCGAGGAGCTCGACGCCGTGCGGCCCGAGCTGGACGGCGAGCGGATCATGGCGGTGCTCGGCATCCCGCCGGGGCCCGCCGTGGGGCGAGCGTACAAGTTCCTGCTGGACCTGCGCCTGGACGAGGGGGAGCTGGGGCCGGAGGAGGCCGAGCGGCGGCTCCGGGCCTGGGCCGCGGACGCTCTGTGAGCCCCCGGTCCGGCACGGGCACGGCGGACCGGGGCACGGTGCCGCCCGGCGTCGGGCTCCACGCCGCGCCGCGGACGGTGGTGGTCGCGAGCGCCGCCGGCGCCGTGGCGCACTCCCTCGACCGGCTCACCAGTGAAAATGCCGATCCGGGCATATATGCCGATGTGGATGCGCGGTTCCTTGCGGCGGACGTGCGGCGCGGACGGCGGGAGGGGCCATGAGCCTGCTGGGCGGGTCCCGGAACGGCCACCGTGCGCTGCTGGTCGGCCTGAGCCTCTACGTGGTCATGACGGCCTGGCTGCTGCGGCTGCCCTGCCGGGTGCCCGGGTGGGGCGCGGCGGAGAGCCTCCCCGCGCTGTGCGCCACCGAGATCGCCCCCGGGGCGGCGGACGGTGCGGGCGGGTTCTTCACGGGCGGGCCCGCGGGTGACCAGCCCGCCCTGGTCGGGATGGTCACCACGGTGGTCGGCTGGCTCGCGGCCCGCCTCTCCGCGCTGTCCGGGACGGACGCGGACCGGGGCGTGCTCGCCGACCTGTCCGTGCTGCTGCTGGCCCTCGTGTGGATCGGCACCGTGGCCGTGGTCTCCGCGCTCTCCGGACGGCGCGGGGCGGACGCGTTCGTGCTGGCGCTGGCGCCGGTGGCGGTCCTGGTGGGCTTCGGCACGTGGGACCTGGTGGCCGTGCTGCTCATGATGCTGGCGCTGCTGTTCCACGTCCGGGGCAGCCCCGTGCCGGCGGGGATCCTCCTGGGCCTCGCGGCGTCCGTGGCGCTGTTCCCCCTGGTGGTCCTCGTGGCCGTGCTGCTCCTGGCCGTGCGGTACCGGCAGTTCCGGGACTTCGCGGTGGTCCTGGCCGGGACGGTGCTCACCTGGGCGCTGGTCAACGGGCCGTTCCTGCTCACGGCCCGGGACCGGTGGGCGCGGCAGCTCGGCACGCCGTGGGACGGGCCCGTGGAGGGCTCCTCCCCGTGGGGCGTCTGGGCCCGGGTGGAGCAGGCGCGCACGGGCGCGGCCCCGGATCCGGCGGGCGCGGGGCAGTGGGCGCTCCTGGCCCTCGTGCTGGGCTTCGTGGCGGTGCTCGTGCTGACCCTGCTCACCCGGCAGGAGCCCAGCGTCGTCCAGATCGCCTTCCTCCTGCTGGCCGTGCTCGTGCTCTCGGGCCCCGGCTACTCGCTCGTCCACGCGCTGTGGCTGGCGCCCCTCGTGGTGCTCAGCCGGCGCAACTGGCTCGAGTTCGCCGCCTGGCAGCTCGTCGAGGTCCTGTGGTGGACCACCCTGGTCCTGCCCGAGCCGACCTGGCCGGTGCTGCCGGGGCTCGGCCTGGTCGGCTGGGACGCCCAGGACCTGCTCGCCGCGGTGCGCGTGCTGCTCCTCGTCCTCCTCGTGGTCGCGGTCGCGGTCGACGTCCTGCGGGGCGGGCAGGCGCGACGGATCGGGATCTCGGAGCCCGGCTGAGCGCCCCGGCTCCGCCGGGAGGGGGAGACCGGCGGCGCCACGCCCGCACGGGTTCATCCTGAGGGCGGTGCCGGCCCGCACCGGCCCTCCCGTAGGTTGGGGGCGGAGAAGAACGACGAGTGCTCGGGAGGAGCGCCGGTGATCGAGATCGAGAACCTGACGAAGACCTACGGCGGCAAGACGGCGGTGGACGACGTCAGCTTCACCGTCCGCCCCGGCAGGGTCACCGGGTTCCTGGGGCCCAACGGGGCCGGCAAGTCGACCACGATGCGCCTCGTCGTCGGGCTGGAGTCCGCGACCCGGGGCCACACCCGCGTCAACGGCAGACCGTACCCCCAGCACCGGGCGCCGCTCGCGGAGGTCGGGGTGCTGCTGGACGCCAAGGCCGTCCACCCCCGGCGCACCGCGCGCGCGCACCTCTCCGCGCTGGCCGCGACCCACGGCATCCCAAAGTCCCGCGTCCAGGAGGTCGTGGACCTCACCGGGCTCGGGGCCGCCGCCGACAAGCGGGTGGGAGGGTTCTCCCTCGGCATGGGCCAGCGCCTCGGCATCGCCGCGGCGCTGATCGGCGACCCGCACACCGTGATCCTCGACGAGCCCGTCAACGGGCTGGACCCCGAGGGCGTCGTGTGGGTGCGCCACCTCGCCAAGTACCTCGCCTCGGAGGGCCGCACGGTCTTCCTGTCCTCCCACCTCATGTCGGAGATGGCCCAGACCGCCGACCACCTCGTGGTGATCGGCCGGGGCCGGATCCTCGCGGACGCGCCCATCCAGCAGATCCTCGCCGGGGGCCGCACGCGCACCCGGCTGCGCACCACCGACCGGGAGGCCCTGCGCCGCGCCCTGCAGGGCACGGACGCCGGCATCACGGAGTTCGACGACGACGGGCTCCTGGTCACGGGGCCGGAGCCGCGGCGCATCGCCGAGGCCGCGCTCTCCCACGGGGTGCTGGTCCACGAGCTCACCCCCCTCACGGAGACCCTCGAGGACGTGTACATGGCCATGACCCAGAACGAGGTCGAGTACCGCTCCGGCGGCGCTCCCGCACCGACCGACCCGGCGCCCTGGGCGGGCGCCGACGCACGAACCGGAGACCGCGCATGATCACCAGCACCTCGACCGCCCCCCGCCCGCAGACCGGTGCCCCGGACCGCACGGGGCCGTCCGATCACGCGTCCCGGGTACGGCTGGGCTTCGGCCGGGTCCTGCGCTCGGAGTGGATCAAGTTCCGGTCCCTGCGCTCGCACTGGATCCTCCTCGGCATCGCCCTGCTGCTCTCCCTCGGCTTCGCCGCCCTCTCCGCCTCGAGCGCGCTGACCTTCATCGACTTCAACGAGCAGGCCGCCCAGGAGCAGGTCGACGCGATGCTGGACGGCCGGACCCCCGAGGAGCTCGGGCTCACCGAGGAGGACGTCCAGCAGCAGAAGGACGAGTTCCTCGCCCAGTCCGAGCAGCAGATGACCGAGGGCTCGGGGCTGACCCTGCCCGAGGGCATGGGCTTCGGCGAGTACATGGCCATGTCCAGCGCCAACGGCGGCCTGCAGCTGGTCGTGCTGCTCCTGGGCGCGCTCGCCGTGCTGTCCATCGGCTCGGAGTACTCCACCCGCTCCATCCAGACCACCATGACCGCAGTGCCGCGGCGCACGCCGGTGATGCTCGCCAAGACCGTGGTCCTCTCGGCGATCACGTTCGGCTTCGGGCTGCTGAGCGCCCTGCTGTCCCACCTGCTCGTCCAGCCGATCCTGGCCGGCGGGGACCTCGGGTACGACCTGCTGCAGGAGGCCGTGCTGCTCAACATCCTGGCGGTGGGCGTCTTCTACATGATCACCTCGTGGCTGGGCTTCGGCCTGGGCGCCCTGCTGAAGTCCACCACCTGGGGCATCGTGGTGCTCGTGGTGCTGCTGATGGTCCTGGAGATCGTGCTCTTCGCGCTGTCCTTCGAGTGGCTCGACGACGTCAAGCCGTACTCCCCGGCGGCGGCGGGCGCGCAGCTGACCTCGATGTACCAGCCCTCGGACGCCGTGCTGAACCACGTGGAGTCCGGTCTCGTCTACGGCGCCTGGGGCCTGGTGCTCGTGGCGGCCGGGGTCCTGGTCACCAGGAGACGCGCGCTCTAGCGGTCCTCCCGCCCCGGCCGCGGTACCGGCCCTACGATGTGAGCTGGTGGGCCGGGACGCGGCCCGCACCGTCCGGCGCTCGCGCCGGACGGACCCCTGGGGGACGGGAGCTGCGGTGTCGGTGTCACCACGGGAGCGGGAGGCCGGCGAGGCCCTCTCCGCGGTCGACGCCCGGGGCCTGCGGCGGACGCTGCTGCACTGGCTGACGGTCGTCGTGGTGCTCGTGAGCGTGTTCAGCTCCGTGGTCAACTGGGTCTTCGTCGACCGGGAGCCGCAGGACCCGGTGGTCACGTGGCTCGGCGGGCTCGAGAACGGGCGCTCGCGGCAGCTGCTGTCCCGCACCGAGGCCGTCGTGGCGGATCCCACCCTCAGCATCTTCTCGAACCGCGTGTACCGCCACGCCGCGGGGCGGATCAGCGGCCACGAGATCGTGGGCGTGGACCGCAGCGGGAGCCGCGCCGAGATCCGGGCACGCGTGTGGTGGGACGGGCCGGACGGCACCCGGGACCGGGAGGAGGTCCACGTCTACCCGGTGCACCAGGTGCGGCGCAGCGGTCCCTTCAACGACCAGTGGCAGCTCGACTCCCCGGACGCCGCCCCCCTCTCGATCCACCTGCCCGCCCCCCTCGACGAGCTCTCCGTCAACGGGGAGACCGTCCGCCCGGACCGGGACGAGCGGGTGCCCGACCCCCAGGGCCCCGGCGGCACGTGGCGCTTCGAGGCCCTGCCCGGGGACTACGCGATCGGGCTGCCGGGGAACTCCTACTACGCGGCGGACCCGCCCCTGGAGCCGCACACCGTGGCGTTCCGGGAGCCGCGGCCGGCCACGGTGGCGCTGCGGATCGAGCCCTCGCCGAGGATGTGGCAGGAGGTCGACGACCGGATCGAGGAGTGGCTGGAGGGCTGCACCGCGTCGGAGGAGCTCTCTCCCGAGGAGTGCCCCTCGTCCCGGCGCTGGGCGGCGCCGCAGGAGCCCCTCGAGCCGTCCGCGGCGGCGACCGGGGCACCGGACCCGGAGATCACCGACGTCCGGTGGCGGCTGGTCTCCCGGCCCGCCCTGGTCCTGGTGCCGGACCCGGAGGACCCGCTGCGCTGGACGGCGGATCCGCACCGGCCCGCGGAGGCGCGGCTGAGCTACGAGGAGGACGGCGAGACCGTCACGGAGCGGATCGAGTTCCCCGTCCGCGCCACCGTGCGCTCCACGGGACAGAGCGCGGAGATCAGCGTGGGCCTGGAGCGGCCGTGAGCGGCGCCCCGCCGGCGGGCGCCGCCGTGCGCGCCGTCGCGCGCCGGAGTCCGCCCAGCACGCGGTCGGCCAGGACCCAGTAGGCCACCCCTGCGACGAGGGAGACGACCACGGCCAGGACCGGGCTCACCGGCACCAGCGGGGGATAGACCAGCCAGTGCGTGAGGTAGACGTACAGGGACGCGGCGGCCAGCCGGGCCGTGACCCGGCGCAGGCCCACGGGCACGGGCAGGGCGGGCACCCACAGCAGCAGCAGGATCCCGGCCATCACGGTGGCCTCCCGGAGCGTGCTGTCGAAGTAGCCCGGCACGGTGAGGAGGACCAGGAGGGTGACGAGGGACCGCTGCAGGACCGTCCGCGACCGGGCGGCCGCCCAGCCCAGAGCGAAGATCCAGAGCACCGGTGCGGGCTTGGGCAGCCCCGGGTCCACGATGTCGTACCGGCTGACCAGCCCGATCGCGAGCAGGGCGAGCGGGAAGAGCCAGGGGGCGGCACGCTCGGCCCGGTCCGCCCAGGGCAGCGCCATGAGCGCGGTGACGGCCACGAGGACGTAGACGAGCATCTCGACGAACCAGAAGTGCCACTGGGACGTCAGGTGCTGGGGCCCCACGATGCCGTTGAGCAGCAGGACGTTGGCCCAGGTGTAGTCGTCGGTGAGCAGGTGGGCGACGGCGATGAACGCCACGGACGGGACCACGATCCGTCCGAGGCTGCGCAGCTGGCGGCGCAGCCTCGGCAGCCGCTCCCCGTGGAGCTGGAACCGGGCGAAGTTGTACCCCGCCACCGCGAAGAGCACGTGGGCGGTCTGGAAGGTGAACAGCTCCACGTGCGTCGTCACGATGCACACGATGGCCACCGCCCGGAGCACGATGCCGGTCTCCAGGAACGAGACGAGACCCCGTCCGCGCGGCACGGACCGGGGGGCCAGGTCGCGGACCGGGGTGAGGTGCCAGTCGGGCGGGAGGTGCCCCAGCGCCTGCTCCAGCCGCACGGAGGCCGCCACGTAGGACAGCGAGTCCCCCTCCAGGGACACGAAGGTGTCGTCGTCCCCGACGTCGGGGCGGCCGAGCACCTCGGCGAGGATCCGGCGGACGTCCTCGGGGCCCTCCGCGGGGGACTCCGACGGTGCCGCGGCGGGACGGTCGGCGCCGAGGGCGGCGACCGCGGGGTAGTCCACCTTGCCCGTGCCCAGACGGGGCAGCTGCCCGACAGCGTGCATCTCGACGGCCGGGCGCGGCAGGCCGATGCTCTCGGCCACGAGCTTGGCGAGCAGGGACGTGTCCTGCTCTCCCTCGACGGCCACGACCAGCCGCTCGTCGGAGCCGGCGGCGGCCGCGCCCACGCCGAGCTCGGAGAGGATCCGCTCCACCTGCCCGAGGTCCACGCGCAGCCCGACGATCTTGACGAACCGGCTGCGCCGCCCCACGACCTCGTAGAGCCCGTCGGCGTGGCGGCGGGCGAGGTCCCCGGTGCGCAGCTCCTCGACCGTCCGCCCGAGCGCGAGGTCCCCGGGCTGCTCCGCGTAGCCGAGCATGACGTTGGGCCCGCTGTACACGAGCTCCCCGTCCGGCAGCCCGTCCACGGGGTCGATGCGCAGCGTCCCGCCCGGGATCGGCACGCCGATCGTCCCGGCGCGCTCGGCCGCCAGCTCCGGGGGCAGGTAGGCCATCCGGGCGGTGGCCTCCGTCGCCCCGTACATGACCACCAGGTCCCAGCCGGCCCGCTCGCCGGCCCCGGCCCACCGGCGGACCTTCTCCGGGGCGAGCCGCCCGCCCGCCTGGGTGACGCAGCGCAGGTGCGGCAGGTCCATCTCCTCGAAGCCGACGCGCTCCAGCAGCTCGAACGTGTAGGGCACGGCCGCGAAGGACGTGGCGCGGTGGGCGCGGAACAGGTCCCAGAAGCAGGGGTCGACCACCGACAGGTCCGTCAGCACCAGTCCGGCGCCCCGGAGGAGGTGGCTGTTGAGCACCGACAGCCCGTAGCAGTAGCTCATCGGCAGCGTGGTCGCGGCGCGGTCGTCGGGGCCGATGCGCAGGTACTCGACGATCGCCTCGGCGTTGGAGACCAGGTTCTCGTGCGAGAGCCGCACGAGCTTCGGCGATCCGGTCGAGCCGGACGTGCTCAGCAGCAGGGCGAGGTCCGGGTGCAGCTCGTGCCGGGTGCCGGGACGCCGCTCGTCCAGGACGGGCGTCCCGTCCCCGGACCGCAGCACGACGTCGGGGTCGTAGGCCGCCACGAGCGAGTCGAGGGCGGCCGGCTTGTCCGCCGGGACCAGCAGGAGCGGGTGGCCGGCCGTGAGGGCCGCGAGATAGGCCACGAGGGAGTCGACGTCGTTGGACGCGGCGAGCACGACCAGCCGGCGCTCCGTCCCCAGGCGGCCGGCGACGTCGTCGACGCGCTCGGCCAGCTCCCGGTAGCTCAGGACGCGCTCGCCGGTGAGGACGGCGGGGCGGTCCCCGTGGCGGGCGAGATCGGCGGCGAAGGCGACCCGGACGAGGTCAGGTGGGGTGGTCACCTGCACCAGGGTAGAGAAAACCTTTAGCGAAGGAAAGTCTTGCCTAATTCGTCCGACATGCGGGATCGCCGGTTCGACGTGCCGTCGGGGGACCGCGGTGGCGGGGCGGTGACGGCCCGGTCGTCGACGAGCAGCGTGGGGGTGGTCCCGGCCGTGACGGTGACCGCCACCGGGGTCCCCACCGGGTGGCGCACGTTGTGCGGCTGCCAGGAGCGCAGCGTCCGGCCGGAGGCCAGCCGGACGTGGTGCAGCACGAACGCACCGTGGTACTCGACCGCGCTGACCCGCGCCGGGGAGGCGGGGTCCGGCGCCAGCGCCACCTCGTGGGGCCGCAGCACGACGTCGACGTCGACGTCGCTGTCCGCCCACCCCGGCACGGTGGAGACGATGCCGATCTCACAGGTGAGCAGGGCGCGGTGGACGCGTGCGGGCAGGAAGTCCGCGTCCCCCATGAAGGAGGCCACGAAGCGGGTGGCGGGCTGCTCGAAGACCCTCTCCGGGGTGTCGGACTGCTCGATCACCCCGTCGTGCATGACCACCACGCGGTGGCCGACCGAGAGGGCCTCGGTCTGGTCGTGGGTGACCAGCACGGCGGTGGTGCCGGTCTCGCGCAACGTGGCCACGGTGTCCCGGCGCACCTGTGCGCGCAGCGACTCGTCCAGGCTGGAGAACGGCTCGTCGAGGAGCACGACGGCGGGGCGGGGGGCCAGCGCCCGCGCCAGGGCCACGCGCTGCTGCTCGCCGCCGGAGAGCTCGTGGGGGTAGCGGTGCGCGAGGTGTCCCAGCCGCACGAGCTCGAGGACCTCGCCCACGCGGGCCCGCCGTTCGGGGCGCGGGAGCCGATCAAGGCCGAAGGCCACGTTCTTCGCGACCGTCAGGTGCGGGAACAGGGCGTGGTCCTGGAAGACCAGGCCCACCCGCCGCCGCTCGGGCTCCTGGAACCGGCGCCGGTCCGCCACCACTTCCCCGGCGATGCGGATCGTGCCCTCGTCCGGCCGCTCGAGACCCGCCACCAGGCGCAGCGTGGTGGACTTGCCGCAGCCGGAGGGGCCGATGAGCGTCACCAGCTCGCCCGGCGGGACCGTCAGCTCCAGGCCGCTCACCCCGACGGAGGACCCGTAGTGCTTGCTCAGCCCGTCCAGGACCAGGGCGGGCACGGTCCCGCCGCTGCCGGGGGCGGTCAGCTGGGTCGTGGTCTGCACGGTCATCGGGGCACCTTACCGTGGCGGTCCGCCCGGTGGGCCTGCCGGACGAGGAAGAAGACGGGCACGACCGCCGCCGCCACGATCACGAGCGCCGGCAGGGCCGCCTTCTCCCAGAAGTTCTCGCGCGCCAGCTCGTAGACCCACACGGAGGCCGTGGTGAAGCCGAACGGGCGCAGGAGCAGCACGATGGGCAGCTCCTTGACGGCGTCGATCACCACGAGCACGAGGGCCGTGGCGACCCCCGGGTGGGCGATGAGCAGGTGCACCCGGGTCAGGACCCGCAGCGGGGACGCCCCGAGGCTCTGCGCGGAGAAGGTGACGGTGGGGGAGATCTTGGCCAGGCTCGCGTCCACGGCCTGGTAGGCCGGGGCGAGGAAGCGGATCACGTAGGCGTAGAGGATGCCCAGCACGGAGCCCGTCACCAGCAGTCCCGTGCCCCCGGTCACGCCCGCCCCTTCGAGCGCGCTGTCCAGCCCCGCGAAGGCGATGAGGACGCCGATGCCCACGACGGCACCGGGAACGGCGTAGCCGAAGGTCGTGAGCTGCGCCGCGGAGGCCACCACCCGGCCGCCGCCCATCCGCACCCCGTGCGCGACGGCGAGCGAGAGCGCCACGCAGGCCACGGCGGCGATCCCGGCGACCACGAGGCTGTTGCCCAGGTACTGCGCGAAGCGCGGGTCCGCGAGGGAGTCGGGGTTGCCGAGAGCCTCCCCGGCGGCCCACACGAGCAGCTGCAGCACGGGCACGATGAACCCGGCGGAGAGAGCGGCGAGGGCGAGCAGCGTGGCGCCCCAGGCGCGCCAGCCGGTGAGCCGCAGCGGCTGCAGGCCCTGGCCGCGGCCCCCCCGCTGGTGGAAGCGGGCCCGGCCCCGGAGCAGCCGCTCGCCGGTCAGCACGGCCACCGCGAACAGCAGCACGAGCACGGCCAGCTGGGTGGCGGAGTGGAAGTCGAAGGTGCCCTTCCACACCAGGTAGACGCCCACGGAGACCGTCTGCACGTTGAAGTACTGCACCGTGGCGAAGTCGGTGAGCGTCTCCATCATCACGAGCGCCAGCCCCGCCGCGAGGGAGGGCCGGGCCAGGGGGATCAGGACCCGCCGGAGCGCGCGCCCCCGGCCGGCGCCCAGGGTCCGTGCGGCGTCGTAGGTCCCGGTCGTCTGCTCGACCAGCGCGGAGCGCGCCAGGAGGTAGACGTACGGGTAGAGCGTCAGGGACATCACGAGCACCGCGGCCGGCAGCGAGCGGACCTCGGGCAGCCACACGCCCGGTCCCAGGACGGAACGCAGGGCCCCCTGCACCGGCCCGGCCACGTCGAAGACGGACAGGAACACGAAGCCGAGGATGTAGGCCGGCATGGCCAGCGGCAGCACCAGCAGCCAGACCAGGACGTCCCGGAGGGGGAAGCGGAAGGCGGTCACGAGCCACGCGAGCCCGCCGCCCACCACGAGGGTGCCCGCGCCCACGCCCAGCATCAGCAGGAGCGTGGTGAGCACCATCCCGCCCAGGCCGCGCGGCGGGGCGGTGGTGCCCAGGCTGCCCAGGCCGTCCACGACCACCGCCAGGACCGGGGTGG
>NZ_BAAGPL010000009.1:246605-262912 GCF_054784195.1 Kocuria himachalensis
CCGGCGTGGTCGGCGGGCCGGTGTCCTCGTGTCCGCGAGGACGGCGGGTTCGGTCACTGGTAGCCGGCTTCGGCCAGCAGGTCGATGGCCTCCGCGTTGAGGTCCCCGTAGGCCTCGGCGTTCAGCGGCATCCGCTCGAACTCGCCGAAGGCCGCGATCGTGGGCTCGGGCTCCACCGAGGGGTTGACCGGGAACTCGTGGTTGGCGTCCACGAACGCGTTCTGGCCGTCGGTCGCGAGCCACTCGACGAGCCGCTGGGCGTCCTCGGCGTTGTCGGAGCCCTCGACCACGCCGGCCCCCGAGATGTTCACGTGCGTGCCGGCGCCGTCCTGGCTGGCCCAGAAGAGATCGACGTTCAGGTCGGGGTTCTCCTCGAGGGTGCGCGCCAGGTAGTAGTGGTTGTTGATCCCCACGTCGCACGTGCCGGCGTCGATCGCCTCGAGCAGCAGGATGTCGTTGCTCATGATCTGCACGTCGTTGTCGACCCAGCCCTCGACGATCTCGAGCGCCCGCTCCCGGCCGTGCAGGTCGATCAGGCTGGCCACGAGGGACTGGGTGTAGGCCGAGGTGGCGTCCCGCATGCACAGCCGGCCCTGCCACTTCGGGTCGGCCAGCCCCGCGTAGGTCTCCGCGGTGTCGAACTCCGCGGTGTCGACGCTGTCCGGGTTGTAGGTCACGGTGCGCGCGCGCATCGCCAGGCCGTACCACCGGCCCTGGGGATCGCGCAGGTCCTCCGGGACCGCCTCCTCGAGGGCCGCGGAGTCCAGCGCGGCCAGCTCGTCCTGCCGGGCGGCGTTCCAGAGGTTGCCCGCGTCCACGGTCATGAACACGTCCGCCGGGCTGTCGTCCCCCTCGGCCTTGAGCCGCTCGAGGAGCTCGGCGTCGTCGCCGGTGATGAACTCGACGCTGATGCCGGTCTCGTCGGTGAACTCGCCGAACGCACCCTCGAGGTCGTAGTGCCGGGCCGAGTAGATCTGCAGGTCGGCGGGCTGCTCGCCCAGGCCGAGCGTGCCGCAGCCCGTGACCACCGCCGTCAGTGCGGTCAGGATGCCGGTGGTGGCGTACAGGGAACGACGACGCATCGGAGCCTCTTCCTGAGGGCGCGGCGATCCGGAGGCCGCGGGCGATCATTTGACAAGAAAAGCGTATCCTAATCGGAACGGCCCCCGTGTCGGCCCGGGATCCTTCGACGCCGACGCCACCACGGGCCCCGGCCGAGCTCCCGGTGGCGGCCCGCGCCCCGGAATAGCGCTCGCCGGAGGACCGTTGCACCGGTCAGGTCGTTCTCCGTGGACGACCCCCGAGACCCCGTCCGCCCCGAAAGGACCCCCGTGGCTCCCGAGCCCGAGTACTACCGCCCCGTTCCGTTGAACGACGACCCCGGCCGCGCCGGGTACCCCCGGGCGCCCTTCGGGCAGTCGTACGGGCAGCCGTTCGGCGGGGGCGGGCACGGTGCTCCGCGCCCCGGACCGCCCGTGGTCAACGTGGTGGGCGGGAAGTCCGTGGTCCTCGCCTATGTCCTGTGGCTCTTCCTGGGCTGGCTGGGCGTCCACAAGTTCTATCTGCGCCAGCCGATCTGGGGCCTGATCTACCTGTTCCTCGGCGGCCTGGGCTGGACCCTGGCGGGTGTCGGCGTCGGGATCCTGTTCCTGATCCCGTGGATGCTGCTGATGTTCCTGGACGTCTTCACCATGCCGTTCCGCACGGCCCTCGTGAACGCCTCGATCGCCCGCAGCGCCTACCGGTACTGAGCACTCCGTTCGCCGGGCGCCGGCGCACTGCGCACCCCGTTGGGCGCAGGCCTGGGCGTGTAGTAGTGTTGTGAGGTCTGTGTGCCCGCCGCCCGACGTGCGGTGCCGGCGCGCGGACGACGCTACAGAACCTCCTGCTGCGGAAGGACCGCAGCCGCTCAGCCCGAAGGAGGTGGGTTCGAACATGCGTGAGTACGAACTGATGGTGATCATCAACCCCGAGGTCGAGGATCGTGCCGTGGAGCCGACTCTCAAGAAGTTCCTCGATGTCGTCACCAAGGACAACGGGACCGTCGACAACGTCGACATCTGGGGCCGTCGTCGCCTCGCCTACGAGATCCAGAAGAAGACCGAGGGCATCTACGCGGTCGTCCGCTTCACCGCGACCCCGCAGACCACCCAGGAGCTCGACCGCGTCCTGAACCTCAACGAGGCCATCATGCGCACCAAGATCATCCGCCCGGAAGAGCAGAAGATCTCCGCCGAGTAAGGACTTCACAACTGATCGCCGAGGGCGCCTCCACCGGGCCCCCGGTGAGATGCTGAGAGATCCCAGCACGTCCCGCACGACCGCGAACATCCTCGACCCGGGAGGTCCACATGGCTGGTGACACCGTCATCACCGTAATCGGCAACCTGACCGCTGACCCCGAGCTGCGCTTCACCCCGTCGGGTGCGGCCGTGGCCAACTTCACCGTTGCGTCCACCCCCCGCACCTTCGACCGCCAGTCCAACGAGTGGAAGGACGGGGAGACCCTGTTCCTGCGCTGCTCCGTGTGGCGCGAGGCGGCCGAGAACGTGGCGGAGTCCCTGCAGAAGGGCATGCGCGTCATCGTCCAGGGTCGGCTCAAGTCGCGGTCCTACGACACCAAGGAAGGCGAGCGGCGCACCGTCACCGAGCTCGACGTCGACGAGGTCGGTCCCTCGCTGCGCTACGCATCCGCGAAGGTCAACCGCAACGCCCGCTCCGGCGGGCAGGGCGGTGGCTTCGGCGGCGGTGGCGGCCAGCAGGGCGGCGCCCAGCAGGGTGGCGGCTTCGGCGCCGGCGCCCCGGCCGGCGGCGGATTCGGGGGCGACTCCGGGTTCGGCGGCGGTGGCGGCGGCCAGCAGGGCGGTGGCTCCGGCTTCGGCCAGGGCGGCCGCTCCGGCGGCGGGCGCCAGTCCGCTCCGCAGGCCGCACCCCAGAGCGACCCCTGGAGCCAGTCCTCCGGCGGGAACTACGACTGGGGCAGCGGCCAGGACGACGAACCGCCGTTCTAGACCTTCCGCACTTTTCCCATCCACCCCATCCCGCGGTGACAAGCCGCGGGCTCCACTCGAAGAACAAGGAGCACCACGATGGCCAAGGCTGAACTCCGTAAGCCCAAACCAAAGCAGAACCCGCTCAAGGCTGCCAAAGTCACTGAGATCGACTACAAGGACGTTGCGCTGCTGCGCAAGTTCATCTCCGATCGCGGCAAGATCCGCGCCCGCCGTGTCACCGGTGTGACCGTGCAGGAGCAGCGCAAGATCGCCTTGGCGATCAAGAACGCCCGCGAGGTCGCGCTGCTGCCCTACTCCGGCGCCGGCCGCTGATCAGAGAGGACAGACACTCATGGCAAAGATCATCCTGACGACCGAGGTCACGGGTCTCGGCGCTGCCGGTGACGTGGTCGAGGTCAAGAACGGGTACGCCCGCAACTACCTCTTCCCGCGCGGCTTCGCGACCCCGTGGTCGCGCGGCGGCGAGAAGCAGATCGAGAGCATCAAGGCCGCCCGCGCCGCGCGCGAGGTCGCCTCGCTCGAGGACGCCCAGGTCCTGGCCCAGAAGCTGACCTCGGCCACCGTGACCATCCCGGTCAAGGCCGGCTCCGAGGGTCGCCTCTTCGGCACCGTCAAGGCCGAGGACGTCGCCAAGGCCGTCGAGGCCGCCGGCCTCGGCGCCGTGGACAAGCGCAAGGTCGAGCTCAACCAGCACATCAAGACCACCGGTGTGTACCAGGCCTCCGTGCGCCTGCACGAGGACGTCAACGCGAACGTCGAGTTCGAGGTCGTCCCCGCCTGATCGGTTCCTCCGGTCCGTCCGAGCACGGAAAGGGCCCCCGCGGTGCGCCGCGGGGGCCCTTTCCGTCGTCCCGGGGTCCTCGGCGGGAGCGGCCGGCAGGACCGGTCAGCCGGGTCGGCGGGCCTCGACGACGACGTCGAGCGCCGTCTCGGTGGTGCGCACCTGCTCGGCGCGCAGCAGGTCCAGTCCCTTGCCCTCGAGCACGACGACGGTCTCATGGAGGGTCGGCCGGGGCACGGTCGGGGGCGGGCCCTCCACGCTGCCGGGGGCGTGCGTGATCCACAGCAGCCGGCCGCCGGGGACGAGCCACTCGGCGGCGCGGCGCAGCAGGGCCAGGTCGTGCTGGAAGTACACGGCGACGATCAGGTCGAACCGCGGGGGCACGGCGTCGGGCCCGGAGCGCTGCTCCTGCGCGGGGCTCCAGGTCCGCAGGTCGGCGACCAGCGCGCGGCCCGGCAGGCCGCGCTCCGCCAGGGCATCGGTGATGGTCCGCACGGCGCTGGGGGAGAAGTCCAGGGCGGTGGGGTCGTAGCCCGCCGCCGCCAGTGCCAGGGTGTGGCGGCCGGTGCCCGCGCCGAGGTCGAGGGCGGTCGGCGGGCCGCCCGCGCGCTGCCCGGCCGTCCGGTCCAGGAGGGCGGCGACCTCGGGGTGCGGCTGGGCGCCGTCGGGGGAGGACGCCCCGGAGGCGTACCGGTCCTCCCACATGCGCTGGTTGTCGTCCACGGGCATCTCCTGGGTCGGTCGGGTGCGTGGGTGGGGCGTGCAGGCACTCGTTGACGGTGCGGCGGTGCCGTCGGGTGCACCGGGGGACAATGGGTCCATGCCGTCCCTGATCTCCCGCGTCTCACCGTCCGCCCTGTACTGGTTCGGCGTGGGGTGCCTCCTCTTCACCGTACTGGCTTTTGTCGTGGCATTCCTGGGGGGGAACTCCGCAGGAGCCGAGACCTCCATGGCGTTCTTCGTGATCGGGTTCGTCGCGGCGGCGGTGGGGGCGACCGTGACGGCGGTGGTGGCCCTCGCGGGCGCCATCGGGTTTCCCTCCGCCCGGGTCCGGTTCCTGGTGCTGCTCGGGCTGTCGGTGCTCTGCCACCCGCTGCTGTGGCTGGCGCTGATCGCGTCCGTCTCCTGACGCCCCGTTCCGGCTCGACGCCCCTCGCCGCGGCCCGGAGCCGCGGCTCCCCGGAGGGGCCGGTGGCGGCCGCCGGCCCCCGCATGCGCGCCTGCGGTGCTCCTGACACACCGGCCTCCGACGTGGGCCAGAACACGAGTCGGAAAACACGGCGCTGTGGACGGCACCGGTGATGTCCAGGTCCTCCCTGCACAGGGTGTGTATCGATATCATCCCTAGTCATAGCGGATTCTGCGAAGTCCTGTGCATAACTTTCCACAGGGTTCTCCCCAACCTGTGCACAGTCGTCCACGGCGTTTTCCACCGGTTGTCCACAGGGTGGAAAACTCCGCCGGCTGGTAGGGTCTTCCGTCCTCCGCGAGCCGGTCCACGAGCCGGTCTGCGAGCCGTCATCCGCGGGCGGCGGGCTAGGCTCGGGGCATCCGGCCGGTCCAGCGGCCGGTCCCCTGCGGGAGAGGAGCGGCGGATGTCCCCACGCACGCGCGTGGCCCTGGCGCTGGGCAGCGGCGGCGCCCGGGGCTACGCCCACATCGGCGTGATCGAGGTGCTCGAGGAGCGCGGCTACGACATCGTGACCGTCGCGGGAAGCTCGATGGGGGCGCTCGTGGGCGGGCTCCACGCCGCGGGGCAGATGGAGGCGTACGCGCAGTGGGTGCGGGGGCTGAGCCAGCGTGACGTGCTGCGGCTGCTGGACCCGTCCCCCTCGGCGCCCGGGGTGATCCGTGCGGAGAAGATCATGGCGAAGGTGCGCGAGCTGCTCGACGGCAGGCTCATCGAGGACCTGCCCATCCCCTACACGGCGGTGGCCACGGACCTGCTCGCCCGCAAGGAGGTGTGGTTCCAGGAGGGCCCGGTGGACGTGGCCGTCCGCGCGTCGATCGCCCTGCCCAGCATCATCACCCCTGTCATGCTCAACGGCCGGCTGCTCGCGGACGGGGGGATCATGAACCCCGTGCCCATCGCCGCGACCGTCGCCACCCGCGCGGACGTGACGGTGGCCGTCTCCCTCTCCGGGGGACAGCAGTCCGGGGAGGGCCGGGTCCCCGCCCACGAGACGGCCGCCGTGCGTCCCTCCGAGGAGTGGGCGGATCGGTTCCGGCGCAGCGCCTCCCACGTCCTGGACCGCGAGCTGACGCGCAGCGTCCTGGAGCGCTTCGCGGAGACCCGCGGCCGCGGCGCCTCGTCCCGGTTCCGGCGCCCGCCCGGGGCGGCCCCCGCGGACGCCGCCGCCGAGGCCCTCGTCCAGGACGCCGTCCAGGACACCTTCCAGGACACCGTCCCGGAGGCACTTCTGGACGCCGCCGAGGAGACCGCGGAGGAGCTCGCCCAGGACGGGCTCGGCGCCCTGCCGGCGGGGCTGCGCACGCTCGACGTCATGCAGCTCTCCCTCGAGGTGCTGCAGTCCATGGTGCTGCGCTACCGGCTGGCCGGCTATCCGCCCGACCTGCTCATCACCGTGCCGAAGAGCGCCGGGCGGCTGCTGGACTTCCACCGCGCGGGGGAGCTCATCGAGCTCGGCCGGCGGATGACCGAGGAGGCCCTCGACCGTGCCGAGGAGTTCCCGCCGGCGCGGCCGCAGTCCTAGTCCGCCTGGACGATCTCGTCGAGGTTCGCCTCGCTGTCGATCACGTCGTACTTGAGCATCAGCTCGGCGAGGGTCTCGAGCTCGTCGCGGTCCACCTCCGCGTCGAACTCCTCCAGCCGGAGATCGGCGGCGACCTCCTCCGGCATGTTGAGGAAGCTCACGATGGTCTCCCGCACCCGGTCGGGGTTCTCCTGCGCGAACTGGAGCGCCTCGTCGATCGCGGCGTTGTAGTCCTCGAGGACCTCCGGGTTCTCCTCGGTGAACGCCGTGCTGCTGAAGGTGACCATGGTGTCGAGGCCCGGGACGGTGTCCTGGTAGTTGTAGCCGACCAGCGCGGTCCGCTCGCCGTTGATCAGCTGGGTCAGGAACGGTTCGGGGACCCAGGCGGCGTCGATCTCCCCGCGCTCCAGCTGGGCCGGCATGTCCTGGAAGGGCATCTCCACGAAGTTCACGGCGTCGGGATCGCCGCCGGCCTTGCTCACGGCCTCCTTGATGGTCAGGTCGCCCTGGCCGTTGATCGTGTTCACCGCGACGCGCTTGCCGGCCAGGTCGGCCCAGGACGCGATGCCGGCGTCCCGGTTGGCGGCGACTCCGGTGATGTCCTCGCCCTCGGGCATCGAGCTGCTGTAGCCGCTGAGGATCTTCATGTCGAGCCCCTGGTCCTTGGCCAGGATGACCGAGAGCGGGTTGCCCACGCCGATGTCCATGGAGCCGCCCGAGACTGCCGGGAGCATGGCCGCGCCGCCCTGGGCGGTCTCGATCGTGACGTCCAGGCCGTGCTTCTCGAAGATGCCCTCGTCGAGAGCGAGCTGCACGGGCGCGGACGGCGCGATGGGGATGACGCCGATGGTGAGGGGCTGCAGCTCCTCGCCGTCCCCGCCCCCACCGGTGGTCCCCCCGCCGCCGCAGGCGGTCAGGGCGAACGTCAGGACGGTTCCGACGGCGGCTGCTCTGGCGAACGAGTGCTTCATGGTGGTCCTCTTCCTCGGGTCGGTCCGGCCGGCGCCCGGCACCGGCGAATCCGCTGTGAGATGCATCACGCACATCGGTGCCCTCACGGTAGAGGCAGACCGTTGGATTCGTCAACGGTTGTGGCTCTGAATCGTTGCGCTGTCCCCTGAAAAGAACCGCGGCGGGTCACTGGTCGCGCAGCAGCGCCTCCACGGTGCGGGCGAGGTCCAGCAGCACGGCGTCCGCTCCCGGTCCCGCCGCGAGCTCCAGGCCCACCGGCAGGCCCTCGGCGGTGCGGCCGGCGGGGATGCTGATCCCGGGCGTGCCGATGATGCCGGCCAGGTCGGAGTGGCGGGTGAAGGCGTCGAAGGTGGGCACGCGCCGGCCGTTGAGCTCCACGGTCTCGTCGTCGCCGATCGGCCGGGCCGTCAGCGGGCACGTCGGCTGCACCAGGGCCGTCACCCCCTGGGCCTGCATCGCCCCGGTGTACAGCCGCAGGGCGAGCCGGCGCTCCTCCTGGGCCGCCCGGTAGTCGTCGTCGGCGGCGCGGAACACCTGCGCCAGCTCCCAGATCCGCCGCACGTCCGGGCTGCCGATCCCGTCCCGCACCTCGTCGAGAGATCGTCCCGTGCCCCGCGCGGTCAGGTAGGCCTGGAGGTCAGGCAAGAACTCGTGGAGGGCGATCGTCATGCCGGCCGTGGCGGCCAGCTCGTGGGCGGGCCGGACGTCGACGCCCACCAGTTCCGCACCGGCCGCCTCCAGCGCTCGCAGGGCCGCGCCGAAGACCGTGTCCACGCCCGGCTCCAGGTCCTCGAGGAACAGCTCGGGCACGCCGAGCCGGACGCCGTGCAGCGGGCCGGGGCCTTCGTCGTCGAACCCGAGGTGCCGTGCGCTGGGCACGCGGAGCGGGTGCTCGCCCGCGAGCAGGGCGTCCAGCAGCACGACGTCGTCCACGGTCCGGGCCATGGGGCCGATCGTGTCCCGCGAGTGGGCGATCGGCAGGACGCCCGACGACGGGTAGCGGCCCAGCGTGGGCCGGAACCCCACGATCCCGCACAGGGCGGCGGGGATGCGGGCCGAGCCCCCGGTGTCCGCGGCGACCGCCGCCGGGACCAGGCCCACCGCCACGGCCACCGCAGAGCCCCCGCTGCTGCCGCCGGCGCTCAGCGCCGGGTCGGCGGGGTGGCGCACCGGCCCGTACGACCCGTTGTTGGAGGTGATGCCGAAGGACAGCTCGTGCAGGTTGGTCTTCAGGGCGAACAGGGCACCCGCCTCCCGCAGGCGGGCCACCGCGGGGGCGTCCCGCGCCACCACGTCGTGCTCGAGCGCGCGGGTCCCGCCCGTGGTGGGGAACCCCGCGACGTCCACGATGTCCTTGACGGCCAGCGGGATCCCCGTCAGCGGGCCCCGCGTCTCCCGGCGGTCCAGCGCGTGCGCGAGGGCCCGGGCCAGCTCCGGCTCCGCGCTGATCACCGCTCCCAGCCGCTGCGCCGTGGGCAGGCGCTCCAGCAGGGCGTCGACGTGCTCCACATGGCTGATCCGGCGTGCCGCCAGCTCCGCCCGGGAGGTCCGGATGTCCCACGAACAGGGGCCGCTGAGGTCTGTGCTGAGCGTCATGATCCATGGTGTCCACGGACGGGCCGGGGCGGCAAGCGGTGTCCGCGGTCGGTGCGAGAATGGAGGGGCTGCCCGGAAGATCGGGGCGGCGTCGTCGTGTGCGCACCCCGCTGTCCGCGGGGTCCGCAGGGAGAGGTGGACCAGGTGTCGATGGTGTCGGAGCGCTCGTCCGGGAGCGACCGGGAGTACGGCCGGACCCCGCCGCAGGACAACGTCGCGGAGCAGTCCGTGCTCGGCGGCATGATGCTGTCCAAGGACGCGATCGCGGACGTGGTGGAGGTGCTGCGCGGCGTCGACTTCTACAAGCCCGCCCACGAGTCCATCTACGAGGCCGTGATCTCCCTGTACGGGCGCGGCGAGCCGGCCGACGCGATCACCGTGGCGGACGAGCTGACCAAGCGCGGCGAGATCGAGCGCGTCGGCGGTCCCGCGTACCTGCACACCCTCATCTCCTCCGTCCCCACCGCGGCCAACGCGGGCTTCTACGCCGAGATCGTGCGCGAGCGCGGCGTGCTGCGCCGGCTCGTGGAGGCCGGCACCAAGATCGTGCAGCTCGGCTACAGCTCGGACGGCGAGGTCGACGACATCGTCAACGCCGCCCAGGCCGAGATCTACCAGGTGGCTGAGCGCCGCTCCTCCGAGGACTACACGGTGCTCAAGGAGGTCATCGAGTCCACCGTGGACGAGATCGAGGCCGCCGGCTCCCGCGAGGAGGGCATGCGCGGCGTGCCCACCGGCTTCATCGAGCTCGACGAGCTGACCCAGGGCTTCCAGGGCGGCCAGATGATCGTCATCGCGGCGAGGCCGGCCATGGGCAAATCGACCCTGGCCCTCGATGTCGCACGGTCCGCGGCGATCAAGCACAACCAGACCACGGTGATCTTCTCCCTCGAAATGAGCCGCAACGAGATCGCCATGCGCCTGCTCTCCGCCGAGGCCACGCTGAACATGCAGGACTTGCGCAAGGGCCGCCTGCAGGACGAGCAGTGGGCGAAGATCGCCACCACGATGGGCAAGATGGACTCCGCGCCGCTGTTCATCGACGACTCCCCGAACATGTCCCTCATGGAGATCCGGGCGAAGTGCCGTCGGCTCAAGCAGAAGCACGACCTCAAGCTCGTTGTGCTCGACTACCTCCAGCTCATGAGCTCCGGCAAGAAGGTCGAGTCCCGCCAGCAGGAGGTCTCGGAGTTCTCCCGTGCGCTGAAGCTGCTCGCCAAGGAGCTCGAGGTCCCGGTCATCGCGCTGTCGCAGCTGAACCGTGGGTCCGAGCAGCGCCAGGACAAGAAGCCGATGGTCTCGGACCTCCGCGAGTCGGGCTCTATCGAGCAGGACGCGGACATGGTGATCCTGCTGCACCGCGACGACGTCTACGACAAGGAGTCGCCGCGCGCCGGTGAGGCCGACGTGATCGTGGCGAAGCACCGCAACGGTCCCACCAAGACGATCGTGGTGGCGTTCCAGGGCCACTACTCCCGGTTCGCGAACATGGCGCACGAAGGACTGTGACACTCACGCAGGCGAGGCCGTGAGGGGGTGCTTGTAGGTCGTTCTGCTCGAGCCTGGTCAGCAGCGGATGGAGCGTTCCGCCCTTGTCGTCCCCGAAGCCTGTCTGGGCCGGCTCAGCGGCGATCGCATACCCGTAGGCGGGGCCGTCTGCCATGGTGCTCAGCACGCACAGTCCCCGGACACCGCGGAGCCATTCGCTGCGCTGCGTGGTGATGCTCATGAGTACACAGCTCCTCTACCTGGAGCACCTGTCTCAGTAGGCAGTGGATCCTGTTCGGGTTCGTCACGTCGTCACACCGGGCTCATGGCCGGGGCCGTGCGGTTACCCTGAGACGGATCTTTTCCTGGACACGTGGGGGCGTGAGCATGAGGCAGGTACTGGGTGGACTTCTCGGCGGGGCGGCGGCACTGAGTCTGGCAACAGGGCTGATGGCGCCGTCGGCGGCGGTCGCGGCGGGAACGGTCTATGACATCGACTCGGCGTCGAGCCTGACGGTGGTGGTGAACAAGCACCGCCCGCTGGACCCGCAGACCTACGTGCCGACGTCGCTCACCCGCATCCAGGCCGAACGCCTCCGGTCCGAAGCCGCAGAGGCGTACAAGAAGATGGTCCGCGATGCCAAGGCCGACGGGGTGAACATCGTGGCCGTCAGCGGGTACCGCTCCTACGACACGCAGGCCGGCCTCTACGACAACTACGTGCAGCAGTACGGGCAGGCGACCGCCGACACCATCGCGGCTCGCCCCGGGCACAGCGAGCACCAGACCGGGCTCGCCATGGATGTGGGCAACTCCTCCGGGGTGTGCGCGCTGCAGGACTGCTTCGAGGACACCCCGGTCGGCCAGTGGGTGGCCAAGAATGCCCACACGTACGGGTTCATCATCCGCTACCCCAAGGACGAGCAGGACGTCACCGGCTACAAGTACGAACCGTGGCACCTGCGCTACGTCGGTCCGAAGTTGGCGGACGAGATGCGACTGAAGGCCGAGGCGACAGTCACGAAGGGCCCAAAGCTGGATACTGACACCATGGAGGAGTTCTTCGGCCTGGGGTCGGCCCCGGACTACCTGAAGTGAGCAGGCCGACCCCGACCGGCGACCACGGGCACTGCACGCGGATCACCGGGACGCGGCCCGCGCCGGTTCTACCTCGGAGTGCCGGGCCGCCGCGGTGGCGGGCCGGTCAGCCGATGACGGTCAGGGCTGAGGGGGCGGATTCGATGCGCACTGTGGTGTTCGTCGGGACGGAGCGGACCTCGCCGTCGAGCTGGTAGGGCATCGGTTTGAGGGCGGTGAACTCGTAGCGGGCCACGCTGGGCTGGTCTCCCAGTCCGGTGGTGGCCGCCCGGAACGCCTTGAGCAGCACGCGCCACTTGGCGGTGTGCGGGAACAGGATCACCTCGAAGCGCCCGTCGGCCGGCCGGTTCTCGGCCTCGCTGAGGGTGGCGACCTTGGCCATCTGGGGGATGTTGGCGAACACGAGGCTGTCGATCTTCTGCCTAGTGCCGTCGGTGTGCTGGATGCGGAAGGGCCGGAACTGCGCGAAGGTCCGCACCACCGAGACCATCTCCTTGAGCGCGCCCTTGTTGCCCTTCTCCATGTCGATGGCCACCACCGGGGTGAGTCCGAAGCCGATGTAGGAGTGGGCGTAGAGGGCCTCCGCGCCCGGGTGGTTCCCGGTGGACAGGTGCAGCAGGTCCATCCTTCGCACCCGGCCCTCGGCGACGGCTTCGGCCAGGGGTTGTCGGGCGGTGGTGCGGTGGTGGTCGTTGGCGTTGCCGGCCGGGACCACCGCGCACACGGCATCGGTGGACCCGGCGGCCATGACTCCGTTGACGACCTCGTTGTACCCGCCGTCGCCGCTGACCGAGACCACCAGGGTGTTCGGGGTGCTGGCCGCCTCCCTGGCCAGGTCCACGGCGTGCCCGGCGTGCTCGGTGGGGAGCATCCGGATCTCCGGGGCATAGGGCAGGGCCTGGGTCAGCTGGTCGCGCAGCTTCGCGGCCAGTTCCGGGGCGTCGCCGGTGCTGTGCGGGTTGAAGATCAGGCAGATGGTGTCGAACCGGCGGACAGCCGGATCCGTGGCGTCCGCGGTGTCGGTGGTCTCGGTGGGTTCTTGGGGATCGGTGGTGTTCATGGTGTGCCTGTCGGTGAGGGTTCGCGCGGGGTCATGGGCTCTCATGCGGTGTCGCGGGCGTCCAGCTCGGCGGCCAGCTCGAAGCTCCGGTCCACGGTCCAGGTGTGCGGCCCGGCCGGGTCGGTGAGGTAGTCGTGGTCGAGCTGGCGGGTGATCCTCGAGTGCAGCACCTGCAGCTCCGCCATGCACAGGCCGGTCAGATTCTCGGGGAAGTCCTCGGTCGGGCCCAGACGGCTGCCCGGTGTCTGCCCGGGGCCCGGGGTCGTGCCCGGTGCGGGCAGTGCGGCGCCGGGCTCGGGCTGCGGCCGGCCATCGTGGGCGTCGATCGGCTCGGAGGAGGCGATGGTGGTCATGAGAACTCCTGGATGCAACGGGTCGAGCAGGTCAGGGATCAAGCGGGTCAAGCATCAGCGGGTGAAGCCTCGAGCTGGTCGGGATGTGCCGCACCGCCCTCGACTGACGCGACGGCCTCCTGGGAAGCCGCCGTCGGTGTGGACGGTGCGGGGTGCAGCTGGGCGGCCAGTCCGCCCAGCAGGATGGTGATGCCCTGGTCGAGCTCCCCGGCCCCGTCGTAGTCGGCCAGCACCGGGGCCATGGCGCGCAGCCGGGGGAAGGAGCGGGCGGGCAGCCGGTGCAGGCCCAGGCGAAGCAGGCACTCGTTCTCCTCCTCGTCCACGACGAACTCCTGGAGCTCGTTGAGGATGTGCCCGTAGAGGAACCCGTAGTAGGCCCGGTAGACGTGCAGGGCGTCGGCCGGGGCGAAGCCCGCGTCGATGAGCAGGGTCAGGATGTTCTCCAGCGGCCGCAGGGTGCCCAGCGGGCGCAGTCCCAGCGGGGTGGACAGCGGCCGGGTCACCAGCAGCGGCACCACGTGCGGGTGGGCCAGGGCCAGGTCCCGGAAGTCGTGGGCCGTGCGGCGCAGCTGCTGCTGCCAGTCGGCCCCGTCGGTGGGGATGACCAGCTTCTCCAGCACCACCTCGGTGATCCCGTCGAGCAGGTCCGCCCGGTTCTTCGCATACCGGTACAGCCCCATGGGATCCCGCCCCAGCTCGTTGCCCAGCCGGCGCATGCTCAAGGCGTCGAGGCCCTCGGCGTCCACCAGGGCCAGGGCGGTGGTGAGCACCACCTCCCGGCTCAGCCGCGGCCGGCGGGCCTTGGCCTCGGGTGTCGAGGCGGGGTCCTCGGCGGGGTCGGGATCAGGGCTCGTGGTGGGGGGAGGCATGACGATCAGAATCCTTTGATCAGTGGGCTTTGCGTTAACCCAAGTCTACACGTACAGTCTACGGTGTAGGCAAGGCGTCGAGCATGCGGCGTCCCCCTGGCCTACCACTGACTGCACCGACGGCGATCTGCCTTCGGGTGCCCTGCCGAATCCGGCCCCCCTTTGACTTCTTCAGGAGAACCCCTTGACGACCACTGCTTCCCACGCCGCCACCACCGCCACCGCCTCCGACACCGGAGTACGCCGGGCTACCGAGACCAAGAATGCGACGAAGACCACCGAGCTCATCGCCTACCTCGGGGTGCTGGTGGCCATCGTCGTCACCGCCACCCTGGTCGGTGACGGCGGGGCCGAGGACGGCGCCGATCTGTTCGACGCCCGTCAGGCCATGGAGTACATCACCTACCTGACCATCGGCTACCTGGTGGCCCGCGGGCTGGCCAAGTCCGGCAGCCGTGAGTACTACACCGCCTGAGCACCCACCGCTCCGGTGATTCCTGTCCCGGCCTCAGGCCGGGACAGGGATCGCACTCCCCGCACGACGTGAACAGGAAGCATCATGACCACCACTGATCCATGGCTCCACGACCTCACTCGGGTGCACCCGGGGGACCCGATCGAAGTATGGGACCAGCACCGCCTGCGCCATGCCGGCACCGTGAGCCAGGTGGCATCCCACCTGGGCGTGCTGTGGGTGCGCGAGACCAGCACCGGGCTGCCCAGGCTGGTCCCCACCGAGGGTCACCGCCTGCGCCACGCCTCGGCTGCCCACACCGTCTGAAGCGGTCGCAGATCCCCCCGGCCACCGGTGCTTCCCCGTCGGTGGAAGCCTCCGGGTGGCATGACGCACCAGGATGATCCGTGATGCCCGGCCGGCACGGTAGCTCCTGCCCGCCTGGCATCACCACGTTCGAGGCCCACCCCCGTCGTCGGGATGCCGCACTGAGCAGATCACCTGGGACGAGGTGGCGCCGGCTCCGTGATCATCCGCGGCCCGCACCATCTCTTGTCATCTGGCGTAACCTTGATTACAGGGGCAATCATCGAGCGAAAAACGACCTGCCATCGATGCGGCAACGCCAGCGCACGATGCCAGTGGGCTCGACCCGCCCCGCCGGCCCGAGGGGGGTCCCCATGCAGTCCGAATCCTCTGCGACGGAGCTGACTGCGGTCTTCGCGCGCATCCAGAACATGCTGCTGAGCCAGGAGCACGCCACCGCGGCGGTGCACCAGCTGGCCCAGGTCGCCCAGGACCTCATACCTTCCGCGGCCGGAGCGGGAGTCTCACTGATCGACGCTCACGGCGCCAGGACCAGTGCAGGGGCCACCGACGATCTCGTGGAGGCCGCGGACGCGCTCCAGTACGAGATGGGGGACGGTCCGTGCCTGAGCACTTGGGCCACTGCGACCCCTCAGTGCATCAACGACACCACCCACGACGACCGCTGGCCCCAGTGGTCGGCGGCCGCGGCCCGGTCGGGGATCCGCTCGATGCTCAGTGTCCCGCTGGTGTTCCAGGACCGGTGCCTGGGGGCGATGAAGGTCTACGCCACCGTCGCTGATGCCTTTGCCAGCCAGGAGGAGCAACAGCTGGTCCTGCTGGCCGCAGCCGCGGCCACCCTGCTGGGCTCGGCCCAGACCCGCGACGCCCCGCAGCGGCTCAGTGCTGCGCTGCAGGCCGGCCTGGAGGATCGGCAGGTGATCGACCGGGCCACGGGGATGCTGATGGAACAACGGGCCACCGACCCGGACGACGCCCATTGCGTGCTGCTGACGGCCTCGCGCGCCCAGGGCCGTCCCATGGCCGAGGTCGCCCGCCAGATCCTGGAGCGGCGACCGGACCCGGTGAAGTGAGGCCTGACGGTGGATCATGACGGTATCGGGGCGGAACAGGCCCGCCTGTTGCGCGAGGTCGTCGGTCGGGCCGGCATCGAGGTGAAGCAGCTGTGGTTCCACTACTTCACCCTCGGCGGCCACGCCGGGGAGGTCGAGGTCGAGGCATACCTGCACCACTGCCTGGGTCTGCCCGCCTTCCAGCGGGACCTGCTGGCCCACGCCGCCAACGAACTCATCGCCCGGCGACCTCCGGTGCGGGCCCCCTACACCTCCGAGCTGGCCCACCGCGAGAACTTCCACGACGAGGAATGACCTCTCCTTCGGCAGGCCCTGTGTCGCCCCGCCCGGAGCGGGCACTTCTCGAAAGGCCGTCATGATGAGATCCATCGCTGAACAGAAGGTCCATGAGCTCGGCGGGCGGCTGAGCGTGCTGACCCGGCAGAAGAAGGACCACGTCACGCTGGACGACCTGCTGGAGGACCTCGCCGGCACCACCGGTGCGGCCCAGGGGCGGGTGCTGCTGCAG
>NZ_BAAGPL010000010.1:0-14214 GCF_054784195.1 Kocuria himachalensis
GGCGCGGGCCGCGGCGGCGCAGGGCCTGGCCGCGGCGCTCGTGGCGCGCTCCGCCGCGGGCACCCGGCCGGCGGTGGACCAGGACCGCACGCGCGTCGAGCGCCCCGGGGCACCGGGGGAGCCGCGGCCCCTGCCGGTCGACGAGGCCGTCCGCCTCGTGGCGCGGGGCAGCGGCGGCGCCTGAGCGCCGTCCCCCGTGGGGCCTCAGCCCCGGCCGGCGGCCAGGTGCGCCTGGCGCAGCACCTCGCTGATCCGCGGCTCGGGGACCGCGTCGTGGTCCTCGGCCCAGCCGCGCACCTGGCGCTGGCCGAACCACGTCACCTCGAGCCTCCGGAAGACCCCGTGCCAGCGGTTCCCGGCCAGGGCCGAGACCGCGAACCCGGCGTCGACCACGAGCCGGCACAGCAGCACGGGGAGGTGGCGCGGCTCCCGCCGGCCCGCGTCCCGCAGGATGGAGCCGGTGGTGGCGCCCTCCCACGGCTGCAGCACGACCGGGGGCAGCGTCTCGCGGTGGCGCCCGACCCGGGAGACGAACTCGGCCAGGGCGTGCACGGAGGTCACCGGGGTGGGCGCGCTGCCGTCGCCGGCCACCGAGCTCAGCGGCGAGGACGCGAAGCGGGCCAGCCGTGCTGTGGTGCGCCGGCCGGAGCCCTGCACCGAGGTCGCGCGCAGCACCGTGATCGTGGGGGTCCCGTCCTCGGCCGCCCAGTCGCGGCGCAGCTTCAGGAGCGCGCTCTCGCCGAGGGCCTTGGAGAAGGAGTAGGGGGAGAACGGCCGGACCGTGGGCGTCTCGTCGAGGACGTCGATGTCGCCCTGGACGGCCGCGGAGCTGACGTGCACGATCCGGCGCACGCTCGTGCGGCGCGCCGCGAGGGCCACGAGCACGGGCAGCAGCGCGTTCGCCCCGACGAGGGACTCCTCGTGGGTCTGGTCCGGGGCCGACAGGCCCGCCGCGTTGACGACCACGTGGGCCCCGGCGAAGGACTCGGCGAGGTAGTCGATGACGGACTCGAGCCGGCCGGCCTGCTGGAGCAGGTGGTGGACCGTGCGCGCCCCGGACGCCAGCCGTGGCGCGGAGACCGGGACCACCGTCTGTCCGTCCGCCTGCAGCCGGGCCACGGTCGCGGAACCCACGAATCCCGTCGCTCCCAGGACTGCCCACGTCGTCGATGTCACGGTGCTTCCTCTCTGCCGGTCGCTGCCGGTCGCCGTCGTCCGGGTCCCGATCCCTGCGCTCATGGTACAGACCGGCCCACCGCCGGGGCGGGGCGACGCGGCCCGGCCGCCCGGGCGCCGCTTGCTAGACTCGGCTCGTTCCGGTGCCCACCCACCGCGCCGCACCGGACCCCGCACCCGTCACCGCAATGGAGGAGCCGCATGCCGTCCGACCCCACGCCCACCCCCACGGTGGCGGTGGCCTGCGTGACCCAGGACCGGCACGAGGACGTCCTCGCGCTCGTCGCCGCGCTGCGCGAGCAGACGGTGCCCGTCGCCTCCCTGTGCCTCGTCGACGCGGGGCGCGAGGCGCTGCCGCGGGACGTGCTGGAGGAGGCGATCGGCGGCCGGTTCGCGCTCGAGCTCGTGCGGTCCCTCGCGAACCTGGGCGGGGCCGGCGGGTTCTCCCTCGCGATCCTGACCGCGCTCGCGACCGGCGCGGACCGGGTGTGGCTCATGGACGACGACGCCCGTCCCGAGGGTCCCGACTGCCTCGAGATCCTGCTGGACGAGGCCGCGCGGCGGGAGCTGTCGGTCGTCTCACCGCTCGTCGTGGCGCCCCAGGACCACGGCGCGCTGGCCTTCTCCTACCGCCTCGAGGGACGGATGACCCACGCCCGGGCGGACCTGGAGCCGCTCGGCTTCCTGCCCGGCTACGCCACCTTCTTCAACGGCGCGCTCATGGCCGAGCACGTCTTCTTCACGGTCGGTCTCCCGGACCTCAAGCTCTTCCTGCGCGGCGACGAGGTCGACTTCCTCGTGCGGCTGCGCCGCTCCGGGCTGCCCTTCGGCACCACCACCCGCACCGCCGTGGCGCACCCGCCGGGCTGGGACGAGGAGCACGTCGTGGTTCCCGGCCGGCTCAAGGTCGTGGTGCCCGGGACCGCGTTCAAGCGCGAGCACTTCTTCCGCAACCGGGGCTGGACCACGTGGCGGTACAAGCGGGTCGTCCAGCTCGGGGCCGACCTCGTCGGCTACCCCCTCTACTACCTGCGCCGGCGCGACGTGCGTGGTCTCGCGTCCTGGGCGAGCCGCTACGCCGGCGGGATGCGCGGCCGCGGCTTCGGCGGGCCGCGGTGACGCCGTGAGCCCGCCCCCCGGTGCCGAGTTCTCCGTGCTCATGCCCGTCTACCGCGCCGACACCGCGGAGCGCGTCCGGCGTGCGGCCGAGTCGGCCACCGTCGAGCAGCAGCGCCGGCCCGCCGAGCTCGTGGTCGTGCGCGACGGCCCCGTCCCCGCGCCGCTGGAGGCCGAGCTGGACCGCCTCGTGCGCGAGCTGCCCGTGCCCGTGGTGCGGGTCGACCTGGAGCGCAACGAGGGACTCACCGCGGCGCTCAACGCCGGCCTCGACCGGTGCCGGCACGACGTGGTGGCCCGCGCCGACGCCGACGACGTCTCCTACCCCCGCCGCTTCGCGGTGCAGCTGCCCGTGATCGAGGACGGCGCCGACCTGGTGGGCTCGTCGATGCACGAGATCGGCGACGACGAGGGGACCCCGATCGCCCTGCGCCGCGCCCCGGTGGGGGAGCGGGACATCCTGTCCGTCTCGCGGCGCCGCAACCCCGTGAGCCATCCGACGGTGGTGTTCCGGCGCTCGGCCGTGCGGGCGGCCGGCGGCTACGTGCACGTGCCCCTGGCCGAGGACTACTGGCTGTGGGTGCGGATGCTGCGCGCGGGCGCCGACGTCCGCAACGTGGCCGAGCCGCTGGTCGGCTACCGCGTCTCCGCGGGCTCCTACGAGCGGCGCGGCGGGTGGCGCGTGCTCCGCGCGGAGCTCGCCCTCCAGGCCCGGTTGCGCGGGATCGGCCACGTCGGGTTCCTACAATGGGGGCGCAACGTGGTGGTGCGCGGCGGCTACCGGTTCGTCCCCACCCGGCTCCGGGAGCTCGCCTACCGAGCCATGGTCGGCGCACCCCGCCGCTGACCGTCCCGCACCGGACCTCCTCCCGCCCGGCCCCCCGGCTCCGGCACCGACCACGAAAGGAACGACGCGATGAGTGGTGAGCCCGAGCGCCCCGCCGGCACGGCGGTGCCCCCCGGGAGCGCCGGCACGGGGTTCCCGCCCCGCGCCGCCCCGCAGGACCGGCCCGTGGCGTGGCTGTGGATCCAGATGCTGCTGGACTCCGTCGCCTGGGTCGTGGCCTTCGTGCTCGCCCTCGTGCTGCGCTACGAGATGGACCTCCAGTTCATCAGCACCCCCGGGCTGCTGCTGGTGTCCCTGGTGGCCGTCGCCGCCCAGCTCGTCGTCGGCTTCTCCTTCGCCCTGTACAAGGGGAGGTACTCCTTCGGCAGCTTCGACGAGGCCAAGCTCCTGGTGGTGGTCACCCTCATCGTCACGGCCGTGGTCCAGGTCCTGCTCCTGGTGGTGGGCACGAGCATCGGCATCCCGCGCTCCACCGCCCTCATCGCGTTCCCCTTCGCGTGCCTGTTCATGGCCGCCTTCCGCTACCTCAAGCGGATGTACCAGGAGGCCTCCGCCCGCCCGGGGGCCTCCGCCCAGCACGTGGTGATCTACGGCGCCGGCTACCTCGGGACCTTCCTCATCCAGCGCATGATGCAGGACCCGCACTCGGAGTTCCTGCCCGTGGCCCTGCTCGACGACGACCCCGCCAAGAAGCACCTGCGGATCTCCTCCGTGCCCGTGCTCGGCACCCTGCACGACATCCGGGACGTCATGGCCCGCACCCGCGCCTCCGTGCTCATCGTGGCGATGTCCAGCCCGGACCCCCGCATCATGCACCGGGTCGCGGACGCCGTGGCCGGCACCGGGATCCGGGTCATGACGATGCCCCCGCTCGGCGAGGTGCTCACCGCCAAGCACCAGGCCTCCGACTTCCGGGACATCAGCATGGAGGACCTCATCGGCCGCCGCCCCGTCGACATCGACGTCGAGGAGATCGCCGGCTACGTCAAGGGCCGCCGCGTCCTGGTCACCGGGGCGGGCGGCTCCATCGGCTCCGAGCTGTGCCGCCAGCTCGTCGGGTTCGATCCCGCGGAGCTGATCATGGTGGACCGCGACGAGTCCGCCCTGCAGGGCACCCAGATCTCCATCACGGGCCGCGGCCTGCTCGACGGCCGCGACACCGTCCTCGCCGACATCCGCGACCCCGAGTCCGTCGGGGCGATCTTCCGCGACCGCCGGCCCCAGGTGGTCTTCCACGCGGCCGCCCTCAAGCACGTGTCCCTGCTCGAGCAGTACCCGGACGAGGCGTGGAAGACGAACGTCATCGGCACCCTCAACGTGCTGCAGGCCGCGGAGGAGGCGGAGGTCGAGGTCTTCGTCAACATCTCGACGGACAAGGCCGCCAACCCCACCACGGCCCTGGGCCACTCCAAGCGCGTCGCGGAGAAGCTCACCGCCTGGATGGCGGACCGCACCGGGAGCCGGTACGTCTCCGTGCGCTTCGGCAACGTCTTCGGCTCCCGGGGCTCGATGCTCCCCCTGTTCACCGAGCAGATCCGCCAGGGGGGTCCCATCACGGTGACGCACGCGGAGGCCACCCGCTACTTCATGACCATTCCCGAGGCCTGCCAACTCGTGATCCAGGCGGGGGCGATCGCCCGCGGCGGCGAGGTGCTGATCCTGGACATGGGCGAGCCCGTGCGGATCATGGACATCGCCGAGCGGCTGCGCGTGATGAGCGGGCGCGAGGACATCGAGATCGAGATCACCGGGCTGCGCCCGGGGGAGAAGCTGCACGAGGACCTCATCGGCCTCGGCGAGAAGGACGAGCGGCCCTTCCACCCCAAGATCTCGCACGCGCGCGCCGACCGCCTCGACCCCGCCCAGCTGGACCGGCACACGTGGAAGGTGCGCGGCGGCATGGTCTACACGGGCACGATCCCCGTCGTGAGACCGTCCACGCAGCCGCCGCCCACGTCGGTCCAGCGTCCGCGCAGCTCCTCGGGACGGGCGTCGTGAGCGCGGCCCCGTTCCCTGCCGTGCTGCTCCCGGCCGGGCTGGACCTCACCGACCCGGGCGCCGCCCCCGACCCCGAGGAGCTGCGCCGGCTCGGGGAGCTCGTGCTCACGGTCGGTGCCCCCGCCCTCGTGCTCAGCCTCCTGCTGCCCCTGGCCGTCAAGCCGCTGCTCGCCCGGTGGGGCGTGCTCGACGTCCCCAACGAGCGCTCCTCCCACCACCGCACCGTGGTGCGGGGCATGGGCCTGGCCGTGGCCGTCGCCGTGCTCCTCGCCTACGGCTCCGCCCTGCTCACCGGCGCGATCGAGGTCGACCGCTCCGTCGCGCTCGTGGTCCTGGCCGTCACCGGGCTGTTCGCCGCCCTCGGCTGGGCCGAGGACTACCGGGGCGTGTCCGTGCGGGTGCGCCTGGCCGCCCAGCTGGGCATCGGCCTGGCCGCCACGGCCGTCCTGGTCACGGTGCTCGGCACCTCCGCGTGGTGGCTGCCCGTGGGGACCCTCGCGATCGCCGCCTACGTGAACATGGCCAACTTCATGGACGGCATCAACGGCATCTCGGGGCTGCACGGCCTGGCCGCCGGGCTGCTCTACGCGTGGGCCGGCGCCTCCAACGACCTGCCGTGGATGGTCGCCGCCGGCTTGGCCGTGGCGGGCGGCTTCGCCGGGTTCCTGCCCTGGAACCTCGGCCGCGGCACCGTGTTCCTCGGCGACGTCGGCTCCTACCTGCTCGGCGGGTCGCTGGCCGGCATCGCGGTCGCGGCCTTCCTCTCGGGCGTCTACGTCGAGTACCTCCTGCCCCCGCTCGCGGTCTACGTGGCCGACACCTCCGTGACCCTGCTCCGCCGCGTCCGCGCGGGGGAGGCCTGGTACCGGCCGCACCGCCAGCACGTCTACCAGCGGCTGACCGACGTGGGCCTGTCCCACACGGGCTCCGCGCTCGTCGTCACGGCCGCGACCGTCCTCGTGAGCGTCGCCTCGGTCGTGGGCCTGCGCACGGGACCCGCCGCCACGGCCCTGGCCGGCGCGTTCGTGCTCGCGGTGCTCGCGCTCTACCTCGTGCTGCCCGCACTGCTCGGGCGCCGGGCGGCCGCCCGCGCCCGGGCGGAGACCCGCCCGTGAGCGCGGCCGCGCTCAGCGTCCTGCTCAGCGTCCTGCTCGGCGTGGGACTCGTCGCCGCGAGCCACCTCGTCACCGTGCTCGTGGCGCGGGCCACCGCGGGCACGGACGGACCGGTCGCCGCCCCGGTGCTCGCCGCGACGTACGTGCTGAAGGTGCTGCTGCTCGGCTGGGTGCTGCTCACCGTGCCGGCGCCGCCCTGGCTCGCGCCGGGCTGGGTCGCGGCCGGCGTGCTGACCGCGCTCGTCGCCTCGCTGGCGCTCGCGGCCCGGGCCGGCGCCCGGGGCGCCCGCGCCGCCCTCGGCCCGGTGCTGGAGGCCCGGCGGCGGGCCGAGGCCGAGCGCCCGGGCGGCCCCGGCGCGACCGGCAGCACCGACGACCGGAAGCAGGACGACAGGAGGCAGGACGACCATGAGCACGGATGACCGCGACGACGCGGCCGGCCCCGACGGGACGCCCCTGCCGGGAGACCCGGACGACGGCCCCCGGGCCCGGCGGAACGGGCCCCCGGAGACGCCCGGACTGCGCACCGCGGGGGAGCTCGTGGAGGGCGGAGGACTCTCCGGAGGTCTCACGACACTCCTCTACGTGGTGATCGGGATGGGGTTCTGGAGTTTGGTAGGGTGGGGTGCGGATCGCGTGCTGGGAACCCGGTGGATCGTGGTCCTGGGAGCGTGCATCGGCGCCGCCTCCGGGATCTACGTCGTGTACCTCCACATGCAGGAGGGGCTCCGTCGCAGCCTGACCTCCGATGGGCCAGATCCACACAACCCGCACCAGTCCGGCCCGGACTCGGCGCCCCGACCGTGACCACCGGCCAGAGCACTGCAGAAAGGACCCGCATTGAACGCCGCCCTCATCAGGCTCCCCGCCACCGGAGGATTCACCGCCCCGACCGTCGAGGAGATGCACCTGCCGCCGTTCTTCGCGCTGGGCACCTTCGAGTTCGGCAAGCAGACGCTGCTGATCCTCCTGTCGGTCGTCCTGATCGCCGGCTTCTTCATGTGGGCCATCCGCCGCAACGCGCTCGTCCCGTCGAAGTCGCAGTACCTCGCGGAGAGCGGCTACGGGTTCGTGCGCAACCACCTCGGCCGGGACATCATCGGTGAGAAGGAGTTCCGCCCCTACGTCCCGCTGCTGTTCACGTTCTTCTTCTTCATCCTGGTGAACAACCTGTTCGGCTCCATCCCGGTGCTGCAGCTGCCGACCCTGTCCCACGCGGGCTCCGCCTACGTCCTGGCCGGCATCGCCTACGTCACCTGGGTCTTCATGGGCATCAAACGCCACGGCCTCGGCGGCTTCATGGGCAAGATGACGATGCCGCCGGACGTTCCGAAGCTGCTCTACATCTTCCTCATCCCGATCGAGTTCCTCTCGAACCTGATCATCCGCCCGGTCACGCACGCCCTGCGTGTGTTCGCCACCATGTTCGCCGGTCACCTCGCCCTGATGGTCGCGGCGTCCATGACGGGCTACCTGCTCTCGCAGGCCAGCGCCATCAGCGTCGTCGCCCTGGGCTCGACCGTGCTCGGCGTGTTCATCTACTTCCTGGAGATCCTGATCCAGGTCCTCCAGGCCTACATCTTCACCCTCCTCTTCGCCGTGTACGTCCAGGGCGCCCTGCAAGAGGGCCACTGACGCCGGTGGAGCAGCCCCGGCCCCGGCCGGACCCCGCAGTCCATCCTCGAAATGTTCAGAGCCGACACGGCTACGACGCCCGGCCCCCGGGCACCTAGAAAGGAAACACCCCTCATGACTGGTTCGCTCAGCGCTATTGGTTACGGTCTGGCTGCCATCGGCGGTGGCATCGGCGTGGGTCTGATCTTCGCCGCGTACATGCAGTCCGTCGCCCGCCAGCCCGAGTCGCAGCGCGTGCTCCAGCCGATGCTGTTCTTCGGCTTCGCCGTGGTCGAGGCCCTCGCGATTCTGGGCTTCGTGCTCGCGTTCATCGCCTGAGTGCCTGACCAAGTACACGTCCTTCTGAGAGAACAGGAATCGCGCACATGACACTGTTGCTGGCAGCCGAGGAAGGGGCGAACCCCCTCTTCCCCAACGTCTGGGAAATGCTGATCACCGGCATCGGGTTCCTGATCCTGCTCTTCCTCGTCGTCAAGTTCGTGGTGCCGGCGTTCGAGCGGGTCTACCGTGAGCGCACCGAGGCCATCGAAGGGGGGCTGGCGAAGGCCAAGGCCGCCCAGGCCGAGGCCGCCGCCGCCCGCGACGAGTACAACCAGCAGCTCGAGAGCGCGCGCCTGGAAGCTCAGAAGATCCGCGAGGAGGCCCGCCTCGAGGGCGAGAAGATCCTCGCGGACTTCAAGGACCGGGCGAACGCCGAGTCGGCGCGCATCACCGAGAACGCCCACCGCACCATCGAGGCGGAGCGCTCGGCGGCCGTGGTCTCCCTGCGCAACGAGGTGGGCGCCCTGGCCACCACGCTCGCGGCGAAGATCGTGGGCGAGTCCCTCGACGACGACGCCCGGTCCAACCGGGTGGTCGACCGCTTCCTCGCCGACCTCGAGCAGGAGCAGGAACGGAATGCAGGTGCGGCGCGGTAATGGCAGACGCAGCGAACGAATTCACTCAGCAGAACGCTCGTGAGGTCGAGCGCTGGGCCGGCTCCGCCAGTCCCGCGCTCGCCCGTGAGCTGTTCGCCGTGCTCGCCATCCTCGACGAGAACGGCGCCCTGCGCCGCGCGCTGGCCGACCCCTCCTACGAGGGGCCGCAGCGCGAGCAGGTCGTGCGCCGGATCTTCGCCGACAAGGTCTCCCCGGACACGGTGGAGATCGTCGCGACCCTCGCCGGCCGGCGCTGGAGCGACGACCGCGAGTTCACCGACGCCCTCGAGCACGCCGGGGTGACCCTCACCGCGGCGTCCGCCGAGAACCGCGGCGGACTCGAGGGCCTCGAGCAGGTCGTCGACCAGCTGATCGCGTTCAAGGGGGTGCTGGACGGCTCGCACGAGCTGCAGCGTGCCCTCAGCGACCAGCGCGCCGACGTCGAGGCCAAGACCAGGCTGGCCCAGCGGCTGACCCCGGGGGCCTCGGACGAGGCCCTGCTGCTCGTGGAGCAGGCCGTGCTCTCGCCGCGCGGCGCCCTGGTCGGCCGTCTCGTGGAGCGCTTCGCGGAGGAGGTGGCGGCCCGCCGCCAGCGGTGGCTCGCGCACGTGACCACGTCGCGGCCGCTGACCGAGGACCAGCAGCGGCGGCTCCAGCAGCAGCTGAACACGCTGTACGGCAAGGACCTCAAGCTCACCGTGGACGTCGACCGGACGCTGATCGGCGGGCTCAAGGTGCAGGTCGGCGAGGAGGTCATCGACGGTTCCGTCGCGGCCCGGCTCGACCAGCTGCGCCAGCGGATCGGGGCCTGATCCCCGGGGTCGGCACGACGCCGCCGCGGGCGGGCGCCGCTGCCGGCCGGACGGCGGCAGCCGGTGGACAAGCGTAGCGTTCCGCCACAGATTTGGACTCACGGTCACCGCTGACGGCAGTGATCACGAACTAGGAGAGCAGGGACAGGACATGTCCGAAGTCACCATCAATGCCGACGACGTCCGTAGCGCGCTGAGCGAATTCGCCGCGTCCTACGAGCCCGGCACCGCAGAACGAACCGAGGTCGGCCGCGTCAGCAGCGCCTCCGACGGCATCGCGCGGGTCGAAGGCCTGCCCTCGGTCATGGCCAACGAGCTGCTGCGCTTCGAGAACGGCGTGCTCGGCCTCGCGCAGAACCTCGACACCCGCGACATCGGCGTCGTGATCCTCGGCGACTTCCGCGGGATCGAGGAGGGCCAGGAGGTCCAGCGCACCGGGGAGGTCCTCTCCGTGCCGGTGGGCGACGCGTTCCTCGGCCGCGTGGTCGACCCGCTGGGCACCCCCATCGACGACCTCGGCCCGATCGAGGCCGAGGGGCGCCGCGCCCTCGAGACGCAGGCTCCCGGCGTGACCATGCGCAAGTCGGTCCACGAGCCCCTGCAGACCGGCATCAAGGCCATCGACGCGATGATCCCGATCGGCCGCGGCCAGCGCCAGCTCCTCATCGGCGACCGCCAGACCGGCAAGACCGCGATCGCCGTGGACGCCATCCTCAACCAGCGCGCCAACTGGGAGACGGGCGACGTCAACCAGCAGGTGCGCTGCATCTACGTCGCGGTCGGCCAGAAGGCGTCCACCATCGCCGGCGTGCGCCAGACGCTCGAGGACAACGGGGCCCTGGAGTACACGACCATCGTCGCGGCTCCCGCCTCCGAGGCCGCGGGCATCAAGTACCTCGCCCCCTACGCCGGCTCGGCCATCGGCCAGCACTGGATGTACGGCGGCAAGCACGTCCTCATCGTCTTCGACGACCTGTCCAAGCAGGCCGAGGCGTACCGCGCGGTCTCGCTGCTGCTGCGCCGCCCGCCGGGACGCGAGGCCTACCCGGGCGACGTGTTCTACCTGCACTCCCGCCTCCTCGAGCGCTGCGCCAAGCTCTCCGACGAGCTGGGCGCGGGCTCGATGACCGGGCTGCCGATGATCGAGACGAAGGCCAACGACGTCTCGGCGTTCATCCCCACCAACGTCATCTCCATCACCGACGGCCAGATCTTCCTGCAGTCGGACCTGTTCAACGCCAACCAGCGCCCGGCCGTGGACGTGGGCATCTCGGTGTCCCGCGTCGGCGGCGCCGCGCAGGTGAAGGCCATGAAGAAGGTCTCCGGCACGCTGAAGCTCGAGCTGGCGTCCTACCGCTCGATGCAGGCCTTCGCGATGTTCGCCTCCGACCTGGACCCCGCGTCCCGGCAGCAGCTGACCCGCGGCGCCCGGCTGATGGAGCTGCTGAAGCAGAAGCAGTACACCCCGTACCCCGTCGAGGACCAGGTCGTGTCGATCTGGGCCGGCACCAACGGCCACCTCGACGAGGTGGAGGTCGCCGACGTGCTCGACTTCGAGCAGGCCCTGCTGGAGCACGTGCGCCGCACCACCAACGTGATGGACTCGATCGTCGGGACCGGCAAGCTCGAGGACGACGCGGTCGCGGCCCTGGAGACCGCCGTCGCCGAGGTCCAGCGGGACTTCCGGGGCACCAAGCACGGGATCGAGCCGGGGCACGAGGAGCACGAAGCCATCGACGCCTCCAAGGTCGACCACGAACGGATCGTCAGGAAGTAACCGGTCGGTCCGGTGCGCCGCAGCTGCGGCGCACCGGGCACGGTGACGAAAGGAAGTCACATGGGAGCGCAGATTCGGGTCTACCGGAACAAGATCGCGTCGACCAAGGGCATGAAGAAGATCTTCAAGGCCATGGAGATGATCGCGACCTCGCGCATCAACAAGTCCCGGCAGGGTCTGCTGGCGGCGCGTCCGTACGCGAACGCGCTGACCCGGGCGGTCTCACAGGTCGCCACCCAGCACAACGTCTCCCATGTCCTCACCACACGGGTCGACGACGTGCGCCGGGCGGCCGTGGTGATCATGACCTCGGACCGCGGGCTGGCCGGGTCCTACTCGTCCAACGTGCTCAAGGAGGCCGAGGGCCTCCTCGAGCTACTGCACGGGGAGGGCAAGGAGACCAAGGTCTACCTGATCGGGCGCAAGGCGCAGGCCTACTTCGACTTCCGCAGCCGCCCGTACGAGCGCAACTGGACGGGCGACACGGACAACGCCCGCCCGGAGCGGGCGCGCGAGCTGCGGGAGGTGCTGGTCGGGGACCTGGAGACCGCGTACGAGGACGGCGGCGTGGACGAGATCCACCTGGTCTACACCTCGTTCCAGTCGATGGTCGTCCAGGAGCCCCGCGTGCTGCGCCTGCTGCCGCTGGAGGTCGTGGACGCCAACGCCCTGACCGACGAGGTCGCCCGGGAGTTCGACGAGCTGGAGGAGCCGGACAGCACCTTCGAGTTCGAGCCGAACCCCGAGGAGTTCCTCGACGCGGTACTGCCGCGCTACATCGACGCCCGCCTGTACGCGAGCCTCACGCACGCCGCCACGAGCGAGCTCGCGGCGCGGCAGAAGGCGATGAAGGCGGCCGGCGACAACGCCGACGAACTGATCAAGAAGTACACGCGCCTGATGAACAACGCCCGCCAGGCCGAGATCACCACCGAGCTCACCGAGATCGTGAGCGGCGCCGAGGCCCTGTGACGGGCCGTCCCGGCGATCCAGCAACTATCCACCACGAACAAGTGAAGTGAGAGATATGACTGCCACCATCAGCGAACAGGCCGGGCAGCCGGTCTCGGGCGGTGCCACGGGCCGCATCGCCCGGGTCATCGGGCCGGTCGTCGACGTCGAGTTCCCCGAGCACGCCGTCCCCGGGATCTACAACGCCCTGACCTCCCAGTACGAGCTCAACGGCGAGAAGCGGACGATCACGTTCGAGACCGCCCAGCACCTGGGCGACAACATGGTCCGTGCGATCGCCCTGCAGCAGACCGACGGCCTGGTGCGCGGCACCGAGGTCAAGGACTCCGGCGGGCCGATCTCCGTGCCCGTGGGCGACGTGGTCAAGGGCCACATCTTCAACGTGCTCGGTGACGCCCTCGACGTCGAGACCTCCTCCCTGGAGATCACGGAGCGCTGGCCGATCCACCGCAAGGCACCGTCCTTCGCGGAGCTCGAGGGCTCCACGGAGATGATGGAGACCGGCATCAAGTCGATCGACCTGCTGACCCCCTACATCAAGGGCGGCAAGATCGGCCTGTTCGGCGGCGCCGGCGTGGGCAAGACCGTGCTCATCCAGGAGATGATCACGCGTGTGGCCCGCAACTTCGGCGGCACCTCGGTCTTCGCCGGCGTGGGCGAGCGCACCCGTGAGGGCAACGACCTCTGGGTCGAGATGGAGGAGGCGAACGTCCTCAAGGACACCGCCCTCGTGTTCGGCCAGATGGACGAGCCGCCGGGAACGCGCCTGCGCGTGGCCCTGACCGGGCTCACGATGGCGGAGTACTTCCGCGACGTGCAGAACCAGGACGTGCTGCTCTTCGTCGACAACATCTTCCGCTTCACCCAGGCCGGCTCGGAGGTGTCGACCCTGCTGGGCCGCATCCCCTCCGCCGTGGGCTACCAGCCGACGCTGGCGGACGAGATGGGCGTGCTCCAGGAGCGCATCACCTCGACCCGCGGCCACTCGATCACCTCGATGCAGGCGATCTACGTGCCCGCCGACGACTACACCGACCCGGCCCCGGCCACGACGTTCGCCCACCTGGACGCGACCACGGAGCTCTCCCGCGACATCGCCTCCCGCGGTCTGTACCCGGCGATCGACCCGCTGACCTCGACCTCGCGCATCCTCGACCCGCAGATCGTGGGCCAGGAGCACTACGACGTCGCGATCCGCGTCCGGTCGATCCTGCAGGAGAACAAGGAGCTGCAGGACATCATCGCGATCCTCGGCGTCGAGGAGCTCTCCGAGGAGCAGAAGGTCGTCGTCTCCCGCGCCCGCCGCATCGAGCAGTTCCTCTCCCAGAACACCTACACCGCCAAGCAGTTCACCGGTGTCGAGGGCTCCACGGTCCCGCTGGCGGAGACCATCGAGGCGTTCGGCAAGATCACCGAGGGCGAGTTCGACCACGTCCCGGAGCAGGCGTTCTACAACGTCGGCGGCCTGGACGACGTCATGCAGCAGTGGGAGCAGATCAAGAAGCGGACCGGTGGCAAGTAGTCGTGGCTGAGATGATCGTCGAAATCGTCTCCCTCGAGCAGTCCGAGTGGACCGGCACGGCACGCATGGTGCGGGTCCGCACGTCCGAGGGCGACATCGGTATCCTGCCCGGCCACGAGGCCGTGGCCGGCATCCTCAAGCCGGGCGACTTCGCGGTGGACCCCGTGGACGGCTCCCGGCTCGAGGGCACGATCGACGCCGGCTTCGTGTTCGTCGACAACGACCGGGTGACGATCGTGGCGGACAACGTGGAGCTGCCCGGCGCCGCCGCCGCCTGATCCCGCCCGTCCGCGCGGGGCACCGCCCCGCGCGCCCAGTCCAGCCGCG
>NZ_BAAGPL010000010.1:14243-31709 GCF_054784195.1 Kocuria himachalensis
ACCCCAGGTTCCCCGGCGAGACCGCCCAGGAGAGTGGATGGAAGAGAAGATCGTCGTGCACGGGCCCACCGCGGTCAACGGCACCCTGCGCGTCTCCGGCGCCAAGAACAGCGTGCTGAAGCTGATGGCGGCGGCGCTGCTGGCCGAGGGCGAGTCCACCATCACGAACGTCCCCGAGATCCACGACGTCACGATCATGGCGGAGCTGTTGCGCCGGCTCGGCTGCGCCGTGGCCTACGAGCGCGCCGAGAAGACGGTCCGGATCGACGTCCCGCCGGTGCTGCACCACCAGGCGGACTACGACCTGGTGCGGGCGATGCGCGCGTCGATCTCCGTGCTCGGCCCCCTGGTCGCCCGGTGCCGCGTGGCCGAGGTGGCACTGCCCGGCGGGGACGCCATCGGCTCCCGCGGACTGGACATGCACCGCGCGGGACTGGAGGCGATGGGGGCGGTGCTGCAGATCGAGCGCGGCTACCTCGTGGCGTCCGTGCCCCGGAGCCTGCGCGGGACGCACTTCCGGCTGGACTACCCCTCCGTGGGAGCGACGGAGAACCTCATGATGGCCGCGACGCTGGCCGAGGGCACCACCGTGATCGACAACGCGGCGCGGGAGCCGGAGATCGTCGACATCGGGCGGATGCTGCAGGGCATGGGCGCCCGGATCGAGGGCCTGGGCACGAGCACCGTCACGGTCGTCGGGGTGGCGTCCCTGCGCCCGGTCGAGCACCGGACGGTGCCGGACCGCATCGTGGCAGGCACGTGGGCCTTCGCGGCGGCCGTGACCGGCGGAACCGTGCGGATCGAGGGCGCGGAGCCGGGCCACCTGGCGGTGGTGCTCGACAAGCTGCGCGCGGCCGGGTGCCGCGTGGACACGAAGGACGGCGCCCTGGTGGTGACCGGGCCGGAGCGTCCCCGGGCGATCAACGTCTCCACCCTCCCGTACCCGGGGTTCCCCACCGACCTGCAGCCGTTCGTGGTCGCGCTCAACGCGGTGGCCGACGGCTCCGGCATGGTCACCGAGAACGTCTTCGAGGCCCGATGGGGCTTCACGGCCGAGCTGGAGCGGCTGGGCGCAAGCGTGCGCCTCGACGGCCACCACGCCCTCGTCGCCGGGATGCCCGTGCTCTCCGGGGCGCCCGTGGAGGCGAAGGACATCCGGGCCGGCGCGGCCCTGGTGATCGCCGGGATGGCCGCGGTGGGCACGACCGACGTGCACGGTGTGGAGCACGTGGACCGCGGCTACGAGCACTTCGTGGAGCAGCTCGCGGCGGCCGGGGCCGCCGTCGAACGGCACCTGGCCGGCACCGCGTACTGAGCTGCCGGTCGGGCACGGAAGAGCCCCGCACCCGGGACGGGTGCGGGGCTCCTGCTCAGCCGGTGCGCGGGAAGCGGATCAGATGAGCGTGACGCCGGTGGCCTGCGGGCCCTTCTGGCCCTGGCCGATCTCGAACTCGACGCGCTGGTTCTCCTCGAGGGTGCGGAAGCCGCCCGACTGGATCTCTGAGTAGTGGACGAAGACGTCCGAGTCGGAGTCGTCGGGGGTGATGAAGCCGAAGCCCTTTTCGGCGTTGAACCACTTGACGGTGCCCTGGGCCATGAAGATCTCTCCTTGCGAGATGGTGCGAAACGTGTGCACAGGTCGTGCACGGAAGGGCGGTACCACGAGATGAGCCGAGGGCCGAGGCCTCCGTTCCCGAGGGAGGGAGACCAGGGCCAGGGTCGAACGTCACGCTCGCTTACCCGTTCTGCGAGCATGCAAAACATGGAACGAAGAACATGTTCAGCTTCACACACTCCCCGGGGGCGGTCAACGTTGTTCGCCTGCTGATCATCGCGTGTTGCGCGCTGTTCGCCGACCGCGTGATCGCCCCCGCGCCCGGCCGGGGACCATGAAGCCCGGCGGTGGGCTCAGAAGAGGCGCGAGTCGCTGTCGTCGAGCCCGCGCATCTCGTCGTAGTCGAGGGTGAGGCACGCGATGCCCCGGTCCTCGGCGAGCACCCGGGCCTGGGGCCTGATGAGCTGGGCGGCGTACACTCCGCGCACGGGCGCCAGGAGAGGGTCGCGGTTGAGCAGCTCGAGGTACCGGGTGAGCTGCTCGACGCCGTCGATGTCGCCTCGGCGCTTGAGCTCGACCGCCACGGTGGCGCCGGCGGCGTCGCGGGCCAGGATGTCGACCGGCCCGATCACGGTGGGGTACTCGCGGCGGACGAGGGTGTGCCCCGAGCCGAGGCGGTGGATCTGCTCGGCGAGCAGGCGCTGGAGGTCCGCCTCGACCCCGTCCTTCACCAGCCCGGGGTCGCTGCCCAGCTCGTGGGAGACGTCCTCGTGGATCTCGAACACCTGGATGACCAGGCGGTCGTCGCTCTTGGCGGCCTGAACGGTCCACGTCTGCAGGACCCCCTCGGCCGCGAGCTCCGCCCCGGGCTCGCCGACGTGCAGGCGGGCGGGCGGGCTCATCCAGTTCAGGGGCTTGTAGCTGCCGCCGTCCGAGTGGACGAGCACGGAGCCGTCGGCCTTCACGAGCAGAAGACGCCGGGCGGCGGGCAGGTGGGCGCGCAGACGCCCTTCGTAGTCGACGGAGCAATCGGCAATGACAAGACGCACGCGCTCCAGCCTAGCGCTCCGCGGGAGCGGGACCGGACCCGGTGGCACCCGTGTGAGACGATGGCGCCGTGCCACGCTCCAACCACTCCTCGCGACGCCGCCACGGCGGCCCCGGCGCCGGCCCGCGCGCCAGCAAGTGGCAGCGCGGCGCGGCGCAGGAGCCGTGGTCGGTCGAACGCGTCCTGGAGCCGGCGCCCACGGTGGAGCGCTCGGCGGACGGGGACTGGCTGGTCCGCCACGTCCGGCCCGTCAACGCCGTCAAGACCTACACCTGCCCCGGCTGTGGCCGGTCGATCCCGCCGGGGATCGCGCACCTGGTCGTCTGGCAGCAGGACTCCCTGCTGGGGGCGCGCAGCGCCTTCGAGGACCGCCGCCACTGGCACGAGCGCTGCTGGCGCACCCGCCGCTGAGACCGTTGCCGTCCCTCGCCGCGGCCGCCGTCACGCCGGGAGCGGACACGGGGCCGCGCCGGTGGCCGAGCCGCCCCCCGGCGGTCGATAATCGTGGGAGACCCGCCGTTGCGCCGCCGTCGACCCGGACCACCGACCCGGACCGGCGGCCCAGACCACCGACCCGGACCACCGACCCAGCCCCCGACGCCGCCGGCCGAGCGGACCGCCGAGCCCGTCGTCGAGCCCTCAGGAGACGCCCCGTGAACGAGTTCCAGCACCAGCAGCCCCGCCGCACCGCCGAGACCGCTCCGCCGCCGCAGGAGGCCGCGCTCCCGTCGTCGGTGCGGGGCGCGGTGGACCTGGGCGCCGTGCCCGCCCCCGGCGGCCCGCCCGCGGGGGAGGACCGGGCGGGCGGGTACCGGCGGGAGGTGACCGCGGCGGACTTCCAGGAGGTCGCCCAGCTCTCCACCCAGGTACCGGTGGTCTTCGCCCTGTGGGCCCGCTTCAGCGAGCAGTCCGTGGCGTTCACCGACACCCTGGAGCAGGTCGTCGACCGCTACCGGGGGCGGCTCCTGCTGGCGTCCGTGGACGCCGAGGCGGCCCCCGAGATCGCCCAGATGTTCCAGGCGCAGTCCGTGCCCACCGTGGTGGCGCTGCTCGGCGGACGGCCCGTGCCGCTGTTCAACTCCACGGTCCCGCCCGAGCAGGTGGGCCAGCTCCTCGACGAGCTGCTCGCCCTCGCCGAGCAGAACGGGATCTCGGGCACCGTGGAGCCCGCGCGCGCCGACGACGAGCCGGAGCCGCTGCCCCCGCTGCACCAGGAGGCCGTGGACGCCCTCGAGGCGGGGGACGTCGACGCCGCCGAGGCCGCGTACCGGAAGGCGATCGCCGAGAACCCCGGGGACCGGGAGGCGAAGCTCGCCCTCGCCCAGGTGCACCTGCTCCAGCGCGTGCTGCCGCTGGACGCCGCGACGGCCCGCGCCGAGGCCGCCGCCGCCCCCGAGGACGTGGCGGCCCAGCTGGCCGTCGCCGATCTCGACGTCTCGGGCGGCCACGTGGAGGACGCCTTCCGGCGGCTGCTGGACCTGGTGCGGCGCACCGCCGGGGAGGACCGCGACGCCGTCCGGCTGCGCCTGCTCGAGCTCTTCGACGTGGTGGGCGCCGAGGACCCGCGCGTGGTGACCGCCCGCGGCGCCCTGATGCGCGCCCTGTTCTGAGTCCGCGCCCCTGACGGTCCCACCGCCTGACGGGGCCGCCCGCTCGGTGCTCCCGCGGCACCGGTGGCGCGGCCCGGGCTCCACCGTGCGACGGAGCGCACGCCCCGGGAGGGCGGGCCGGCCTCCGCCGCGCGCCGGAGGCGTGCCGGGTCCCCGCCTGCCTACGCTGGTGGCATGAGCCACCAGCACATCCCGCAGGCCGTCCCGGACCGGGCCGGCGAACCCGCGCCGGACGGGTCCGCGGCGCCGCCGCGCGGCGGGCCGCCGGCGCTGAGCGTGCGCGGGCTCGTCCGGGTCTTCGGCCGCCCGGGCACCCCCGAGGCCAAGGTCGCCGTGGACCGCGTGGACCTCGACGTTCCCCGCGGCTCCTTCTTCGGCCTCGTGGGGCGCAACGGCGCCGGCAAGACCACGATGCTGTCCATGGCGACCGGCCTCCTCCGCCCGACGGCGGGCAGCGCCCGCGTGGCCGGTGTCGACGTCTGGGCCGAGCCCCGGCGGGCCAAGCAGCTCATGGGCGTGCTGCCGGACGGGCTGCACCTGTTCGACCGGCTCACCGGGCGCCAGCTCGTCACCTACTCCGGTCTGCTGCGCGGCATGGACCGGGGAGTCGTGGCCGAGCGCACCGAGGACCTGCTGCGGGCCATGGACCTGGTGGCCGACGCCGGGACGCAGGTCCAGGACTACTCCGCCGGCATGACCAAGAAGATCGCGCTGGCCGGCGCCCTCATCCACGCCCCGAGTCTGCTGGTCCTCGACGAGCCGTTCGAGTCGGTCGATCCCGTCTCGGCCGCGAACATCCGCGAGATCCTGCACGGCTTCGTGTCCGCCGGCGGGACCGTGGTCGTCTCCAGCCACGTCATGGACCTCGTGCAGCGGATGTGCGACCACGTCGCCGTCATGGACCGGGGCCGGGTGCTGGCCGCCGGGACGGTCGACGAGGTCCGTGCCGGGGCCACGCTCGAGGACCGGTTCGTCGATCTGGTCGGCGGTCGCCGGGAGACGGGGGAGGGGCTGACGTGGCTGCGCCCGGAGTGAGCCGGGAGCTCGCCCCGGCCCCGGAGGGCCTCGCCCCCGCCCGGGCGGGCACCGCCGTCCTGGCCGGCCGCCTCGTGGGCCTGAAGGCGAGGATCCTCGTGAACACCCTGACCCGCAGCACCTGGGTGCTTGTGGGGACCGTGCTGGGTGCCGCCTACTTCGTGTTCCTGCTGGGCCTGGCCGTGGTGGCGCTGTTCCTGCTGGGACGCCAGGACCTGTCCCTGGTGCGCACCGTGCTCGTGCTGGCCGGGACGGCGGCCACGCTGGTCTGGTGGCTGCTGCCCGTCCTCGCGGCGCGCGCCGACGCCACGCTGGACCCGGCGCGCCTCGCCCTCCTGCCCCTCTCCGTGGGCCAGGTCCAGTGGGGTCAGGCGCTCGGCGCGCTCGTCGGCGTGCCGGGCGCGCTCACCGCCGTCGGTCTCCTCGCCACGGTGAGCTCCTGGCGCTCGTCCGCGGCCGCGCTGCTCGCGGCCCTCCTGTGCGTGCCGCTCGCGCTGGCCCTCGTGGTCACCGGCTCCCGCTGCGTCACGGCCCTCGCCGTCGGCCTCGGCCGCCGCCGGCGGCTCACGGAGCTGGTCTCGCTGGCCGCGCTCGTGGTCCTGGTGCTGCTCGGCCCCATCGTCACCGGTCTGCTCAGCGGGCTGGAGCGGCTGTGGGACCGGCTGCCGCAGTACGCCGGCGTGCTGGCGTGGACGCCGGTCGGCGCCGTCTGGGCCGTCCCGGCCGACGTCGCCGCCGGCCGGTGGGGATCCGCCGCGGCCCGGCTGGTCGTCACGGTCCTGACGGTCGTCGTCCTCGTCCTCGTCTGGCGCGTGGCGCAGGAGCGGGCCCTGACCAGCACGGCCGGCCGGCGGACCGCGGCCCCGCGCGAGGGGGCCGCCGGCGCGGGGCTGTTCGACCGCGCGCCCCGGCGTCCCTGGGCGGCCGTCGCGGCCCGGTGCCTGATCTACTGGGTCCGGGACCCCCGCTACGCGGCCGGTCTGCTCGTCATCCCCGCCCTCGCCGTGCTGATCTGGTTCTCCCGGGACCCGGGGGGAGGCAGCCTCTTCCTCTACGGCCTGGGCCCGATGATCGCGGCGCTGCTCGCCTACCAGATCTCCGGCGACGTGTCCTACGACAACACCGCCCTGCACCTGCACGTCCTCTCCGGGGTGCGGGGCGTCCACGACCGCGCGGGCCGGGTGCTCGCGCTGCTCGTGATCGCCGTGCCGCTCACGGCGCTCGGGATCCTGCTGCCGTTCGCGGTCGAGGGCCGGTGGCAGCTGCTGCCCGGGATCGCGGGCACCGCGCTGCTGGCGCTGCTGGGCGGGGCGGGCCTGTCCTCGGTGATGTCCGCCCGGTACACCTACCCCGTGGCCCCGCCGGGCGCGTCGCCGCTGAAGACGCCGCAGGGCTTCACCGTCCTGAACGTGCTGGTGCAGTTCGTGGCGCTGGGGCTGATCCTCGTCCTCGTCCTGCCGGCCGCGGTCCCTCTCCTCGTGCAGGTCTTCACCGGCGATCCCGGGTGGGGATGGGCGGCGCTGGCCGCCGGGGCGGTGCTCGGCCCGCTGCTGTGCTGCGGCGGCATCGTCCTCGGCGGGCGCTGGTACGACCGGCGGGCCCCCGAGCTGCTCCAGGAGGTCGCCCAGTTCCGCTGAACCGGGCCGGCCGGTCGGTCCCCGGCGCACGCGGGCCGGCAGGGACGGGGTAAAGTGGCGCCCATGCATGTCTCAGCGGCGACCACCGGCACCCCGACGAACGGCCTGGACGACAGCCCCTACGGCACCGACCCGGCGCAGCCGGCCGGGGGCACCTCCACGATCGAGCGCGAGGAGACCAGGGAGCTCCAGGAGCCGGGCGACCACGAGCGCTTCGCGCACTACGTGCGCAAGGAGAAGATCATGGAGTCCGCCCTCTCCGGCGAGCCCGTGATCGCCCTGTGCGGCAAGGTCTGGGTCCCCGGCCGCGACCCGCAGCGGTTCCCGGTGTGCCCCACCTGCAAGGAGATCTACGACGGCCTGCGCCCCCCGAACGACCAGGGCGACGACCAGGGCTGAGCACCGCCCCCGAGCAAGCGCCCGCCGCCGGCGGGCGCTTTTGCGTGGCCCGCCGCCGCGCCCCCGTCACCCACCGCGGCCACGAGGCCGCGGGACCACGAGCGAAAGGACGTCGCCAGCGTGTCCCAGGACGACCAGCTCTCCTTGTTCGGCGCAGCAGCCGCCGACCTCCCCCCGGCCTATCCCGACCGCGCCGCGTGGGGCACCGCCCCCAAGCTGCGCGCCTGGCAGGCGGAGGCGCTCCAGCGCTACTTCGAGGCCCAGCCCCGGGACTACATGGCGGTCGCGACCCCTGGGGCGGGCAAGACGACCTTCGCGCTGCGGGTCGCCAAGGAGCTCTTCGACCGCGGGACCGTCAACCGGATCACGGTGGTGACGCCCACGGACCACCTCAAGCGGCAGTGGGCGGACGCCGCGGCCCGCGTGGGCCTGGCGATCGACCCGAACTTCAAGAACGCGGACGGCTCCCACGGCCGCGACTACCTGGGCGCGGCCGTGACCTACTCCCAGGTGGCGATGAAGCCGCTCCTGCACCGGGCCCGCACCGAGGCGGGCCGGACCCTGGTGATCATGGACGAGATCCACCACGCCGGGGACTCGCTCACGTGGGGCGACGGGCTGCAGGAGGCCTTCGACCCCGCCGCCCGCCGGCTCGCCCTGACCGGCACCCCCTTCCGCTCGGACACGGCGCCCATCCCGTTCGTGCGCTACCTGGAGGACGGGGACGGCATCCGCCGCTCGAGCGCCGACTACACCTACGGCTACGGCGACGCGCTCAAGGACCACGTGGTCCGGCCCGTGATCTTCCTCGCCTACTCGGGGCAGATGCGCTGGCGCACCAGCGCGGGGGAGGAGATGGCCGCGGAGCTCGGCGAGGGCTTCACGAAGGACATCACGGCCCACGCGTGGCGCACGGCCCTCGACCCGAACGGGCAGTGGATCCCGTCGGTGCTCCAGGCCGCGGACCAGCGGCTCACGGAGGTGCGGCGCACCGTGCCGGACGCCGGGGCGATGGTCATCGCGACCGACCACCAGGACGCGAAGGCCTACGCCGCGCAGCTGCGCCGGATCACCGGGGAGAACCCCACCGTGGTCCTCTCCGACGACAAGGGCGCCTCCGACCGGATCGACGAGTTCTCCGCGGGGGACAGCCGGTGGATGGTCGCCGTGCGCATGGTCTCCGAGGGCGTCGACGTCCCTCGCCTCGCCGTGGGCGTCTACGCGACGTCCACCTCGACGCCGCTGTTCTTCGCCCAGGCGGTCGGGCGCTTCGTGCGCGCCCGCAGGCGCGGGGAGACGGCGTCCGTCTTCCTGCCGTCCGTGCCGGCGCTGATGCAGCTCGCCAACGAGATGGAGGCCGAGCGGGACCACGCTCTCGACAAGCCCGCCGTGGAGGAGACCGGCCTGCCCGCGGACCCCCTCGAGGAGGGCTGGGACGACGACCTGCTCGAGGAGGCCAACCGCGAGGAGAAGGCGTCCGCGGCCCTCGCCCAGGGCCGGTTCGAGGCCATCGGCTCGGACGCGTCCTTCCACGGGGTCCTCTTCGACGGCGGCGCGTTCGGCGGCGGCGTGGCGGTGGGCTCGGAGGAGGAGGCGGACTTCCTCGGCATCCCGGGCCTGCTGGAGGCCGACCAGGTCTCGGCGCTGCTGCGGGAGCGGCAGTCCCAGCACGCCCGCCGGCGCCCGGGCGCCGCCCGGGCCCCGGAGCAGCCGGCGGTGCCCGACCACCGGCGGCTCAAGGAGCTGCGCTCGACCCTGTCCAAGAACGTCTCGGCCTGGGCGTCGCGCACGGGCACCCCGCACGGGATGGTGCACAACGAGCTGCGCCGCGTGTGCGGGGGCCCGCCGGTGGCGCAGGCCAACGAGGAGCAGCTCCAGGCGCGGGTCAAGAAGCTGCAGGACTGGTTCATCGGGCGCAAGTGAGCGGCGCCCGGCCGCGGCCCGCCCGGCAAGGGGCGGGCCGCGGCCGGGCACGACGGCGGGCGCCGGTCAGGACCGGACGACCTCGACCCCCGCCGCGGCCATCTCCCGCAGGGCGCGCTCAGTGCTCTCCTCGGCGACGCCCGCGGTGAGCCCCACCAGCACACGGGTGTCGTAGCCGGCCTCGACGGCGTCCAGGGCGGTCGCCCGCACGCAGTGGTCGGTCGCGAGGCCCACGATGTCCACGGCCTCGATCTCGTGCTCCCGCAGCCAATCGTCGAGGCTCACGTCCGGCTCGTCGTCGACGTCCTCGTCGTCGCCCATCGGCACGTCCGCGTCCGGGGCGAGGAGCCCCTCGAAGCCGGAGTAGGCGGCGTCGTGCTCGCCCTTGCGGAACCACGCCTGGATCCAGTCCGTGTCCAGGTCCGGGTGGAAGTGGGCCCCGCGGGACTCGGCGACGCAGTGCACGGGCCAGGACTGCACGTAGTCCGGCTCGTCGGAGAAGTGCGCCCCGGGGTCGATGTGCCAGTCCTGGGTGGCCGCGACGGCCGCGTAGTCCCCGTGGTGGTCCTCCAGGTGCTCCGACACGGCGGCGGCCACCGCCGCGCCTCCGGCGACGGCCAGCGAGCCGCCCTCGCAGAAGTCGTTCTGCACGTCGACGACGATCAGTGCGGTCCTCATGGTGTTCCTCCCTCTGTTCGGTGGGTCTCGCTCGGTGGATCCCGTCCGGCGGCGTCCGCCCGGACGGCCGCTCAGGCCGGGGCGTCCGGCCCCAGCACGGTCGGGATCACGGGGTCGCCCTCGCTGAGCCGCCGGGCCGAGCGGGGCAGCTCCGCCACGGACGCCGCGTGCCGCTCCCGGGCCCGCCGGACCCCGGCCGGCCCGGTCCAGCCGTCCAGCAGCTCGCCGTCGCGGACGAACTCCTCGAGCAGCGGCCGGTCGTCGCCGTCGTCGTCGGGCAGCCGGCCGATCCCGACCAACTCGTGGGTCGCCGTGCCCTTCTCGTCCCGGCGCCGCAGGGCGTGCTTGCGCCCGCCCACGGACACCTTGCCCTTGGCGGCCTTCGCCACGGGGCGCAGCTCTCCGGAGGAGTCCTCGCGGGCCACCAGCTTGTAGACCATCGACGACGTCGGCGCCCCGGAGCCGGTGACCACGCGGGTGCCGACGCCGAACGCGTCGACGGGTGCGGCGTTCAGGGCCGCGATCGCGTACTCGTCCAGGTCGGAGGTGACGGTGATGCGGGTGCCCGGGTTGCCCAGCTCGTCGAGGAGCTCGCGCACCCAGGCGGCCTGGGTCACGAGGTCGCCCGAGTCCAGGCGCACGCCGCCCAGCTCGGGACCCGCGAGCTCCACGGCCTTCCGGACCGCGGTCTCGACGTCGTAGGTGTCGACGAGCAGGGTGGTGTCCCGGCCCATGGACTGGAGCTGGGCGCGGAAGGCGTCCTCCTCCGAGTCGTGCAGGAGCGTGAAGGAGTGGGCTGCCGTCCCGACGGTCCGGATCCCGTAGCGGTGCCCGGCCTCGAGGTTCGACGTAGAGTCGAAGCCGCCGATCACCGCCGCCCGCGCGGCCGCGACGGCGGCCTCCTCGTGGGCGCGCCGGGAGCCCATCTCGATGCACGGGCGCCCCGCCGCGGCCCCCACCATGCGGGAGGCGGCCGAGGCCACGGCGCTGTCGTAGTTGAGCACCGACAGGAAGTACGTCTCGAGCACGCACGCCTCGGCGAACGTGGCCTCGACCACGAGCAGCGGCGAGGAGGGGAAGTACGCCTCGCCCTCGGCGTAGCCGGAGATCGACCCGGTGAACCGGAAGTCGGCGAGGTGGTCCAGGGTGGCCTGGTTGACCACGCCGGTGTCCTCGAGGAAGGCCAGCTGCTCGTCGCCGAAGCGGAAGCTGTCGAGCCCCTCGAGCAGGCGCCCCGTGCCCGCCACCACGCCGTAGCGGCGGCCCGCCGGCAGCCGCCGGGCGAACACCTCGAACACGCTGCGCCGCTGCGCGGTGCCGGCGTGCAGGGCGGCCTGCAGCATGGTCAGCTCGTAGTGGTCGGTCATCAGGGACGTGGGCGGCGGGGCCCACCGGTGGCTGCGCTGGTTCACGGGCACCACTCTAGCGACGCCGCCGGTGCGCCCCGCGTCCGGCACTCGCTACGATGGACGGACCATGCACTGCGCTACTCCCGCCGCCGCCCGCCCCGCGGCCACCGCCACCCCGGAGACCGGCACCCGGCCCACCGGCGCGACGTCCGTGGCCACGGAGACCGAGACCCCGTGGAACGTGGTCGTGTGGGACGACCCCGTCAACCTCATGAGCTACGTCACGTACGTGTTCCGCTCCTACTTCGGCTACCCGGAGGAGAAGGCCCGCTCCCTCATGCTGGAGGTCCACCACCACGGGCGCTCCGTGGTGGCCAGCGGCTCCCTCGAGGAGGCCGAGACCCACACCGCGGCGATGCACGGCTTCGGGCTGTGGGCCACCTTCGAGCAGGCGGGGGGCCACTGATGGCGCAGGGTTTCCGGTCCACCCGCCGGGGCATCACCGCCCGCTTCGAGGAGCCCGAGAAGGAGCTGCTGCAGAAGCTGTTCGCGGACGTCGCCCAGGCGCTCGCCCCCGAGCAGCCGGCCTCGGAGGACTCGCTCGAGCGGATGCTGGGCGTGTCCGGGGACGCCACCGTCCCCGACGACTCCGCGCTCCGGCGTCTGCTGCCCGACGGCAGCCTGGACCCCGAGCGGGCCGCCGAGTTCCGCCGGTACACGGAGCGGGGGCTGCGGGAGACCAAGCGGGGCGTGCTGAAGCAGGCGGCCCTGGCGCTGGAGGCCCAGCCCGTGCGGCTGGACCCGGAGCAGGCGCAGGCCTTCGGCCAGGCCCTCAACGACGTGCGGCTGGTGCTGGCGGACCGCCTGGGGATCCGCAGCGAGGCCGACGCCGAGCGCGTGGGCCGCTACGACGACTGGTCCGCGATCGAGGACGTGGAGACGTACATGTCGCTCCTGTACAACTTCGTCTCGTGGCTGCAGGAGACCCTCATGGAGGCCCTGCTCCACGACCTGCCCCGGGACTGACCGGCCACGACACCCCGCGGGGACCCCGCCCCGGCGGGGGGTGACGCGCATCACGGCGGCACGGCCGCGGTGCGGTTTGGGGCGGCGGCACGCCCGGGACTACGCTCTTGTCGATATGCAGGATGACGATGTCTTCGGGGCCGGCGGCCGGGCCGCACGGCGCCCCAACCCCGGTTCACCCATCGGCGTGTTCGACTCCGGGGTGGGCGGTCTCACCGTGGCCCGCGCCATCATCGACCAGCTGCCCCACGAGGAGATCGTCTACGTGGGCGACACCGCGCACGGGCCCTACGGGCCGCTGCCGATCGCCGAGGTCCGGGCGCACGCCCTGCGCATCATGGACGAGCTGGTGGACTCCGGCGTCAAGCTGCTGGTGATCGCCTGCAACACGGCGTCCGCCGCGGTGCTGCGCGACGCCCGGGAGCGCTACACCCGGGTCTACGGGATCCCCGTGGTGGAGGTCATCCAGCCGGCGGTGCGCCGAGCGGTCGCCTCGACCCGCAACGGCCGGGTCGGGGTCATCGGCACGGAGGCGACGGTCGGGTCCCGCGCCTACGACGACACGTTCGCCGCCGCGCCCCACCTGCGGATCGACTCGGTGGCCTGCCCGGCGTTCGTCGACTACGTGGAGGCGGGCGTCACCACGGGGCCCGGCCTGCTGGCCACGGCCCAGGCGTACCTGGACCCGCTGCGCGAGGCCGACGTGGACACCCTGGTGCTGGGCTGCACCCACTACCCCCTGCTCACCGGGGTGATCTCCTACGTCATGGGCGACGCCGTCACACTGGTCTCCAGCGCGGAGGAGACCGCCAAGGACGTCTACCGCGCGCTGGTCGGCCACGGGCTCGAGCGGGACCCGAGCCTGCCCGCCCACCACGAGTTCCTCGCCACCGGGGACGCCGCGTCCTTCGAGGTCCTCGCCCGGCGGTTCCTGGGGCCGGAGGTCGCCCGCGTCCGGCACACCAGCTCCGTGGCGGAGCAGTACCCCACGGGCTCGCTCGCGCGGATCACCCCGGAGATGATCGGGGGCACCGGCCCGTCCGCGCCCTGAGCAGCTCCGCGGCCGGTGCGGCCGCCGTCCCACCGGTACTCCCTGGAAGGCACACGCTCCATGAAACTCACCATCGTCGGATGCACCGGCTCCTTCGCGGGGCCGAACTCCCCGGCCTCCTGCTACCTCGTCAGCGGCGAGGACGCCGAGGGGCGGACCTGGCGCATCCATGCTGGACATGGGCAACGGCGCCCTGGGCGTGCTGCAGCGCCACATGGACCTGCACGACATCGACGCCGTGCTCGTCAGCCATCTGCACCCCGACCACTGCATCGACCTGGCCGGGCTGCACGTGGCGATCAAGTGGGACCCGCGGGGCTGGGGCCGCCCCCCGATCCCCCTGTGGGCGCCCACCGGCCTCCACGAGTACCTCAGCAGCACCCACGGGCTCCCCCCGGAGCCCGGGATGCACGGCGAGTTCGACTTCCACACGTGGGTCCCGGAGGAGCCCGTGCGGGTGGGGCCGTTCGCGATCACGCCCTTCCGGGTGGAGCACCCCACCCCCGAGCCGTACGCCCTGCGCATCGACTACGACGGGGTCATGGGCCCCAGCACCCTGGCCTACTCGGGGGACACCGACGCGTGCGAGGGCCTCGTGCGCGCCGCCCGGGACGCCGACGTCTTCCTGTGCGAGGCCGCCTACCACGAGGGTCGCGACGACGCGCTGCGCGGCATCCACCTCACCGGCCGGCGCGCCGCGGAGGCCGCCCGGGACGCCGGGGCGCGCAAGCTGCTGCTGACGCACCTGCCGGTGTGGAACTCCCCGACGCGGGCCGTCGAGGAGGCCCAGGAGGTCTTCGAGGGCCCCATCGGGGTGGCCCAGCCCGCCTACACCTACCCGATCGTCCGCCGGGGCAGCGGCCGTCCCGCCGCCGCGGTCGGACCCTGAGCCCCCGCCGCCGGCGACCGGGCCGGGCCCGCGGAGCCGCGGGGTAAGGTGGAGCACATGGATTCCCCCGTCGACCAGACCGCACCGGCCCCCTCGACCCCGGGGGCGACCCGGTCGGACGGCCGTTCGCCCGGCGAGCTGCGGCCCATCACGATCACCCGCGGCTGGTCCCAGCAGGCGGAGGGGTCCGCCCTCATCGAGTTCGGCAGCACCCGGGTGCTGTGCACCGCGTCCGTGACCGAGGGTGTCCCGCGCTGGCTCAAGGGGGAGGGCCGCGGCTGGGTGACCGCCGAGTACGCGATGCTCCCTCGGGCCACCTCCACCCGGTCCGCCCGCGAGTCCGTGAAGGGCAAGATCGGCGGGCGCACCCACGAGATCTCGCGGCTCATCGGCCGCTCCCTGCGCTCGGTCATCGACCTCTCCGCCCTGGGCGAGAACACCGTGGTCCTCGACTGCGACGTCCTCCAGGCCGACGGCGGGACCCGCACCGCGGCCATCACGGGCGCCTACGTGGCCCTGGCCGAGGCCATCGGCTGGGCGCGGGCCGAGGGGCTCATCGCCCGCCGCGCGCAGCCGCTCACCGACACCGTGGCCGCCGTGTCCGTGGGCATCATCGACGGCGTGCCGATGCTCGACCTCCCGTACGTCGAGGACGTCCGGGCCGAGACCGACATGAACGTGGTGGTCACCGGGTCCGGCGACTTCGTGGAGGTGCAGGGCACGGCCGAGGGCGCCCCCTTCGACCGCGCCGAGCTCGACGCCCTGCTCGACCTCGCGCTGGCCGGCTGCGCCCAGCTCACCCAGATCCAGGTCGAGACCCTGCGCGAGGCCGACGATGGGTGAGCACGACGGCGCCCGGGTGGTGCTCGCCACGCACAACCGGGGCAAGCTCGCCGAGCTGCGGGACCTGCTCGCGGCCGCGCGGCCCGGAGCCGACGTGGAGCGGCTCGTCGTGGACGCCGCCGCGGCGGGCGCCCCCGACGTCGTCGAGGACGGCACCACCTTCGAGGCCAACGCCCTGCTCAAGGCCCGCTCCGCGGCCGCCGCGACCGGGCTCGTCGCCGTGGCCGACGACTCCGGCCTGGCCGTCGACGTGCTGGGCGGGGCCCCGGGGATCTTCTCCGCGCGCTGGTCCGGCCGGCACGGCGACGACGCCGCGAACCTGAGGCTGCTGCTCGCCCAGCTCTCCGACGTCCCCGACACCCACCGCGGGGCACAGTTCGTGTGCGCCGCCGCGCTCGTCACCCCGGACGGCCACGAGCACGTGGAGACCGGGACCCTGCGCGGCACCCTGCTGCGGGAGCCGGTGGGGGACGGCGGCTTCGGCTACGACCCCGTGCTCCGCCCCGACGGGCTCGACCGGACCTGCGCCGAGCTCACGCGCGCGGAGAAGAACTCCATCAGCCATCGCGGGCGCGCGATGCGAGCCCTGCTCCCGCACCTGCTGGCCGCCGTCGATCCCGCCGCCGCCCCCGACTGACCCACGTCCGAACCGAGGAATCTGACCATGCCCTGGTCGCAGCTCCACCACCTGCCGTTCGCCGGCGCCGTCGAGTCCGTGCTGCGCGAGGCCGGCATGAGCGCCGACCCGAGCCAGTGGGAGGTGCACGCCGGCGGGTCCGCCCACGTGGTCGTGAACGTGGGTCACGTGATCTCCGTGCGGATCGCCAAGAACGCCACGGTCTGCGAGCACGTCCAGCGCCGCACGGAGGTGCTGCGGAGGCTGCCCCGCTTCTCGTTCGCGACCCCGCGGCCGCTCACCGGCGTGGTGGTCTCCCACGGCTACACCGGGGTGGGCCTGACGTGGTTGCCCGGCCACCCGCACCCGCCCGGGCACGGGGACCCGGCCGTGCTGCACCGGGTGCTGACCGAGCTGGCCGAGGTCGACACCGCGGGGTTCGCGCGCTACCTCGACCGTCCCGGTCAGCACTGGGGCGGCCACCGGCGGCGGCACGTGCTCCTCGACGAGGTCATCCCGCGGCTGCTGCCCCGCAACCAGGAGGCCGCGCGGCGGGCCGTGGCCGAGCTCGCGGCGCTGCCCACCGTGGTGCCGACCCTGGTGCACGGGGACCTCATGGGGCACAACATGCTGTGGGACGGTGACGAGCTCACGGGCATCATCGACTGGGACCACGCCTGCCTGTCCGACCCCGCGCACGACGCCGCGTCCCTCGGGCTGTGGTACGGCTGGGAGACCCTGCGCGCCGCCGTCTCGGAGACCGTGTACGAGCGGGCCCGGCTGCACGCGCGCACGTTCCCGCTGCAGGCCGTCGCGTACGCGCTGCACCACGACCTCGACACCGCGCAGGTCAACCAGTCCATCGCCCGGGCCGACGACTGGATAGAGACCAATCTGCGCGGCGTCTCCGCCTGAGCGGGGGCAGTAGGCTGTTCCGGTGCCGTCTCCCGCTTCCCCCGCCACGACCACCGCCAGGCCCGCCGCGGACCCGCCGTCCCTCTCCTTCACCGCCATCGACTTCGAGACCGCGAACCGCTTCATCGGCTCGCCGTGCGCCGTGGGCCTCGTGCGGGTCCGCGGCGGGAGGGTGGTGGCGGAGCGCTCCGCGTACATGCGGCCACCGCGCACCCGCGCGGACTTCGACCCCGGCAACACGCGCATCCACGGGATCACCGAGCGCACGGTCGCGGGCCACCCCGGTTTCGCCGAGCTGTGGCCGCGGATCGAGGACTGGATCCTGGCGGAGGATCCCGACGAGCTCGTGGTCGCGCACAACGCCGCGTTCGACATGGGGGTGATCCGCGCCGCGTGCGCGGAGACGGACACGCGGCACGCCCCGCTGGCGTACGCGTGCAGCCTGGCGCTGGCCCGGCGCGGCTACGACCTGCCGTCCTACGCGCTGCCCCGGGCGGCCGAGGCCGCCGGGGTGCCACTGCGCCGCCACCACGACGCCCTCGAGGACGCCCGGGCGTGCGCGGGGATCGTGGTGGACCTGGTCCACCGGGCCGGTGCGGGCACCGTCCGGGAGCTGCTCGCCGGCGTGGGCCTGAGCGTCAGGCGCCTGGCAGCGCCCCCACTTCCCTGAGCCAGCGCTCGGCCGTCTCCGCCACCGCGTCCCCGGCGTCCAGCCGGGCGCGCCACTCCGGCGGCAGCGCGGCCGTCCCGAGGGCCGCGCCCGTGACGGCCCCGGCGATGGCCCCCGCCGCGGCCGGGTCGCCGGCGTGGGCGGTGCCCAGTTCCACCGCGCGACGGAACACGGCCCGCGGGTCCCCGGCCCCCGGCGCCTCGGCCTCCGCGCGCAGGGCCG
>NZ_BAAGPL010000011.1:0-12472 GCF_054784195.1 Kocuria himachalensis
TCCGACGATCAGGACTGGCGACAACTCGCCCATTCGCCAGGGTACTGACGCTACCGTCCGCCTGTACCGGATGGCCATGGTCACTCCATGATGGTGAAGCTACCCGCGCCGCCCTCCGCCGGTCCCGTCGAGGCCGCCGACCAACAGGAGTCGCCGGAAAACCGTATTGGACGAACTATCTCGTCCAAGATCTGTCGTCATCCTCGTCCAAGATCTGTCGTCATCCCCCAACATCAGTCGCTCTATGATCGTCGCGCTGAAGGACGACCTCTAATCCGCCATACGTAAAATGGAACGGATTGGGCGCTCCCCGAGGCCTAACGCAGCGTACGCGCCCACTGTGCCCGTCGGTGCCTTTGAGACCATTGACTTGGGATAATCCCCAGTGACTGCCGCGCGCGTCGGCGTGCTTGCAGCTGTGCCTCCACCCGAGCGACCCACGCGCACGACGGGTGCTCGAAGCCACACTTCAGCACCGTTGCCCGGCAGCGCTACCCACGTTCCCGCAGCCGTCCGGACCGCACGACCGCGGAACGCTGAATCTCGACGCAACGCTTGACCCTACCTTCCCAGCGGATCAACATTGTGATATAGGGCACATTGTGAGGGGAAGTGGGGACCATGGACACCGTGGGACACGAGAGCTTTGGCCAACCCAGCGAGACCCGCACTTTTCCGCACGGTAAGGCGGAGATCTTGAATATGGGTGACGGTACGATCGGCCGGTTGACTCTGGAGCCGGGGTGGCGCTGGTCAAATGACGTCAAACCGATCGCCGGCACCGACAGCTGCGAAGCCCCGCACTTTCAGTACCACGTCTCCGGGCGACTGGCGATCCGGATGGATGATGGAACCGAGTTCGTCGCAGGCCCCGGGGACGTCACCAGCCTTCCCCAGGGCCATGACGCTTGGGTGGTCGGCGATGAAACCGTCGTCACGGTCGACTGGTACGGGGCCACGAACTACGCCAAGGCGCCTGAGTAGCGCTGCCGCACCGTCTGGCCAGTAGCGCTAGTGGATTCAATGTCGCCGCAGGCCATCACTGGCATCCGCGATGAAGCCGTCCACCGACACCGAGCTGTACAGGACCACCGTGCCCACGGGGCTCTCCTCCGCTTTGGGGTCGGCCCCAAACTAGCGTGCCGTCAGCTGGTGCTCTAGTACGAAATCACTCGGCTGGCAGCGGCCAGCTGTCCAGCACATGGCCGGGATGTTCGCGCAGGAACCCCTACCGCAACGACGCTCTCACGGGAAGTGGCCACTAAGGAGCCATACGTAAAGCCCGGGGCGCTCAGATTCCTCAGTGTCTGCGGTGCATTACGTGAAGCACCGTTTCGAGGGAGCTGAGATCAGGACCGGCCTCCGGGCTTACCCCAGGACATCGCACCGAACACCTCGTCGGACTGCTCCAAAAACTCCACATCCGCCCGCGCCAGCAACGCACCAGGGGCGTAGTCATCGGCCTCGCAGCGCACCGGCACGACCGCCTGATGCGGGGCGTACTCGTAGTCGATGCACAGCACCATCTCACCGGCGCGCAGCTTCAGACCCGGTTGATCCGCGAGCATCCGATAACGGCGCAACCGGGCAGGAGGCTGCGCCGCACACGATCCCGTTGCGGAGACGGGCTCGGTCTGGGTGAAAGTGCTCAGGACGCTCATGGGTGTAGACCTCCTGGTAAGCAGACTTCCCGGAAGGGACCTCCCGGGGCGTGACGCGCCCCATCGGTCGTCCACCATCGATAGTAGAGACGCGGTCCGTGGCCGGGAAGCGGTGCACGGGTGAACATCAGGGGTCGCCCGGTGCCGCGCACGGCATGGTGAACCCGTACTGCGACGCTCGTCAGCGGACCTGAGCGTCGGCGTGAACGGCGTTCAGCGACGTGCAGTCAGCCCGAAAGCGGAATCTCCCATGCAACGCCTCTGTCGTGAGACGTGGGCGGTTCATCTGCCGACAATGGTCCCGCGCACCCATTACGGGCCATCGGTGGGGAGGGGCCTTCGCCGCCGGGTTCAGCGGTGTCCTTGGCCTACGACGTGCTGGTAGCGCAGCAGGTTCTGGGGGTCCAGGGCGGTCTTGGTTTGTACGAGCCGGGTGTAGGCCTCGGCCGGCCAGGCCCGGGCGCGTTCGGCCTCGGTGGGTGGGAACCCGTAGTGGTTGACGAACACCCCGGACGGGGCGTGCGGTGCCATGGCTTCCAGCAGCGTGCCCACCGCCGCCGGCACTGCCTGGGCCACCGGGGGCACGAGCAGGGCGATGACCCCGAGGAAGCAGGCCGCCTCGCGCCCGTGCACCGCGTCGGGCACTGACGCGGGGCGGGCGAAGGCAGCCCCCATCTGGACGATCTCCACGGCCACAACAGGGAAGTCGGCCCCGGGCCCGGCCACGGCCAGCAGGTCCTCGACGGTACTGATGTTGAAGGCAGCCAGAAAGCCCCCGGTGTGGAACAGCGGGACCGGGTCGGTCGGGTCCATGTCGATCCGATCGACGTCGCGGTAGTCCATCGGTCCGGCCGTGTCCAGCACCGGGTGGGAGACCGCCCGCATCGGGGCCAGGGACTGCGCCCCGTCCTCGGGGTCCCCGGCCCAGGCGAAGCGCAGGTGCACCAGGAACTGCCCGCGCAACGGGTCGGGCACCATCGGCATATCGGGTAGACGCAGCAAGGCGATGGACGTGTTGGCCTGCGGGGGCAGGGCCGGGGCCCAGGTGCTGAAGGCGTCCAGCACCTGGTGGGCATCAGCCCCGGGGTAGAAGATGCCCCCACCGTAGAAGGCCTGCAGGGGCACCAGTTCGAAGCTCAGGGAGGTCACCACCCCCAGGTTGCCCTTGCCACCGCGCAACAGCGCAAACAGCTCCGGTTCGTGGTCGGCGTCGAGGTGGTGCAACACCCCGTCGGGGGTGACCAGTTCGGCGGCCCGGATGCGGTCGGCGGCCCAGCCGAAGGTGCGGCCCAGGACCGGCAGGCCCCCGGCCAGGGTGTAGCCGATGACCCCGACGTCGGTGGAGGACCCGTTGAGCCCGATCAGCCCGTGCGGGAGACTGGCTGCCAGCACGCTGCGCCACCGGACCCCGGCCCCGACCCGGGCGGTGCGTCGCCCGGGGTCCACCTCCACCTCTTGCATCCGGGTGGTGGTGATCAACAGCCCACCCTCCATGGGCTCATCCGCCCCGTGGCCGGTGGCCTGGACCCCGACCGGGCACCCGTGGGCGGACGCCCACCCGATGGCGGCCACCACGTCCTCGGTGCCCGTCGCGCCCACCACCACCTCCGGGCGGGCCACCCCGGCGAGGTTGAATCCCGTCACCTCCTGGGCGTACCCCTCATCCTGCGGGACCAGTACCGGGCCGCGGACCCGACCGGTCAGGTCCTCCACATCAGCAGCGGAGATCATCCCGGGCCTCCTAGGCACCATCGTTTCTGCCCCGCACGCAGCAGCACAAGGCCTCTGACACCTCAAAAGTGCGCGTGCCACACCAGGGATAGCCGCAACAGCTACCCGGTCAGTATCGGCCGCAACCACCCGGCGCCCTGAGCACCGGGACGGGTTCGTGACCGCACCGTTGCTCGATGACGCCCACCGAACACATGACCAGACGCACGTGAGGGGAACCCCTCCTGCAACGTCGCTCTCGTGGAAAGTGGCCGGTACCCGGCCATATGCAAAGCACCTGGGGCGCGATGCTCGTCGTGACGGCCTGCCTCCGGCGAGCACCCCACAAGTGATTCACCCCCGTGCTGGGCGCTACCGCGGCGCCCGTTTGATGACTACAGGAATTTCCAGCGCATCCTTGTCTTCAACGCTTCCAGCTGGAAACCCATGGTGAGTGGCGGCCTCTCCCGCCGATGATGGCCCCATTGCCTCTGTCCACAAAGCGCATCGCCTGCTCCGCCCGAAGCGCGCCCCGGAAGTAGGGTCACACCCATGGGAAATCAGCCGTACGAGTTGATGACAGCGCAGCAGGCCGCCGACGCGCTGGATGCCTATCTGGCCGAACGCGCCCCGGCGCTGGACCGTCTGCGCACGGCTCTGGCCGGTCAGGGCCGGGAGCCCGACAGGATGCTCGACGGGTCGGTCTACTCCGTGTCCCCGTTGTGGTCGTGGATCAACGCCCGGGCCGGCCGGCTGGGCCTGGACCCTCGTTCCCTCACCGATGACCCGTCCCGGTCCTCCTGGCCGTCCTGGGCCCGGCATGGCCGGCTGGTGGACCCGCACCCGCCGGCCGAGACGATCGTCCTCGTCGACGGCTTCGTCACCTATCTCGGGCAGGTCCTCCTCGACGCTGCCCCGCAGGCGATCTGGCAGGTGGGTGAGCACATCATGGCCGATCACCCGCTGCTGAACTACCCGGTGCTGGCCTCAGACCACCACCAGGTCTTCCTCCCGGCCCTCCCGCTCTACAGCATCTATCAGTCCGCCCACGGACGGGACCCGATGAGCGGGACCGAGATGCTCGCCCACACCCGTCGCACTATCGCCGCCCTGCACGGGGACGGCCCGGAAGCCGCCGCCCTCGAGGAGCCGCTGGTGACCGTGGTCGCCGAGCTCGACTGCTTCGACGTCGGACTGCGCGAGGACATCCCGGCCGCCCACCCGGGGCTGGTGGAGCATTTGATGGCCGAGCTGTGCGACCGCGACGGTGTCGCCTCGGTCCACCGCTACGGGCCGGCCGCCCTGGTCGTGGACGTCGCGGACTGGGACGAGCTGCGGTTGAAGATGTGGTGCACCCTGTGGTTGCAGCGTCACCTGCCCCGGTAGCACCGCGCGCACTCGGGGACCGTGGCCGGTCCCCGGCTATGGTATGGGAATCTGGATCCCATCTCGCGCATCAGGATGATTCTGCTCCACCCTGGTCCTGCGTTCGACGGGACGGAGCCCGACCCTGACAGGACCTTGCCATGCCGTTCACCCCCTACCGGCTGATGACCGTCCAGCAGGCCTCCGCCGCCCTCGAGGAGTTCCTCACCGAACGCCCCGCCGCACTGGAGCGCCTGCACGCCGAGCTCACCGACCACGGCATGGATCCGGGCACGCTACTGGACGCCTCCCCGGCCTCTCTCACACCGTTGTGGACTTGGATCACCGGCCGGCGCACCGAGCTCGCCGCCGACCCCGCTCTAGGGGTGCCGGTGCTGCCCCGGGAGCGGTGGCCCTCATGGGCCCGGCACTCCGTGACCGGGGTGCGGATCCCGTCCGCGACGATGAACGTCCTGCTCGACGGGCTGGTCTCCTACCTCGCCACCGTGATCATCACCGGGGCTCCCAACGCCCGGTGGGGCCTGGGGTCACCGGAGGACGCGCGCCACCACCTGCACCACCACCCGGTGCTCATCGGGCGCGGCCATCAGGTCTACGTTCCGACCCTGCCGCTGGGCGGGATGCTGCGGCTCAAACGCGGGGAGAAATCCCTGCACGCCACCGAAATGGAGCAGTACGCGGGCAGTGTCATCACCGATCTGCGCACCAGCCCGCACGCCGTTGACGGCCCGCAGGACTTCCCCGTGCACGTCGTGGCCGAACCGGGGTCCTTCGACGTCGGCGTGCACGCGGACATTGCCGAGCGCCACTCCCGACTGGTCGAGCGCATGGCCCACGAGCTCGCCCGACTGCGCGGGATCGACTCGGTGCTCAGGAGCGCCCCTGACGCGCTGCAAGTCCACGCCCCGGACTGGCACGCCGATGAACTGGAGCAGTGGCTCAAGGCCTGGATGAAGGCCAACGGCCCGTTCATCCGCTGACCACCCCACGCCCGCACTGCCGCCGCCATGACCAGTGCTGTGCATTTTCGCTCCACACACCTGGTGCTGCTGGCGGAACGGTGAAGTACCGGTACGTCCTCACGGACCGCGACACCTGAGCACAGTTCCAGTTTTCCGCCGGGGACCGCAGTGAGCGATCCAGCATTGACAGTCGGTGCTGGGCCTATCCGCAGCGATGCCAGTAGTCGACCCTCAACACCTCAAGGTTGCTGGAGGGACACATTGCGGCGGCAGCGGGCGTTCCTGCCGGTTTCTCGGGACCGGTGGCGGGCTCTACGGGCGACACAGCCCAGAGAGCCTGTTGTTGCTAGTCGTAGTTCTGGCCGCGTGCTGCTGACCCTCAGTGGCTGATAGGGAACGGGGAGTGGTGCTCGTGGGTGATGAGCCACTGTTCGTCCTTGTCCACGAACACCATGGTGGAGCGAGTACGGCCCGATAGGGCATTCCCCGCGATCGTGCAGTCCCATACCAAGATCCCGGTCATGATCGCCACGGGGCCGAACACATCGATCTTCACGTCCTCGAAGCGGCCGTGGAAGTTCTCCATCCCGGCGAACTGTTCGGCCTCCAAGCGCATGCTGGTCTGCCCGTCCTGACGCTCCAGCGGCTCGACGTCGTCGAAGTTCGAGAACTTCGGACCCACCAGGTGGTAGGACGCCAAGCGGTCGAAGTCCTTAGTCCTGACAGCGTCAAGGATCTGCTCGATCCGCGCCTCTACCTCGGCCTGTGAGGACTCGAAAGCATCAGTGAACAGGTCCATCGGAATCTCTTAGCACTCCGGCCACCACCTCGTCCTTCCAGGCACGGTGGGCGGAGCAGTGCCGCTGCCGATCAATGCTGCGGTCTCCCCCTTTCGTCCTCCTGTCCCTTGGGGCCTGTCCATGATCAGATCCGGAGTGCGCCCCTGCGGGTGAGCCCCTGCACCTACAGCTCCTTTATGTCGTTCCCGCGGGGGCTGCCGATCGGGCCGTCCTGGCGCAATTCACGGACCTCGGAGTGGAAGATGCGCAGCGACTGGCCGGGACTGCGGGCCATACCGGGCAGCCTCGGGGCCCCGAAGAGCATCACGACCACCAACAGGAGGATCAGCAGCATCATCGGGTTGTCGAACAAACGAGCCATCAGGGAGTCCTTTCAAGACGTCGGCGGAACTGGTGAACTGGCCACGGCGCCCACCGGACAGAGGAACCTCTGGGGGCTCCGAGCTCAGGAGGCGAGGCTGAGGGTGCGTCCGAGGAAGGCCTCAAGCACCGTGGCCGCCTCCTGGCGGGCTCGCGAATCCAGGACCCTGGGCACCCGATCGACCGCGGGTGCGGAGTCGTGGAGGTGCCCGTGCAGCACCAGCAGCGCCGAGACGGCTTGGGCCAGATCGTCGTCCTGACCGGCGGTGGCCTGCAGCAGCCGCCGGTGCGCGCCGCCCAGTGCCGCCCCCGGGGCGCAGCCCAGCTCCCGGTGCAACAGCCGCCGGCACCGGTCGTAGGCCTGTAATCCCTCCACCGCCCGGCCGGTGGCCTCCAGCCCCAGCACCAGTACCGTCCAGGCCCGCTCCTCCAGGAACTCCTGTTCCAGCACGGCCCGGGCGTGGGCGATCGCCTCCTCTGCCCGTCCCAGCTCCAGGGCCGCTTCGGCGGCCAGCAGACGCGCCTCTCGCACGTGGGTGGCGTGCACATCGCGCTGGGACTGGGCCCACTCACAACCCAGTTCGTTCTCCAGCAGCGGTGCCGAGGCGGTGCCCAGGGCCTGACCCAGCAGCCGGTAAGCCGTTGGCGCGGGTGAGCTCCGGGCTGCGCCCAGCAGGGAGTCGAAGCGGTGCAGGTCCACCTCGACCAGGGAGGTGTCCATGAGGTAGCCCCCGTTGGTGGTCTTCAGCGGCCCCGTCCGGGGCTGGCCGGGCTGGAGGTGGCGGCGCAGGACGCTGACATAGCTCTCCAGGGTCCCCATCGCACCGGGCGGGGCCGCCTCCCCCCACACCAGATCCAGCAGCCGGTGCTTGGACACCGGTACCCCCGGGGACAGCAGCAGGATCTCCAGGACCTGACGCTGACGCGGCCCACCCAGCTCATTGGCCGTCAGCACGTCCTCCCCCCGGCGCACCTCCAACGATCCCAAGACCCGCACCGACAACCGCTGGACCGTCCCGGCGCCCTCCGACCGGCTTGCGCATGCATCACCAAACATCTGATCCCCCCCAGATACATCAGGTTTCTCATGGTGAACGCATGGGGTCCGGGGATCTACCCGCACTTAGGGGGATCCCCGCCCCGCACCTGCGGACATCGCCGCCGCCGCGGAGCCGTCCTCCGGGCATGCGTTCGTAACCGGTCACAATGGGCAGTCGCCTCCCTCGCGGGATTACTCTCTGGTATGACGGAGGTGGTCAAGCAGTCGGCCACCTACTTCACACTGAGGCCCGCCGCGGCCTCGTCATGGAGGGGCCACCCCGTGCTCGAGGAGCCCATCGCCGGGCAGGCCCGGCTGCTGCACCGCACCATCACCGAGGCGGACATCGCCGTCGGCCAACTCTGGTGGCGCTACTTCAGCCTCGGCGGTCACGCCGGCCAGCTCGAGATCGACGCCTACCTGCACCAGGCACTGGACCTGCCCCGGCACCAGCGGCAGCTGCTCGACCAGGCCGCCCGGGAACTCAGCCCCGACTAACCTCAGAACCCCTCATCCCGATGGTCCATCACACATCTGGGGTGCGCGCCCGAGTAGGACGCCTCGGCGTCGGTCCTTCAGCATGAGCCCTGGGGCCCGGGCGCCTCGCGGTGGTGCGTGCCGCGGGCAGGGCTGGCTTCAGTCCCGGTGCACCGGGTCGAGGCGGCGCAGGGCCAGGGCGGTGGCGTCGTCCTCGAGCCCGTGGGCCAGGGCGTAGGCGGTGAGGCGGGCGACCAGCTCCTGGACGGTGGCGCTGGTCCGGGCCACCTCACCGGCCTTGGCCACCGCGGTAGGGATGTCGGGGAAGTAGTCGAGGAACCCGTCGGAGACCACCAGGAGGGTCTCCCCCGGTGCCAAGGTCTCAAAGTGGGCGTCCCAGGTGGTGCCCGACACCGCTCCCAGCGGGGGCCCGGAGGAGAGCAGCCGGCGGAAATCGCCGTAGGGGTCGAAGATCACGGCCAGTCCGTGCCCGGCGTCGACGTAGGTCACCGCCCCGGTGGCCGGGTGCAGGCGGGCGGAGAAGACGGTGACGAAGGTGGCGGTGTCGGCCAGCATCTTCTCCGCCGCCGCCCCGACCCGGTTGATCGTCTCCTGCGGGTCGTTGTACCGGGACGCCCCGTGCAGCACCGCGCGCACCGAGGCGGCCACCAGGGCCGCCGGGATGCCCTTGCCCATCACATCGGCCACGTGCAGCTGGAGGTCCTCCCCCAGCAGGTACCAGTCGTAGAAGTCCCCGCCCAGGTCCCGGGCCGGGGTGCACCGGGCGGCCAGCTCATAGCCGGGCAACCGGGGGGCGGTGGCCGGCATCAGCGCCCGCTGGATCTGCCCGGCCCGGTCGATCTCGTGCTGGGCCGCCAGCTCCCGCTCCACCCACCCGGCCATCTCCGCCAGGATCCGCCGCTCTCGGGCGTCCAGCTCCCGGGGGGCGGGGTCGGTCAGGCACAGCGTGCCCACCCGCTCCCCGCCCGGGGCCCGCAGCGGGTGCCCGGCGTAGAAACGGATGTGCGGGTCCCCCACCACGAACGGGTTGGCCGCAAACCGCGCATCGACGGCGGCGTCTTCGATCACCAACGCCTCGGGCCGCTGGATCGTGTAGGTGCAGAACGACTGCTCGCGGTCGCAGTTGCCCGCCCCGTCCAGGCCGACCTCGGCCTTGGTCCACTGCCGGTCCGCGTCGAGGAGGTTCACCGCGGCGGCCTTCACCCCGAAGACCTCCTGGGCCAGGCGCACCACCCGGTCGTAGCGCTCCTCCCGGGGAGTGTCCAGCACGTGAAGGGCGTGCAGGGCTTGGACTCTCGGAGCATCCATGACATCCATGAAATTCACTGTAACTGTTGGGGGCCGCATAGTGGACCTGCACCCAGCCCACGATCACGCGGGATAGGTCAGTCGGAGACTGACCAGCGACGCACTCCAAGATCCCCCATCCCAGCACGGCACGCCTCTAATCGGCCATATGTAAACCCCGGGAGGGACTAACCCTGTAGCCGATGCCCTGGGGGGCCGAGGACGCCGTTACTGCGGTATCGATTGGTCTGGTGGTTCCGGGTTTCGGTTACGGAAGAGTGGTGGAGTGGGGCGAGTGGGTGCCACCGACTGGTTGGGAGCAGCGACGTAGGTGCCGGCGTGCGGTTGACGTACCAGCAACCCGGCAGCAACAAGGTGGTCGATGGCTTTCCTGACCGTGATCCGTGACACGTTCAGTCGGGCGACGAGCTCGCTTTCCTTCTCCAGCTTGACGCCTGGGGTTAGCACTCCGTTGCGGATGGCCTCCTTCAGGGCCAGCTCCAGTTGGTAATAGAGGGGAATAGGAGAGGTTTTGTCGATCGCCAGCGGCAACGTTGCAGACATTGTGGACTTCCAGAAGCGCGTGGATTGATGGGGACATCAGCGGATACCGGGCGCGGACGGCATCTGTGTGATGGGTCCGGGTCCACATCCACCAGTTCTTGCGGCATCTTTGGGCATGGCAGGTCGCGGCCAGTTCCATGGGTGTCGAGGCGGTCCGGCCTATCGGAGGGATGCTGGGGTGACAACGCCCGTGGGGAACGGGCCGAGGGTATGTTCCGCACGGGCGTTGTCACCGGTGGCCGCCCCTGGTGCCTGCCGGCGTTGATGGGCGGTTGCCGTCGATGTTCCGACGCGACCGGTAGGCGCCGGTGACGGTGAGGCCCATCTGTGTGCGCAGGGCACCTGAGTGTTGCCGCTTAGCGAGGACGGGCGTCGGCGCTGGTGTGTGGCAGTGACTGGAGGAACTGCGCTGAGGCGCGGACATTGGCCATCGGTCCCACACCGTGTGGTGGCCCGGAGAGCATGGTGTCCTGTTCCAGGACGTACCATCCCGGGTAGTCGACGGCCTCGAGCTCGGCGACGATCTCGGCAATCCGGCAATCCCCAGCACCCAAGGGGACGAACATTTCTTGCCGGACCCCGGCGGTGAACTCCAGCTCGCCGCGTCCGACTTGCCCGGCCATCTCGGCATCGACGTCTTTGAGGTGGACGTGGCCGATGCGGGAGGCGTGCTGTCGCACCAGCTCCAGCGGGTTCGTGCCGCCGATGAGTAGGTGCCCGGTGTCGAGGCACAGATCGACGGAGGTCTCCTCGAGCACCCGTTCCACCGCGGCGGCGGACTCGATCATGGTGCCCACGTGCGGGTGCAGCACAGCCGTGATCCCCTGCTCAGCGGCCCGCCGGACGACTCGCTCCAGGTTTGCCCCGAAGACCGCCCACTGCTGATCGTGCATCTGCTGCTTGTCGTCGTAGGAGACGGCTCCGGTGTCGGCGGACAGCACCAGCACCTGCGCTCCGGCAGCTTCGAAGGCCTCCAGTTCGGCTTCGACCGCAGGCATGGGGTCGTGGTTCTGGTCGTGGAGGACGACCGGCAGGAACCCGCCGACTGCCCTGAGCCCGTAGTCCCGCAGTGCTTGGGCGCGGTCCTGGGGGTCCACGGGCAAGAACCCGACAGGCCCGAACTCCGTGGCGGAGATTTCCAGTTCCGCCATCTCAGCCAGCACCCGTTCAGGGGTCAATTGGTATCCCCAGCCCTCGGCCTCACACACCCCCCACGAAATGGGGGCGGCGGCCAGGCGGTCGGTCATGATTGCCATATACGTATCCCTGTTCTGTGTGGTGTGTGGACTACTGCCCGTGGCGGGGCCGTTCACCGGCGGCCTCCCCGGCCAGCTGCTCGTCGGACCCGAAGTGCGCGAACGCGCCGAGCTCCTCGAACTCGTTCTCCCCGGCGTTGAGGGTCACCACCGGGATCCCGGCCTCCTCCGCCCGGGCCAGCACATCGCGCATCGCGTCGGGCTTGGCCAGAGTCACGGCGATGCCGTCGACGCCCTGATCGATGTACTGCTGCACCAGCTGGGCTTGCCGGCCGCCCTCGGGATCGGAGGCGTAGAGGAACTCCACGTTGTTCTTGGCCGAGGCCTCCTCCGCCCCCTTGCGGATGGTGTCCCAGAAGGTGTCGCCGGGCGCGGCGTGGGTGACCATGGCGATCTTCATCGGCTCGGTCTGGGCCACCTGGCCGCCCGCCCCCTCGGCCGCGGCGGGCGTACGCCCGCCCTGCGACGAGCAGCCGGCCAGGGCCAGAGCGGGAACCAGCAGCGCAGCTCCGGCTAGCCGTCACCGGGATGCCCACCGACGGGACGGGGCGGAAACACGTCGTGCGGTCATGAAAATGCTCCTCTCTCGGCAGGGCCCCCGCGCCTCGATGCGCACCTACAAATAACCCCATGCAATGTGTTGCCGCTCACACTAATACGTACTACAGTTTCTGCCAAGGGATTTGTCAGGACAACTGTTCATGATCCGTTCTGGCCTGTTCTCGCCCCGTAGACCTCTCTTGAAGGAGCAGCTCGTGTTCGACTCGCGCACCTTGAACGTCGGTTTGATCGGTGCCGGCCGCATCGGCTCCAGCCATGCCCAGCTCATCGCCCGCGCCATTCCCAACGCTCGTCTCGCGGCCGTGGCTGATCCCGTGGACGGTGCCGCCGCCCGCCTGGCCGAGTCGCTGGGGGTGGACACCGCCTACACGGACATCACCGAGCTGCT
>NZ_BAAGPL010000012.1:0-4916 GCF_054784195.1 Kocuria himachalensis
CACCGCCGGACCACACCCCAAGGGTCGAGCCCCCGCACACCGTGCGGGGGCTCCCCGCATTTAACCCGCCCTTTCCGTTGAATCCCCCTCCCACTACGGCCTATGGTCGAGGTCCAGGGCCCAGGGTCGGGTGGAACGAGGAGGAGCCGTGCGGCGGAACAGGCTGATGGCAGCGGCGGTCGGAACGACCGCCCTGGTGCTCGCCGGCTGCGGCGGGGGCGAGGGCGCCGGGGTCGAGGAGACCCCGGCCACCGCAGGGACGTCGGCCACCGCGGAGGCCGGTGCCGGCTCCCGTGCCGTGCTCCGGGACGCGGAGGGCGCCGAGGTCGGCAGCGTCAGCTTCTCGGAGGTCTCCGCCGGCACGGAGGTCGTGGCCGAGGTGCAGGGGCTCGAGCCGGGCTTCTACGGCCTGCACGTGCACGCGACCGGTCTCTGCGAGCCGGACAGCACCGCACCGGGCGACCCCGGCACCACGGGTGCCTTCCTCTCCGCCGGCGGCCACCTCGGGGGTGCGGACGCCGAGCACCCCGAGCACACCGGAGACCTCCCTGCTCTTCTCGTGACCGAGGACGGGCTGGGCTTCCTCACGACCGTCACCGACCGCTTCGGCGTCCAGGACCTCGTGGCCGACGAGGACGGCAGCGCCGTGATGATCCACTCGGGCCCCGACAACTACGCCAACGTCCCGGAGCGCTACGCCCCCGACGGCCCCGACGAGGCGACCCTCGGCACGGGCGACGCCGGGACCCGGCTGGCCTGCGGCGTCGTGGAGTGACCGCGCTCCGTACCAGCGGCGGGTGAGGACCCGCTCCCGCGGCGGCGTCCTTCGCTACCCTGGGAGCGTTCCTGCCGTACGCCCGCGAGAGGGGTCTCCCACCATGCCCGACGTCAGTCCCGCCACCGCCCGGATCAACGAGGTCACCATGGCCTACACGGACCGGGGGGAGGGGCCGGTGCTGCTCCTGCTGCACGGCCACGCCTACGACCGGAGCATGTGGGCCCGGCAGATCGAGGTGTTCGCCGGCCGTGGCTGGCGGGTCGTCGCCCCTGACCTGCGCGGCTTCGGCGAGTCGGAGGTCACCGAGGGGATCGTCTACACCGAGGAGTTCGCCGACGACGTCGACGGACTGCTCGAGCACCTGGCGGTCGACCGGGCGGTGGTGGTCGGGTTCTCCATGTCCGGGCAGATCGCCATGGAGCTCCTCCAGCGGCACCCCGGCCGGGTGCGAGCACTGGTCGTCAACGACACCGTCCCCGAGGCGGAGGACACTGCCGGCCGGCGGCGGCGCCACGTCACGGCGGACGCCATCCTGACCGGCGGCATGGAGGTGTACGGCCGCAACGTCCTGGCCAAGATGGTCGCCGAGTCCACGGTGGAGTCCCGACCCGAGGTGGCGGCCGAGGTGCTGGCCATGCTCCAGGGCGCTCCCGCGAAGGGGGCCGCCGCGGCGATGCGGGGGCGCGCCGAGCGCCGGGACTTCACCGAGCTGCTCCGCGGCGCCCGGATCCCCGTGCTGGTCGTGGTGGGCGCGGAGGACGCCTTCGACGGCGGCGCCGGCCGGCGGATGGCGGAGCTGGCACCCGGGGCGGAGCTCGTCGTCGTCGACGGTGCCGGGCACACCCCCAACATCGAGCAGCCCGCCGCCTTCGACGACGCCCTGGACGCCTTCCTGCGCCGTCTCGAAGACTGAGCGCGGCCGCCCCGCGGCGTCGCGTCCCCGCACCCCGTGCTTCCCGAGCGGTCCCACCGCCGCCGGAGCGCGGGGTGCCCTGTTCTCCCAGAGAGAATGCGGTGTCATCTCGACGGAGTAATCAGTATGCTGTTCACATACCGTACGACGAGAGGAGTGGGCATGACCGAGACGAACGACGGAAACCCCGAGGACGCCGACCGCGAGACGGTGGACCAACTCGCGTTCCAGAACCCCGTGACGCGATACCCCGTCCTATCACCCCCGACGCAGGACCAGCCCGAGCCGGGCCTGGACGTCGAGCTCGAGCCGAAGACCGACCGCGGGGAGTTCTCCTACCGGGGGACCGGCCGCCTGGAGGGGCGCAAGGCCCTGATCACCGGGGCGGACTCGGGCATCGGCGCGGCCGTCGCGATCGCGTTCGCCAAGGAGGGTGCCGACGTCGCCCTGAACTACCTCCCGGACGAGGAGCCCGACGCCCAGGTCGTCAAGGCCGTCATCGAGAGGGCCGGTCGCACGGCAGTCCTCCTTCCCGGGGACCTGACCGACAAGGACTTCTGCACGACCCTGGTCGAGAACGCCGTGTCCGGCCTGGGCGGGCTCGACATCCTCGTCAACAACGCCGGCAAGCAGGTCGCGGTCGAGAGTCTCGAGGACCTGAGCGACGAGCAGCTGGTCGACACCTTCACGGTCAACATCCTGGCGATGTTCCGGATCACCAAGGCGGCGCTGCGGCACCTGCCCGAGGGGTCCTCCATCATCAACACGACGTCGATCCAGGCCTACCAGCCGTCGCCGGAGCTCCTCGACTACGCGTCGACCAAGGCGGCGATCAACAACTTCACCAAGGGCCTCGGCCAGCAGCTCGCGCCCAAGGGCATCCGCGTCAACGCGGTGGCACCCGGGCCGTTCTGGACCCCTCTCCAGGTCTCGGACGGGCAGCCGAAGGACGCGCTGTCCGAGTTCGGGCAGTCGACGCCCCTCGGCAGGGCCGGCCAGCCCACCGAACTGGCCCCGGCCTACGTCTTCCTCGCCTCGTCCGAGTCAAGCTACGTCATCGGAGAGACCCTCAACGTCAACGGCGGCAGCCCGTCGCCGTGAGGCCCGTCCTCCGTGCGGCCACCGCGCGGAAGACGCGCCGATCCGGCGGGGGGACTTGGCTCAGTGGAGCCATCGCCCTAGGCTAGGACCAGCCCGCACCATCAGTGGACTTATGAAATGTTCCAGAAAGGCGGAATCATGACCACCAACCCCTATGACCCGACCCCCTACGACGCCGGCTCGAGCCACGCCGCGCAGACCGGCACCAGCTCCAAGAAGGACGTCGCGGCAGAGCAGACCAAGGCCGAGGCGAGCCAGCTGAAGCACGAGGCCGCCGACTCCGGCCAGCGCGTCAAGGAGACGGCCAAGGAGCAGGCCGGAGCCGTCAAGCAGGAGGTCACCGCTCAGGCGCAGAACCTCCTCGGCCAGCTCCGGAGCGACCTCAAGGACCAGGTGGCGCCCCAGCAGGAGCGCATCGCCTCGAGCGTCCGCTCCGTGAGCGACGAGATCAGCGCCCTGTCCCGGGGCGAGAAGCCCGAGACCGACTTCGTGTCGGGCCTGCTGGGCAACGTCTCCGGCCGGGTCGACTCCTTCGCCTCCTCCCTGGAGAACAAGGACGCCAAGGACCTCCTGGCGGATGTCCGCCGGTTCGCGGCGCGTCGTCCCGGAACGTTCCTGGCCGTGGCCGCCGGCATCGGGCTCCTCGCCGGCCGCGCCACCCGCGGCGTCAAGGACAGCGACGAGATCGCGACCGACCGTCAGGGCGCCAAGGAGTTCTTCGGCGTCTCCGGCCAGCAGGACCAGGGCACGCCGGCCGGGGCGGGCGTCGCCACGGGCGCCGTCTACGACCAGGGCTACGACCGCAACCTCACGGCGACCGAGACCTCGGGCTACACCCCCGCCGACCCCTACGCCTACCGCTCCGACGAGCAGGGCGAGGCCGCCCGGACCTACACCGACCGCGTGCCCGGCACCGTCTACCCGGACCAGGAGGGCGACCGTCGATGAGTCACCCCATTCCCCCCTCGGACGCCGAGGACAGGGCGGAGCACGAGTCGCTCGGCGAGATGTTCAAGTCGCTGAGCACGAACCTCTCCACCCTCATCCAGCAGGAGATCGCCCTCGCCAAGGCTGAGGCGACCCAGACGGTGCAGGAGGCCAAGGAGTCCGCCAAGAGCACGGGCAAGGGCGCCGGCATGCTCGCCGGTGCCGGCGTGGCCGGTCACTTCGTCCTGCTCTTCCTCTCCCTCGCCCTTATGTGGGGTCTGAGCAACCTCGTGGACAGCCTCGTCTGGGCGTCCGTCATCGTGGCGGTCCTCTGGGCCATCATCGCCGGCATCCTCGCCGCGATGGGCAAGAAGAACCTCAACGAGGGCAAGCGGGAGATGGCCGAAGCCACCCAGGACCCGCTGCCCCTGACCCGCGAGACGGTCACCGAGATCCCGGAGACCGTGAAGCCCTCCAAGAAGGAGAACCGATGAGCCAGCAGAACCCCGAACAGATCCGTGCCGACATCGAGGCGACCCGTGCTCGCCTCAACTCCGACGTCGATGCTGTCGCCGAGAAGGTGACGCCCGACCGCGTCGTCGAGCGGCAGAAGGACAAGATGCGCGGCAAGGTCCAGGACACGGTCCAGGGAGTGCGGGAGCGCGTCATGGGAGCGTCCGATGACGCCTCCGACCGTGGCCGCCACCTCAAGGAGAGCGCCCAGGGCCGCGCGGGCGACCTGCGCGACGGCGTGCAGGACCGTGCCGGTGACCTCCGGGAGGGCATGCAGAACGCCCCGGCCACCGCCAAGGCCAAGACGCGCGGCAACCCGCTGGCCGCCGGTCTGATCGCCCTCGGCGCCGGATGGCTCGTCGGCTCGCTGCTGCCCTCCACCCAGAAGGAGCAGGAGCTCGTCGCCGACGCGGCGGACCGTGTCCAGCCCCACGCCCAGCACGCGGTCGAGTCCGCGAAGGGCATGGCGCAGGAGGTCGCCCAGGACCTGAAGGAGCCGGCCCAGGAGGCCGCGCAGTCCGTCAAGGAGACCGCGCAGTCCGGCGTCCAGGAGGTCAAGTCGCAGGGCCAGGACGAGGCCCAGCAGCTGAAGTCCTCCGCCCAGGGTTCCGCGCAGTCCGTCAAGGACGAGACGAAGAACGCCTGAGCACCGCCCGGCCGCCCCTCGGCCGGGACCCGGTGACG
>NZ_BAAGPL010000012.1:4968-66427 GCF_054784195.1 Kocuria himachalensis
GAGCGGTCAGCGGGCCCGGGCGACCTGCCCGAGGAGCCCCGGGAAGTAGCCGGAGAGGTAACCGCGCTCGGTCGGGTGCAGGTTGTGGTCCCCCGCTTCGGGCCCGAAGAGGATCCACGGGTCCGCCGAGCCGACGCCGTGGCCGCGGAAGCGGTCGGTGACGTCCACGAAGACGGCGCCCTCCTCCTCCACGGCCGCGGCAAGAGCGGCATTGAGCTCGTCGGTCCAGTCGTTGAGCTGGGCGGCCCGTTCGGCGGAGAGCAGCGGGGTGTCCTGCCGGTCGTCGAAGAGCCGCGGATAGCCCAGCACCACGATGCGCGCGTCCGCCACCGCGTCGATGGCCGTGACGGTCTCGGCCGCGGAGGCGGCGGCGCCGGCGATGAGCGAGGGCGCCTGCGCGAGCATGGCCTCGCACGGCCCCGGGCCGTACTGGGCCTCCGCCGGAGCACTGCACGCCTGGATGAACCGGCCCCACTCGATGTCGTTGCCACCCATGGTCAGCGTCACCACGTCGGCCTCCGCGAGGGCGTCGCTCACGAAGGGCACGGAGACGAGGCGGCGCACGTCCTTCGTGGTGGCGCCGGCGCAGGCCGCGTCCAGGGTCACCTCGACGCGGGGGTGGGACTCGAGCTTGTCGACGTGGTCCCGTCCCGTCCCCTGGGCGCAGCGGGGAAGGTCCTCGACCTGCCGGAGCCCGCCCGTGCCGAAGGCCGCGGAGTAGGAGTCGCCGAGGTTGACGAGCTCGATGGTGCGCGGTGCCGCGGCGGCCGGGGAGGCGGCCGCGCCCGCGAGGGCGAGCGCCGAGGCCAGGGCGGTGACGGTGCGTCGGAGGGGGGCGGAGCGCATGGCGGGGACCTTTCGGGAGGGGCGGCGCCGCCCGGGGGCGGCGCCGTGGCGGCGGACGCCGGCAGTTCCCCGAATTTACAGTCGCGACGACCCGGACGAAAGCTGTCCCACGGTGTCCTGTGCCCAGGCCTCCGCGAGGATCGCCATGGAACGCAGCACCTGGTCGGCGGTGGGCGAGGCGGGGGCGATCATGAGCTCGTCGGCGTCCGCCGTCGTCGCGAAGTCCTCCAGGTAGGACCGCACCTCGGTGCCCGTGCCCGCGGTCGACCAGTGCAGCATGTGCAGGACCTGCTGTCCGGCGGGGCTGTCCATCACCATGTCCAGCTCGGCCTCGCTCAGCTCGCGGCCGCGGCCCACCATGGCGCGCACCCGTTCTCGCCGGGCGGTCCCGAGCTGCTCGGCGGCGTCCTCGGCGGTGTCCGCGGCGATGACGTTGACGGCCGCGATGACGTACGGCTCCGCGAGCTGCTCGGAGGGCCGGAACGCGGCACGGTAGGCGGCCACGGCGTCCACGAGGGCGTCGGGGGCGAAGTGGGACGCGAAGGCGTAGGGGAGCCCGTAGGCGGCGGCGAGCTGGGCGCCGAACAGCGAGGACCCCAGGACGGTGAGAGGCACGTCCGTCCCCGCGCCCGGCACGGCGCTGACCCCCGGGACGATCGAGCGGCCGCTGAGATAGCCCTGCAGCTCGCGGAGGTCCTGGGGGAACTGCTCGGCGGCGGAGGGGTCGCGGCGCATGGCCCGCACCGTCCGCAGGTCCGTGCCGGGGGCCCGGCCCAGCCCCAGGTCGATGCGCCCGGGGTGCAGCTCGGCGAGCGTGCCGAACTGCTCCGCGATCACGAGGGGAGAGTGGTTGGGCAGCATGACGCCGCCCGCCCCCAGGCGGATGGTGGAGGTGTGCGCCGCGACGTGGGCGATCAGCACGGCCGGGGCCGAGGAGGCGATCGTGGGCATGTTGTGGTGCTCCGAGTACCAGACCCTCAGGTATCCCAGGCGCTCGGCGTGCTGGGCGAGCCGCACGGAGTCGGCGAAGCTCTCGCCCACGGACGCGCCCTTGCGGACGGTGGCGAAGTCGATGACGGACAGGGGCAGCGGCACGGCGGACCTTTCACGGGGATCGGGAGACCCTCCACGCTACTCCTCTCCGCCCGGGACCGCCGTGGCCGGGCGCACACCGGCGCCGCCGAGCGTAGCCGCGCGGTGTCGGCGGTCGCGGCTACGCTCGGCGGCATGACCGACCCCTCGATTCCGTTCTCGGCGCCCGAGCTGTTCGAGCTGCCGCGGGAGCGCGCCGAGATCGCCCCCGGTGCCGTCCACGTCCCGGACTGGCTCGGGCCCCGGGAGCAGCAGGAGCTCGTGCAGCACTGCCGGGAGTGGGCCGTGGGCCCGGTGCCCATGCGGCACGCGGTGCTCCCGGGAGGCGGCCGGATGTCGGTGCGCTCCACGACGCTGGGCTGGGACTGGGCGCCCTACCGGTACCTGCGCACCGGGGAGCGCAAGCGCGCACCGGACATACCCCCGTGGCTGACCGCGCTGGGCCGCCGGGCCGTGCTGGAGGCCTACGGGCCCGGCAGCCCGGACGCGCAGGACTACCGGCCGGACACCGCCCTGGTGAACTACTACGACGCCGCCGCCCGGATGGGCATGCACCAGGACAAGGACGAGGCCTCCGCCGCGCCCGTCGTCTCCCTCTCCCTCGGGGACGCCTGCGTCTTCCGCTTCGGGAACACGCAGACCCGGTCGGCGCCGTACCGGGACGTGGAGCTGCGCAGCGGCGACCTCTTCGTCTTCGGCGGCCCCTCCCGCTACGCGTTCCACGGAGTGCCGCGGATCCGTCCCGGCACGGGGGCGGCCGCGCTGGGCATGAAGGGCGGGCGGCTGAACCTGACCCTCCGGATGACGGGCCGGGCCCGGCCGGACCGCTGAGCCCCGTGCCAGACTGGCGGCATGGAGCTCCCCGACCCCGCACCGGCCCACCTCGTCGACCCCGCGGCCCCGGACGCCGAGGACGTCGGCGCCTACCGCCTGCTCGCCGCGGACATCGCGTCCGGCGTGGCCGTCGTGGCCGCCCGGCACCGGCGGCGGGACGTCGCCGCGACCGTGACCGGGTTCCTCGACGTCTCCTACGATCCGCCCACCATGCTCGTGAGCCTCTTCGAGGAGGGGCGGATCTGCGACGCCGTGGAGTCCTCCGGCGCGTGGACGCTCTCCGTGCTGCGCCGGGACCAGGAGGGCGTGGCCAACTGGCTCGCCAGCCCGGGCAATCCCGTGGAGGGCCTGCTGGACCGGGTGGACTTCCGGCGCGCGCCGGGCTCGGGGGCCCCCGTGCTGGACGGGGCGCTCGCGTGGTTCGAGCTCTCGACCGTGGCCGTGCACACCGCCGCGACGCACCGGATCGTCGTGGGCGAGGTGACGGCGATGGGCCGCGGGGTCGCCGAGGCGCAGGCCGACGACCCGCTGGTGCACTACGCCCGCGGCTACCGGGGCCTGGCCCGGTGACCCGGGGCGCCGGACACGGCAACGGCGCCCGTGCAAGACTGTGACGTCGGGTGAACCCCGCCCCGTCAGCGACGGAATCGATTGACTCCCGCTCCGGTTCCGGTCGTAGCGTGGACGGGTGGGGCCGCCCGGCGGCATCCACCCACAGCTCTCCACGGAAGGACTCCCATGGCGGCCCAGCACCACGAACGCCGGCCTCGTCGAGGGCACGACGACGGTGCGTCCACCGGCGGCACGCCGGAGCAGACGCCTGCGCAGACGGCGGAGGAGTCCCGGCTGAGCGCGGTCCCGCCGCCCGGCCCGCCGGCCGAGCGCGCGGCCGCGGAGGTCGCCGACCTCGAGATCCCGGCCGACCACCTCCAGGACCTCGAGCACGTGGGCGAGGCGTTCAAGGCGGCCTTCGCCCACCACCCGGCGGGGGTCGCGATCATCACCGCACGGGGCCCCGAGGGGCCGGTGGGCCTGACGGCGTCCTCGGTGTCCTCCGTGTCGGCCGTCCCGCCGATCCTCGGCTTCTCGCTGCAGGCCCGCCAGGGCTCGGCCGCGCTGCTGGCCGAGGCCGACTCCTTCCTGGTGCACCTGCTGGACGCCGAGAACCTGGACCTCGCCCGGTCGTTCGCCGTCTCCGGGGCGCCGCGCTTCGGCGCGGACATGCCCTGGGAGTACCTGGAGACGGGGGAGCCCCGGCTGCTGAGCGTCGCCCGGGTCCTGCGCGCGATCCCGCTGGCCCGGATCAAGGCCGGGCCCGCCCTCGTGTTCAACGCCGCCGTGGTCGACGTCCTCGGCCACGAGGGCACCGGCGTCCCGCTCGTCTACCACCGCCGCCGGTTCCACGAGCTCAACGACCGCTCCGCCCTGGATCCCGAGGCCTGAGCGTCCGGCGGCGGGGTCCGAGCGGCCGACCGGAGATTCCTCCGAGATTGTTGTTGACACATCACCAAGGTGCTCCTAGAGTAGTTGACGAAGCAACCACCTGCTCGTCGCTCACCCCAAGGAGAACACCATGTCCCAGCTCAACGGTCTCGTCCCCGGTTCCTGGACCTTCGACCCCGCCCACTCCGAGGTCGGTTTCACCGTCCGCCACGCCGGCATCTCCAAGGTGCGCGGCACCTTCGGCGAGGTCGACGCGCAGCTCGAGGTCACCGACCCCGTCGAGAGCTCGACCCTGAACGCCACGATCCAGATGGCGACCATCGACACCAAGAACGCCGACCGCGACGCCCACGTGCGCAGCGCCGACTTCTTCGCGGTCGAGGAGTACCCCACGATGACCTTCACCTCGACCGCCGTGGCGTTCGACGGCGAGGAGGGCACGATCACCGGTGAGCTGACCATCAAGGACGTGACCCGCACCGTCGAGCTCGCCACCGAGTTCAGCGGCGTGGTCGTCGACGCCTTCGGGGTGACCCGTGCCGGCTTCTCCGCCGAGACCACCATCTCCCGCAAGGACTTCGGCATCACCTGGAACGCCGCGATGGAGGCCGGCGGGGTCCTCGTCTCCGACAAGGTCGTCATCGGTCTCGACGTCGCGTTCACCGCGCCGCAGAACGACCCCGAGGAGACCGTCGAGGGCCAGGAGGCCGTCTCGGCCCAGGCCTGAGTCCCCGACGAGCGCTCCGCGCACGGCAGTGGCCCGCACCCCGGGAGGGGGGCGGGCCACCGTCGTCGGTGCCGTGACCGGGGCTAGCGGACCTGCTGCACCAGGAACCAGAGCGCGGGGCCCGCGATCAGCAGCAGCAGCGCCCACCGGCGCAGCCGCACCTCGAACGTCGCGGGATCGAGCCTCCGACCGTCCTTCGGCCGGGACTCGGCGATCTCGTCCTTGAGGGGCTTGGGGGAGGGCTCGTGCGGGTCCTCGGAACCGGTGCCGGGGTGGGACACCGAGGTCACCGCCACTTCGTCGTCATGATCAGCCCCACCATCATCAGGGCCAGACCGACCCCGATGTTCCACGTGCCGATCCCGGGCACCGGGTAGGTGCCCTGGAAGAGGTAGTAGACGATGAGCCACAGCAGCCCGACCACCAGCAGGCCGAGCATGATGACCTTGTACCAGGTGGGCGTCGGGGCATGGGTCTCCGGGGAGCCGTGCCGAGAGCGCTCGGTGAGCTCCTGCGCCACCGCGTTCGCCGTGGCCTCCGGGTCGAAGGCGGTGGAGCCGCCGGGAAGTCCCTCCGCCGCGAGCCGCGCCAGCTCCGCGTCGACGGGCGGGGCGGCGGCCGGGGCGGTCCGTCCGGAGCCGCCCGGACGGCGGGTCGGCTTCTTGCGGCGGTTCTTGGACTCGGGCACTGATCCTCCTGGTCACCAAGCGGGCCGTCTGCACGGCGGGGGGTCCGGTGCACCAGTCTAGCCGCCCGGTGCGTGCCTTCCCGCGGGCGCGTAAGCTGGACGGGCGCACGCGCCGAGAGGCACCCCACTCCCAGGAGACCCTGTGACCGTCAAGATCCTCGTCGTGGACAACTACGACAGCTTCGTCTACACCCTCGTCGGCTACCTCGAGCAGCTCGGCGCCGAGACCACGGTCATCCGCAACGACGACCTCGACGAGGCCGCCGCGTGCGCGCTCGCCGACGAGCACCAGGGCGTCCTCCTCTCGCCCGGGCCGGGTGCTCCCGCCGACGCCGGCGTGTGCACCGCCCTGATCCGCCACGCCGAGCAGACGCAGCAGCCGCTGCTCGGCGTCTGCCTCGGCCACCAGGCCCTCGCGGAGGCGTACGGGGGGACCGTCACCCACGCCGAGGAGCTCATGCACGGCAAGACCTCCCGGGTGGAGCACAACGGCACCAGCGTCTTCGGCGCGGTGCCCAGTCCCTTCACGGCGACCCGCTACCACTCGCTCGCCGTGGTGGACCAGTCCGTGCCCGACGTCCTCGAGGTCACCGCGCGCACCCCGAACGGGGTGATCATGGGGTTGCGGCACAAGAGCGCCCCGCTGCACGGGCTGCAGTTCCACCCCGAGTCCGTCCTCACCGAGGGCGGCTACCTCATGCTCGGCAACTGGCTCGAGCTCGTGGGGCTCAAGGGCGCTGCGCGGGCCGCCGCGTCGCTGTCCCCGCTGATCACCGTCTGACCGCGCGCCGCCCGCCCGCGCGGGTCCTCGCCCCGGCGCCTCCTCGGCCCGGCCGCTAGTCGCGCCCGGACTCGCGCTCCGCCGCCCGCTCGAGCGCCTCGCGCGCCCGCTCGGCCGCGCGCTCCGGGATCCTGTCCTGCTCGCCGGCGTCGAGCGCATCGGCGTCGGGAGAGTCGTCCGGGGAGCTGTCGGCGGAGTCGTCCGGGGAGGCGCCGGGCTCGGATGCGTCCTCGTCGTCCGGTGCGACGGTCTCCTCGGGATCCTCCTCGTCCTCGGTCGCCTCCGGGGAGGGCGACGGGGTGGGCGAGGGGGTCGGCTCCGGGGTCGGCTCGGGCTCCGGGGTCACCGCCACGGTGAGCGTGATCGTCGAGCCCTGCGCCGCGGACTGGCCGGCGTCGACGCTCTGGTCCACGACCTGCCCCGCCGGCACCCCGGTCCGGGGGGTGGCGACGACCTCGGACGAGAGGCGGACGGCGTCCTCGCCGAGGGCGGCGACCGCCTCCTCCCGGCTCAGGCCCACGAGCTGCGGCACGGTCACCCGTCCCGTGGACAGCACGAGCTGCACCTCCGAGCCGCTCGGGACGGTGGTCCCGCCGGCCGGGTCGGTGGCGACCAGCATCCCCTGGGGCACCCACGAGCTGTTCGCCGTGCGGGTGGCCCCGGGATCGAGCCCGGCGGACTCCAGGGCGTCCCGCACGTCCTCCTCGGACCGGCCCACGAGGTCGTCGGGGACCTCCACCTGGGAGGGCCCCCTCGAGACGCCGAGGACCACGGTGGAGCCCTCCTCGACCTGCGTGTCGGCGACGGGGTCGGTGCCGACGACGTCGCCCTCGGGCACCTCGTCGTCGAAAACCTCCTCGCGCTGCGGCACCAGCTCCGCGTTGCGCAGCACCGTCTCGGCCACCGACGCGTCCATCCCCGCCACGTAGGGGACGGCGACGAGCGCGGGTCCGCCGCGCTGGTCCTGGACCCACTGGAGAGCCACGACCCCGAGGACGGCGAGGACCGCGAGGGCGAGCAGGGCGATCAGCGCCGTGCGCAGGGCACCCCGCCGGGGGCGCCGGGCGGGGGTCGAGCCGCCCGCCGGGTCGCTCGCGGCCACCGGCGACGCGACGACCGCCGTGCCCGCCGCCGTCGGCGGTTCCGCCACCGCGGCAGCCATGGGAACGGGGACGGGCGGGAGGGTCTTCGTGTCCTCGTCCCGCTGCCGCACCGCGTGCAGGGGCTGAGTGGCGTCCAGGTCCCCCGGCACCGCCGGGCGCAGCTCGCGCAGCGCCCGGCGCATCTGGCCGGCGTCCTGGAAGCGGGCGGAACGGTCCTTGGCGAGGGCCTTCGCCAGGAAGTCGTCGACGCGTCTGCCGAGCCGGGGGTCCAGCTCGGAGGGCGCGGGGGGACGGTCCCGGACGTGCTGGGCGGCGATGTCCACCGAGGACCCGCCCACGAACGGCGCCCGCCCCGTGAGCATCTCGAAGAGCACGCACGCGGCGGAGTAGAGATCGGAGCGGGCGTCCACGGATTCGCCCCGGGCCTGCTCCGGGGACAGGTACTGCGCGGTGCCGAGGACCGCCTGGGCCTGCGTCAGCGCCGGCGAGGTGTCCTCCACGGCCCGGGCGATGCCGAAGTCCATGACCTTGATCTGCCGCTCCGGGGTCACGATCACGTTGGCGGGCTTGATGTCCCGGTGGACGATGCCCGCCCGGTGGCTGTACTCCAGGGCGTCGAGGATGCCCAGCGTGATGTCCACGGCCTCCTGGGGCGTCACGGCGTTCTCGTGGATCAGCTCCCGCAGGGTCCGGCCGGGCACGTACTCCATCACGATGTACGGCCGGTCCACGCCCTCGTCGGTCGCCGCGAGGATCTCCCCCGTGTCGTAGACCGAGACGATCGAGTGGTGGTTCAGGGCGGCCACGGACTGCGCCTCGCGCTTGAACCGCTCGTGGAAGGTGCCGTCCCGGGCCAGCTCCGGGCGCAGCACCTTGATGGCCACCCGCCGGCCCAGCCGCAGGTCCCGCCCGAGGTGGACGGTGGCCATCCCGCCGCGGCCGATGGTCTCGCCCACCTCGTAGCGGTCGTTGATCAGGGAGGGGACGGGGTTCCGGCCCGGCACGGCTCAGCCCTCCCGGCCGGGTCCGGTCGGTGTCGCGGTGGGCGAGGGCGATCCGGTGGTGGGTTCGGGGGAGGTCTCGGGCGCGGCGGCGACCCACATCTCGATGGTGTCGCCGGGGCGGACGGTGGACCCGCCCAGGGGCTGGGTGCGCAGCACGGTCCCGGGCTCGGCGTCCTCGGTGGTCTCGTCGTAGCGGATGATGTTCACGCCCAGCAGCCGGATCTCGTCGATCAGCGGGTCGGCGGCCCGGCCGACCATCCCGGAGGGGAGCTCCACGGTGTCCGGGCCCGTCGAGTAGACCACCGTGATGGTGGTGCTGCGCGCCACCTGGCCCACGGGGTTCAGCGACAGGACGGTGTCCTCCTCCTCGTCCGCGGTGCGGCCCTCCCGCTCCACGGGGAAGCCCAGGTCCGAGAGCTCCTGCACCACCTCGTCCACCGGTCGGCCCTCGTACCGGGCGGCGAGGACCTCCACGGTGTCCGCCGCGGCGGGCGGCTCCGCCGCCGGTGTCGTCGGGGCGCCGGGCACCACCGAGGTGGAGACGGTGCCGGTGGGGGACGGCTCCTGGCTCACGGGCGCCGGGTCGCGCAGCAGGAAGAACCACAGCAGCCCCGCCACCACGAGCAGCACCAGGAGCACCGGCAGCAGCCAGGACCACACCGAGCGGCGCCCGCGGCGCTCCTCGGGGCGGACCGGGTCGGTGCCGGGGCCCCGGGCGTCGTCCTCGGGCCCCCGCGGTCCGTCGACGACGTCCAGCTCGGCGGTGATGGGCCGCGGCGCTCCGGCCGCGGCGGCGCCGCTCGCCGCGGCGACCGCGGTGCTCTCGCGGTCCAGCACCTGCGTCGGCTCGTCGCGCACCGGTTCGAACGCCTGGGTGGCGTCGTCGTCGGGCAGGTCGAGGAACGGGCGCATCCCGGGGACGGCCGCGACCGCCGCGTCCTCGTCCCCGCGGCGGATCGCGTCCACGGCCGTGGCCAGCGCGCCGGCCGTGGCCGGGCGGTCCGTGGGGTCCTTCGCCAGCATCGACATCAGGAGCGCCCGCACGGTCTCGGGCACGCTGTCCTTCAGCGGTGGCGGCGGGTCGTTGACCTGCGCGAGGGCGATCGCGATCTGCGACTCCCCGGTGAAGGGACGGCGCCCGGCCAGGCACTCGTAGCCGATGATGCCCAGGGAGTAGATGTCCGAGGACCCCGTGGCGGTCTGCCCCGTGGCCTGCTCCGGCGCGAGGTACTGCGCGGTGCCCATGACCTGCCCGGTGGCCGTCAGGGGCACCTGGTCCGCCAGGCGGGCGATCCCGAAGTCCGTGACCTTCACCCGGTTGTCCGGGGTGATGATGAGGTTGCCGGGCTTCACGTCGCGGTGCACCAGCCCCTGGGCGTGCGCGGCCGCCAGCGCCCGGGCCGTCTGCCCGATGTAGTTGAGCACGGTGTCCGGCGCGAGCGTCTTCTGCCGCTCGATGATGTTGGACAGCGGCTCGCCCGGGACGAGCTCCATCACGAGGAAGGCGGAGCCCTCCTCCTCGCCGTAGTCGAAGACGTTGGCGACACCGGGGTGGTTCAGGAGCGCGGTGTGCCGGGCCTCCGCCCGGAAGCGCTGCAGGAAGTTCGGGTCCCCGTTGTACTCCTCCTTGAGGATCTTCACGGCCACGATCCGGCCCAGGACCTGGTCCTTGGCCTTCCACACCTCACCCATGCCGCCGATCGCGATCCGATCGGTCAGTGCGTAGCGCCCGCCCAGGACGGTGCTCGACGATGGTCTCACTTGTTCAACACCGCCTCGAAGAGTCGCTTGGCACCCGGACTGGTCAGGGAGGCGCCCGTCGCCACGTCCACGTCCTCGAAGACGACGGCGAGGGCCACCTGGGGGTCGTCGGCCGGCGCGAAGCCCGTGAACCAGGAGTCGTTGAGGCCCTCGTCCGAGCCGATCTCGGCGGTGCCCGTCTTCCCGGCCACCTGGACCCCGGGGACGGCCGCGCCCCGGGCGATGCCGTCGTCGACGACCTCGACCATGAGGTCCGAGACGGTCCCGGCGACGTCCGCGCTCGTGGAACGGCGCAGCTGCTCGGGGTTGAGCTCCTCGATCACGGACAGGTCGGCGGAGCGCACGGTGCGCACGAGCTGAGGCTTCATCTGCACACCGTTGTTGGCGATCGTGGCGCTCATCATGGCCACCTGCAGGGGCGTGGTGCGCACGTCGTACTGGCCGATCGAGGACAGCGCGAGCTGGGCCTCGTTGAGCTCCTCGGGGAAGACCGACGGGGTCACCTGGAGCGGCACCGAGAGGGGCTCCCCGTAGCCGAAGTTCCGGGCGGTCTCCCGGATCGCGTCCTCCCCGAGGTCCAGGGCGATCGAGGCGAACGGCGTGTTGCAGGACTGCTCGAGCGCGAACTCCAGGTCCGCCTGCGTGCGGGCGGTGCACCCGCCTCCCACGTAGTTGGGCAGGGTCACGTCGGTGGCGGGCAGGGGCAGCTCCTGGGGGTTCGGGATCAGGGTCTCCGTGGTGTAGTCCCCGGACTCGAGGGCGGCCACGGTGTCGATGATCTTGAACGTCGAGGCGGGGGCGTAGAGGTCACCGGCGACGGCCCGGTTGACGAGGGGCTCCTCGGGGTCCGCGTTGAGCCGTTCCGCGGCGGCGATTACGGAGCCCGAGTCGTGCGAGGCCAGCTCGTTGGGGTCGTAGCCGGGGCTCGAGACCATGGCGAGGATCGCGCCCGTCTCCGGGTCGAGCGCCACGACCGAGCCCTTCCGGCCCTCGAGCACCTCGGCGGCGGTCTGCTGCAGCACCGGGTCGATGGTGAGCTCGACCGACGCGCCCGTGGGCTGGTTCCCGGAGAACATCGACACCACGCGGTCGTAGAACTGCTCGTCGGAGGCGCCGGAGAGCTCCTCACCGAGGGCCGCCTCGAGTCCCGTGGCGCCGTAGACGAGGGAGAAGTAGCCCGTCAGGTGCCCGTACGTCAACGGGTCCGCGTAGACGCGCTGGTACTCGAAGTCGTCCTCCGAGGGCACGGAGGACGCCTTCGGGTCGCCGTCCACGAGGATCGCCCCGCGGTCCGCGCCGAACTGGTCGTAGAGGCTGCGGTTGTTCCACGGGTGCGCCTCGAGGGTGCGCGCCGAGACGAACTGCACGTAGGTCAGCGCGAGGAGCAGCACCGTGAAGATGACCACGCCGGCCACCCAGGTGTGTCGGATCGCCCGGTTCACGACGCTCCTCCGTTCTCGGTGCTCCGGGACCCGCCGGGGCTCCGGCGGTCCTTGTCGGTGAGGCGGGACATCGCCTCGGTGGGGGTGCCGCCGTGGTGGTCCGCGTCCTCGGCGTCCCGGTGCCCGCCCGGGCCCGCGGCCGCGATCGGCTCGGTGGCGGCGGTGTCGGCGGGCACCGCCGGACCACGGGCGGTGTCGGGCCGGGCGCCCCGCCCCCCGGCGGCACGGTCCTCCCCGTCCGCCGGCGCTCCGTCCTGCTCGTGCCCGTCCGGCTCCTTCCCGCGGCGGTCCCGGCGGCGCTCCAGGCGCTCGGCGCGCTCCTGCTCGTCGCGTCGCGCAGCCTCCCGCAGCGCGGCCTCGTAGGCGGCGACCTCGGCGAGGTCGGCCTCGGTGGCCGGGCCGGTGACCACGGGCCGGCGGGCGGTGTGGGAGATCGCCAGGATGATCGCCGCGATGATCCAGTTGGACAGCAGCGAGGAACCGCCGGCGGACATGAACGGGGTGGTGAGCCCGGTCAGGGGGATGAGGCGGGTGACCCCGCCCACCACCACGAACAGCTGCAGGATGATGACCGCGGACAGCCCCGCCGCCAGCAGCTTGCCGAAGGAGTCGCGGGTGCCCAGGGCTGCCCGGAAGCCTCGCGTGACGAACAGGAAGAACAGCACGAGCACGGCGCTCAGGCCGATCAGCCCCAGCTCCTCGCCGAACGCGGTCATGATCATGTCCGAGTTGGCGTAGGAGACGAGGTCCGGCCGGCCCTGGCCGAGCCCCTGCCCGAAGAGCCCGCCCGAGGAGAGCCCGAACAGGCCCTGGACGATCTGCCCGGAACCGCCCGGGGCCCGGTTGTACACCTCGGGGTCGAACGCGTTGAGCCAGGAGTCGAGGCGCGCCGCGACGTGGCCGAAGACCTGGCTCGCGAAGAACCCTCCGACGGCCACGAGCAGCAGCCCGATGACGATCCAGCTCAGCCGGCTCGTGGCGAGGTAGATCATGGCCACGAACAGGCCGAAGAACAGGATCGCGGAACCGAGGTCCCGCTGGAACACCAGCACGCCGATCGCGATGATCCACGCCGCGAACATCGGCGCCATGTCCCGGAACCGCGGCAGGCGCACCGGGCCGATCTTCTTGCCGGCCAGCAGGATGAGATCCCGGTTGGTCGAGAGGTAGCCCGCGAAGAAGACGGCCAGGGTGATCTTGGCGACCTCGCCGGGCTGGAAGGTGCGCCCGCCCACCGAGATCCAGATCCGGGCGCCGTTGAGCTCCAGGCCGAGACCGGGCAGGAGGGGCAGGAGCAGCAGCAGCCCGCTGAGCACCAGGCAGATGTAGGTGATCCGCCGCAGCACCCGGTGGTCCTGGAGGAACCAGAGCACCAGGCAGGCGGCGGTCATGGCGAAGGCCGTCCACACCACCTGCGAGCCCGCGGCCGTCTGGTCCGTGGTGAGGTCGATCCGGTGGATCATGGCGATGCCCAGCCCGTTGAGGGCCACCACGATCGGCAGCACGTAGGGGTCCGCGTACTTGGCCCGCAGCCGCAGCACCACGTGCAGGACCAGCGCGCCGATGCCCAGCACCAGCCCGGAGACGAGGATGTGCGGGTCCCCCGAGCCCAGCTGGTCGGGGTCCACGAGGACGTTGGCGCCCACGCCGATGCCCACGGCGAGGACGAGCAGGAGCAGCTCGGTGAGCCGCCGCGGCTTCTGCTGGGGCTCGACCTGCTCCTCCTCGGGGACGGTCCCGGCGGGGGCGCTCATCCGTCACCACCCGGTGAGGCGGCGGGCGAGGCGGTGGGGGAGGCCGCGGGCGAGGCGGTGGCCCGCTGCACGGTGCCGGTCGGGCGCGGCTCGGGACCGCTGGTCTCCTCGGGCACGGACTCGCGCAGCTCGCGCACGATCCGCTCCGCCTCCTCGAGGCTGCCCGCGGGGATGGCGCTGCGCACCCGTGCCTGGGCGAAGCCGGGGAGGTCGTCGACCCGCAGGTCCGTGGCGCGCTCGAGGTCGCTGAGGCTCACGGGCCCGAGCGACTGGGAGACGCCGTTGTAGATCGCCACGTTGCCCTGCTGCTCGCCGACGTAGTACTGGGAGCTGATCCAGCTGCTCGTCAGCCAGCCCCCGGCCACGAGCAGCAGCCCGGCCGTGGCCAGCGCGAGCACGGCCACGGCGCGCCGGTGGCGGCGCCGGCGCGGGGACGGGACGGTGGCGTCCGCCCGGTGCAGCGCCGACTCGACGTCCCGCGGGTCGGCCAGGGTGTCGGGGGCGGAGGTCTGCAGGAGGGTCGCGCGGCGCTCGAGGACGCTGTCGCTCACGGTGGGGATGCGCCCGGTCTGGGTGGCGTTGGCGGCGGCCCCCACGAGCAGGTGGGGGCGCGCGGCGAGGTCGCGGCGCAGCGCGGCGGCCGAGGACTCGGCGGCGCCCTGCGTCCCGGCGTCCCCGGTGATCTCGTCCGAGGTGCGGGCGGACTCCGGGTCCGGGACCGCGCCGCGCGCCTCGCCGGCCTGCGGCACGGGGGCGGTGTCGTCGGTCTCGAAGACCTGCACGACCACCACGGTCACGTTGTCGGGGGCCCCGCGGTCCAGGGTCAGTTCCACGAGCGTGTCCACGATCTGGTTGAGGTCGTCGGTGGAGCCCAGCACGGACTCGATGGTCTCCGGGCGGACCACGGCGTTGAGCCCGTCCGAGCACAGCAGCCAGCGCTCGCCGCTCTCCGGGCGGAGGGTCTCCACGTCGATCTCGGGGGAGGCGTCGACGTCCCCGAGCACGCGCATCAGGACGTTCTTGTGCGGGTGGGACTCGGCCTCGTCCGGGCGCAGCCGGCCCTCGTCGATGAGCCGCTGGACGAAGGTGTGGTCCTTGGTGACCTGGCGGAACTCGTCCCCCCGGAGCCGGTAGGCGCGGGAGTCCCCGATGTGGGCCACGACGAGCTCGTCCCGGTCGGCCAGCAGGGCCGTGACGGTGGTGCCCATGCCGCCCAGGCGGGCGTTGCCCAGGACCAGCTTGGCGAGGTTCTGGTTGGCGTTCTGGATCTCGTCCGTGAGCACGGTGGCACCGTCGCCGTGGTGGTCGGGCCGGTCGAGGCTCGTGAGGTCCATGACCGCGGAGGCCGACGCGACGTCCCCGCCCACGTGCCCGCCCATGCCGTCGGCGACCACGGCGAGGTGGCGGCCCGCGTAGGCGGAGTCGTCGTTCTTCGAGCGGACCCGGCCCACGTCCGAGCGCGCGGCGTAGCGGAAGGCGATCGCCATGCGTCAGGACCTCAGTTCCAGGACGGTCTTGCCCACCCGGAACGGGGTCCCGGGCTCGAGCGGCACGGCCCGGGAGAGGCGCTGCTGGCCGACGAAGGTGCCGTTGGTGGAGCCGAGGTCCTCGAGGAACCAGCGGGAGCCCTGCGGGAACAGCCGGGCGTGGCGGCCCGAGGCGTAGTCGTCGCCGAGGGGCACGGTGGCCTCGGGGGAGCGGCCCAGCAGCACGGGGGCGTTGCCCAGGGGATAGCTGCGGCCGCGGAGCGGGCCGTCGAGGACGACCAGGGTCTGGGGACGGGAGCGCTGCCCGGTGGTGGGACCCGCGGCCGGTGGCACCGGGTCCTCCGCGGGGCCCCGGCGCTCGGCGCGGGACCTCGAGAGCACCGCCGGGAGCTTCCCGCCGACCGCCAGGTCACGACCCTGGCTGGCGACGATGCTGAAGATGAAGATCCAGAGCAGGGCCAGGAACCCGAAGCGGAGGAGGGTGACGGTGAGTTCGGACATTCAGCGGTTCCCCTTCGGGGTCAGGAGGCGGAACGTGATCCTGGTCCGACCCATGGTGATCACGGAACCGTTGACCAGCTCGGTGCGGCCGATCACCCGTTCCCCGTCCACGTAGGAACCGTTGGTCGAACCGAGGTCCACGGCCACGAAGTGCTCGCCCTGCCGCCGGATCTCGAGGTGCTTGCGGGACACGCCGGTGTCCTCCACGGTGATGTCCGCCTCGGCGGAGCGGCCCAGCACGATCGAGTCCGCGTTGATGGAGAACCGTGCGCCCTCGACGTCGAGCACCGGGATCCAGTGCTGCACGGGCACGGACCGCGTCGGCTCGTCCTCCTCCCGGCGGTGGCCGCGGGCGATCCGCTGCCCGCTCGGCGTGGCGGGGGTGTTGGGCGACTCCGCGGTGCGCTGCGCCGAGGAGTGGACGCGGAACTCACCGGCCTCCACCTCCGGGTTGCGGGTGAAGGACACCTTCACCGCCCCCTGGAGGGTGTAGGCCTGGCTGCGGGCGTGCTTGATGACGACGTCGCACAGCTCTTCCGCGAGGGGCGTGCCCCAGTCCTGGGCGCGGGGGAAGTCCTCGTCCGAGAACTCCACGACGAAGACGTTGGGGGCCATGGTGCGGCCGGCGGAGATCGTGAACGCCTCCTGGTCGAGCTCCCGCCGCAGGGCGCTGGCGATCTCGACCGCCTCCACCCGCTTCCGGGAGCCCGTGGCGAAGGTGGCGCGGACGGCCTTCTCGATGTTCTTCTCGAGGCTCTCGAGAAATCCCATGCCGCCTCCTTCCTGGCGTCGATCACGGTGCGCATGCACCCGGTCCCGGGTCAGGCGTTCTCCAGGATAGTAGACGCGACGCCTGAGAGCCGCGTGGGCGGAGCCAGGCGCGGCGGGAGGCCCCTTGCCAGGACGCAGTGCCGGGGGAACAATTCTGGTATGAAGCACACTGATCAAAAGACCTTCTCCCTGGCCGCTCTCGCGGTCTCGGCGCTCCTGCTGACCGGATGCGGTGACGGCGGCACCGGTGGCGGCGGCGGCGAGGAGACCACGGACGGAGCCGGGACCAGCGCCCCCGCGGAGCCCACGGGCACCGAGGACCCGACCGCCGGCGACGGGAGCGCCACGCCCTCGGGCGCGGCGACCGGCGACGAGAGCGCCTCCGCGAGCCCCTCCGGGTCGGCCACCGGCGACGAGAGCGCCTCCGCGAGCCCCTCGGGCACCGCCACCTCCTCGCCGGGCGCGGGGGGCGAGGCCGCCGCCGTGGCGGGCGCGGTCGTGGCCGCCGAGGAGGCGGTGACGGGCGGCCAGGTGTTCGAGCTCGACCGCAAGGACGACGAGGACGGCTGGGAGGTCAAGCTCGCCGTCGGTGACCGGGAGAAGGAGGTCGACGTCGCCCAGGACGGCTCGGAGGTCACCCCGCAGGAGGGCGACGACCAGCTGGACCAGGAGGACCGCGAGCGGATCGCCCAGGTCCAGGTCCCCATGGAGGACGCCGTCCGGACCGCGCTGGACGAGGTCGACGGCACGCTCGACGGCGCCCAGCTCGACACGGAGGACGGCACCACCGTCTGGGAGGTCGACATCGACGACCCCGACGGCACCTCGGTGGACGTGTACGTCAACGTGGCCAACGGCTCCGTCGTCAAGGTCGATCGCTGACGCGGTGACCGGGAGCCCGGGGCGCTCCGAGCAGCGGCAGCTGCGGCTCACGTTCCTGGGGCTGCTCATGGCCGTGCTGCTGGCCGCCCTCGACCAGACGGTCGTGGCCACGGCGCTGCCCTCGATCGTCGGGGACCTCGACGGGCTCGACCGGATCTCCTGGGTGGTCACGGCGTACGTGCTCGCCGCCACCGTGGGCCTGCCGGTCTACGGGAAGCTGGGCGACCTCTACGGGCGCAAGCGGATCTTCCTGGCGGCCGTCGTGGTCTTCCTGCTCGGCTCCGTGCTCTCGGGCGCCGCCCAGGACATGACCCAGCTCATCGTCTTCCGTGCCCTGCAGGGCGCGGGCGGCGGCGGCCTCCTGATCGGGGCGCAGGCGATCATCGCGGACCTCGTGCCCGCCCGCGAGCGCGGCAGGTACATGGGCGTGATCGGGGCGGCCTTCGGTCTCGCCTCGGTGAGCGGACCGCTGATCGGCGGGTTCCTCACGGACCTCGTGAGCTGGCGGTGGGTGTTCTACATCAATCTGCCCCTGGGGCTCGTGACGCTCCTGTTCATCCCCCGCTTCCTGCACCTGCCGCACGTCCCCCGGGGGCGGGTGCGGCTCGACGTGCTGGGCACGGCGCTGCTGGCGCTGGGCAGCGTGGCCTTCGTGCTCCTCACCACGTGGGCCGGCACGGCGTACGCGTGGTCGAGCCCGCGGATCCTCGGCCTCGCCGGGGCGGCCCTGGTGCTCGGTGTCCTGTTCGTGCTGGTCGAGCGCCGCGCCCCGGAGCCGATCGTCCCGCTGCACCTGTTCCGCGTGCGCAACTTCGTGGTCCCCACCGCGGCGGCCGTGGGCATGGGCGTGATCATGTTCGCGACGATCACCTACCTGCCCACCTACCTGCAGATGGTCGACGGCGCGTCGGCCGCCGGGGCCGGCCTGATGATGATCCCCGTGACGGTCGGGATGCTCGTCGGCACGATCGGCACCGGCCGCCGCATCGCGCGGACGGGGCGCTACAAGCACTGGCCCGTGCTGGGCTCCGTCGTGATGGCCGCCGGGCTCGCGCTCCTCGCGCTGATCGACGAGACCACCCCCTACGCCCTGACGGCCGCCGGGATGGCGGTCACCGGCTTCGGCATCGGATGCCTCATGCAGAACCTCGTCCTGATCGTGCAGAACGCGGTGCCGCCCGCGGAGGTGGGGGCCGCGACGTCGTCGTCGAACTTCTTCCGCCAGATCGGGGCGTCCTTCGGGATCGCCGTGTTCGGCTCCGTCTTCGTCGCCCGGCTCGACGACGCGCTCGCGGGCCGCGCCGTGCCCGCCCTCGACGTCGACGCCCTGAGCCCCCAGGTGCTCGCGGGCCTGCCCGCCCCGGTCCAGGAGGCGGTCGCGCAGGCCTTCGCCCAGTCGCTGCCGCCGATCTTCCTGTGGGGCCTGCCCGTGGCGGCGGGGTGCCTCGTGCTGTCCCTGCTCATCGAGGAGATCCCGCTGGGCACCACCGTGTCCGCCGCGCCGGAGGTGGCGCCGGGCCCGTCCACGGAGCCCGCCGGGCCCGGTCGCGGCGGTGCCGGTGGCTAGGCTGGTGCCGGAACCGCCACCGGATGCTTCAGGAGCAGCTCATGACCGACCCGCGCCCGTTCACCACCGCCGACCTCTACGACGAGCGCGGGGAGCAGCTGATGTCCTGCCCGCGCCAGTTCCTCGACCTGGGCGGGACGGCCGCGTTCACCGGGCCGGTGCGCACGGTCCGCTGCTTCCAGGACAACGGCCTGGTGAAGGCCGTGCTCAACTCCCCGGGGGAGGGCGCGGTCCTCGTCGTGGACGGCCACGGCTCCATGGGCACCGCGCTCATGGGGGACATGATCGCGGAGTCCGCCGTGCGCAACGGGTGGGCAGGGGTCATCATCAACGGTCCCGTGCGGGACCGGGTGGCCCTGGCCGGGCTGCCCCTCGGGGTCAAGGCCCTGGGCTCCAATCCGCGCAAGTCCGCCAAGGACGGCGTCGGGGAGCAGGACGTGCCGGTCGTCATCGAGGGCGTGACCTTCCGCCCGGGCCGGACGGTGTGGGCCGACGAGGACGGGATCCTCGTGGAGGGCTGAGCGGCGTCCGCTCGGCCGGCCCGGTCCAGCCGTCCGGTCAGCGGGCGTGGTGGGTGAGGCGGCCGCCGCGGTAGGTCGCGCGGACGCCGATGTGCTCCACCGAGCCGCCGCGCCGGTGCACCTCGAGGGGGTTCTCCTCCAGCACCACCAGGTCCGCGAGCTTGCCGGGGGCGATCGAGCCGATCCGGTCGGACATCCCCAGCGCCTTCGCGGCCTCGGACGTGTAGGCGGCGAGGGCGTCCAGCACGTCGAGCCGCTCCCCGGCGGGGCCGAACCGCAGCCCGCCACCGTCGAGGCGGTCGGTCCAGGCCTGGACCGAGCGCAGGACGTCGCCGTCGGCGACCGGGCGGTCGGAGCTGCCCGCGATCCGCACCCCGCCCTCCAGGAAGCTGCGGCCACGGTAGGTCCAGTCCGTGCGCTCAGGTCCCAGGAGGCGGCGGAACTGGGCGGCCATGGGGCGCAGGAAGCCGATCTGGGGAGTCACGACGATCCCCGCGGCCGCGAGCCGCGGCAGCTGGTCCGGGCGGGTGATGCTCGCGTGCTCGATCCGGTTGGGCACCCGGTGGCGCCCGTGCTCGTCCTGGCACCGGGTGATCACGTCGATCGCGAAGTCGATGGCCCGGTCCCCGATCGCGTGGGCGGCCACCGACCAGCCCGCGCGGTACGCGGCGTGGATCGCCTCGGCCATCTGCTCGGGGTTCTCCTGGAAGTAGCCCGTGGAGTGGCCGCCGCAGAAGGCCTCGGTCACCGCGGCGGTCTCCCCGAGCAGCGAGCCGTCCACGAACACCTTGACCGGTCCGAGCCTCAGCTCGTCGTCGCCGAAGCCGGTGCGCAGCCCGAGGTCGAGCCCGCGCACGGAGCCGTCCCCGAGTCCGCCGATCCCGTGCAGGACGTCCAGCACGGGCATCACCTGGGCCCGGGCGTGCAGGGCGCCGGCGTCCCTGGCCTGCTGGTAGGCCTGCAGCTCGGAGGGGTTGTGCCCGATCCACCCGGCGCCCACCCCGGCCTCCGCGAACGTGGTGATGCCCTCGGCGGCGTAGCGGGCGGTGGCGCGGTCGAGCGCCGCCACGATCCTGTGCAACGGGTAGGGGCGGAACAGTTCCTGCACCACGGCCTGGGCGGTCTCCTCGACCAGGCCCGTGGCGCGGCCCGTGTCGTCCCGCACGACCCGCCCGCCCACCGGGTCCGGGGTCCCCGGGGTGAGGATCTCCGCCCGGCGCAGCGCCTCGGAGTTCACCACCGCCGCGTGGCCGGAGGTGTGCCGGACGAACAGCGGCGTGCGGCCGGTGAGCCGGTCGAGGACGTCGATGTCGGGCAGCGACCCGCCCACGGTGGCCGGGAGGAAGCCGGTGGCCATGAGCCACTCCTCGTCCCGCGGCTTCGCGGCCATCCCGCGCTCCAGGGCCGCGTAGAGCTCGTCCAGGGACGTGCAGCCGGAGAGATCGACCTCCGCCAGGCCCAGCCCGAACCACGCGGTGTGGCAGTGCGCGTCCACGAAGCCGGGCAGCACGGTGGCCCCGCCGAGGTCCACGGTCTCGGCCGCCGGCACGTCGGGGTCGTCGAGGACCACGATCCGTCCGCCGTGCACGCCGAGGCTCGACGCCACGGGGCGGTCCGGCTCCATGGTCAGGACCGTGGCGTTGACGAGCAGGAGGTCGAGCTGCATGGGGATCCTTTCCGCGGGGCTGCCCCCATCGTGGCACCCGGCGCCCGGGCCCGCACAGCGCCGCCCCTTCAGCTCAGGTCGGCGACGAGCTCCGTGGCCTGCCGGATCGCCCGCTTGGCGTCCAGCTCGGCCGCCACGTCCGCCCCGCCGATGAGGTGCACCGGGACGGCGCCGGTGTCGTGCCCGTGCTCGAGCAGCGCGGCGTGCAACCTCCGCAGCGGCTCCTGGCCCGTGCACAGCACCACGGTGTCGACCGGCAGCACCTGCTCGACCGGCTCCGTGCCGTCGGGTCCCGGCACGGTGAGGTGCAGTCCGTCGTCGTCGATCCGCCGGTACGTCACGCCGCTCAGGGTGCGGACGCCACCGGCCCGCAGTGAGGCCCGGTGGATCCAGCCGGTCGTGCGGCCCAGGCCCGCCCCGAGCTTGCCGGGGGAGCGCTGCAGCAGCGTCACCTCGCGCACCGGGCGCGGCGGCGCGGGCGCGGCCAGGCCGCCCCGGGCGGCGAGCGTGGTGTCCACGCCCCAGGACCGGTAGAAGTCGGCCCCGGTGCCGGGGGAGTGCAGGAGGAACTCGGCGACGTCGAAGCCGATGCCCCCGGCACCGAGGACCGCGACCCGGCGGCCCACGGGCGCCCCGTGCTGCAGGACGTCCCGGTAGCCCACGACCGACGGGTGGTCCACCCCCTCGATCGCGGGCACGCGCGGTTCCACGCCCGTGGCCAGCACGAGCCGGTCGAAGCCGCACAGGTGCTCGGGCCCGGCCGCCGCCCCGAGCCGCACGTCCACGCCCAGCTCGGCGAGCCGCACGCCGTAGTAGCGCAGCGTCTCCGCGTACTCCTCCTTGCCGGGCACGCGCAGGGCCATCAGGAACTGCCCGCCGATCCGGTCCTCCGCCTCGAAGAGGGTGACGGCGTGCCCGGCCTCCGCGGCGCTGACGGCGAAGGCCAGTCCGGCGGGGCCCGCGCCCACCACGCCGATCCGCTCGGCCCGGCGGGTGGGGCCCAGGCGCAGCAGGGTCTCGTGCCCGGCCCGCGGATTGACCAGGCAGGAGGCGGTGCGGCCCGCGAAGGTGTGGTCCAGGCACGCCTGGTTGCACGCGATGCAGGTGTTGATCGTGTCCGCCCGGCCGCGCGCGGCCTTGACCACGAAGTCCGGGTCGGCGAGCAGGGGCCGGGCGAGCGACACCATGTCGGCGTCCCCGTCCGCCAGGATCCGCTCCGCGGTCTCCGGGGTGCTGATCCGGTTCACGGCGACCAGCGGGATCCCGACCTCGCCCTTGAGCCGGCGGGTCACCCAGGAGAAGCCGCCCCGGGGGACGACCGTGGCGATGGTGGGAATGCGCGCCTCGTGCCAGCCGATGCCGGTGTTGAGCAGGGTCGCGCCGGCGGCCTCGACGGCCCGGGCCAGCGCCACGACCTCCTCGACCGTGGAGCCGCCCGGGACCAGGTCCAGCATCGAGAGCCGGTAGATCAGGATGAAGTCCGGGCCGGTGCGCTCGCGGACGCGACGGACGATCTCGACGGGCAGGCGCATCCGGTGCGCGTAGCACCCGCCCCACTCGTCGGTGCGGTGGTTGGTCTCGGCGGCGACGAACTCGTTGATGAGGTAGCCCTCGGAGCCCATGATCTCCACGCCGTCGTAGCCGGCCTCGAGGGCCAGGGCCGCGGTGCGGGCGAAGTCCTCGATGGTCCGCTCGATCTCCTCGCCGGTGAGCTCGTGCGGGACCACCGGGCTGATGGGCGCGCGCAGTGGGCTCGGGGCCACGGCGTCGGGCGTCCTGGCGTAGCGGCCGGCGTGCAGGATCTGCAGGGCGATCCTCCCGCCCTCGGCGTGCACGGCGTCCGTGACAGTGCGGTGCCGGGCCACCTCCTCGGGGGTGCGGAGCACGGCGCCGCCGGCGTGCGTGGCGCCCTCGGGGCTCGGCCCGATGCCGCCCGTGACGATGAGCCCGACGCCGCCGCGCACCCGCTCCGCGTAGAACTCCGCGAGGCGCTCGAACCCGCCGGGCAACTCCTCGAGACCGGTGTGCATCGATCCCATGAGCACCCGGTTGGGCAGGGTGGTGGAGCCCAGGTCCAGGGGCGCGAGCAGGCGCGGATAGGGCACGGTCATGTGATACTCCTCGTCTCAGGTACTTGGGTCACCGTAGGCGAGGAGTGAGCCGCCTCACAAGCGCGGCGCGGGCTCAGAGCGCGGCCAGCAGGTCCTTCCAGGTCGAGCGCCACCGCACGACGTCCTCGGCGGCGGCCAGCCCGGTGTGCGCGAGGGCCACCGTGGCGCGGCCGCTCCCCTTGTCGCCGATGGTCGCGGAGACCCGGGTCCCGTCGGCGAGACGCACGCGCCAGTAGCGCCACTTCTCGGTGACGGCGGTGGTGGGCGGCTGCTGGAACGGGACGCCGCCGACCTCCGTGCGCTCCGCCAGGAGCGCGGTCCACCGGGCGAGCGCCTCGTCCGGGGTGCCGGCCACCGTGCGGCTCGCGTTCGCCCCGAAGCTGCCGTCCCCGGCCTGTCCGGGGCGGCGGGCTCCCGTGTGCTGCTCGTAGGCGACCGCGACGGACTGCGCCCACCACTCGCGGTTCTCGACGACGCCTTCGAGCTGCTCCGCCGCGCGGCGGGCGATCTCGGGATGGCTCATCGACCGCGCCCCGAGGGCGTCGAGCCGTGCCGTCCAGGTCTCCCACGGGACGCCGGTGGCCCGGACGATCGCGGCCGTGCTGGTGCTGCGTGTGCTCATGGGACCGAGGGTAGCGGCGGCGCCCCGCCGTGCGCCGCCGTGTCGGGTCAGTCCCCGGCCGCGGGGCCGGGGCCGCCCGCCGCGGCCCCGGAGTCCGGGGCGGCGGGGGCATCGGCGTCTCCCGCGCTGGGGACGCGCTGGCCGGCGTTGGTCTGGCCCAGCGGGTCCGGGGCCGTCTCGAGATCGCGCGCCGGAGTGTCGGGGATGCCGATGTCATCGGCCAGGTGCGGGTCGTCGGGGAGCTGGTCGCCGGAGGCAGGAATCGTGTCCATGGCCCCAGCCAATCAGCGGCTCCCTGTCCTGGCAAGGGCCGTAGCAGGCACCCGGTGGCGGCCGCGGCCACCGGTGGGGTGGCGGACCCGGGCCGCCGGATATCGCGGACAGCGAATGGACAGGGTGCTGACAGTAGGTGGGGGCCGTGCCATAGTGGTCGGAAGAGGCCCGCTCCGGCGGGCCGCCCACAGTTGTCGAGCTAGGCCGCCGCCCGGCGGCGGCCGGAAACCTGGAGACGAACCCATGGCCACTCCGAACCAGCGCACCGCCCCCTACACCGTGCCCGGTCTGTCCACCGAGAACGGCCACGAGGTCGCCCAGACGCTCCAGCAGCGCCTGCACGCCCTCAACGACCTGCAGCTCACGCTCAAGCACGCCCACTGGAACGTGGTGGGCCCCAACTTCATCTCGGTCCACGAGATGCTGGACCCGCAGATCGAGCTCGTGCGCGGCTTCGTCGACGAGCTCGCCGAGCGCATGGCGACCATGGGCGTGGGCCCGTCCGGCCTGCCCGGCGACCTCGTCCAGGCCCGCACCTGGGACGACTACTCGGTCCACCGCGCCACCGGCGTGGAGCACCTCGCCGCCCTCGACATCGTCTACAACGGTGTGATCGAGGACCACCGCGACGCGATCCAGAAGGTCGGCGAGCTCGACCCCGTCACCGAGGACGTGCTGATCGGCCAGGTCAAGGAGCTCGAGCTCTTCCAGTGGTTCATGCGCGCCCACCTCGAGAACAGCGGCGGCGACCTCCAGCACGGCGGCGCCCGCACGGAGCAGGGCGCGGCGGAGTCCGCCGCCCAGTAGTCCGGCCCGCGCCCGTGGCAGCCCACGCCCGCCCCGGCCCCGCCGACCCCCGTGGTCCGCGGGGCCGGGGCGCGTTCACGGCCATGACCTTCAACATCCGGCGTCCCCTGGAGAAGTACCGCCGGACGGCACCGGACGCGTGGTTCACCCGGGCCCCCGCGGTGCAGGCCGTGCTCCGGGCGCACCGGCCGGAGCTGGCCGCCCTCCAGGAGGTCCTCCCGCAGCAGCTGCACCCCCTGCAGCAGGCCCTGGGTCCCCAGCACGTCCTTCTGGGCGAGGGGCGGGACGCCGGCGGCCGCGGCGAGCGGTGCCTGCTGGCCGTGGACACCGCCCGCTTCGGGATCGAGCGGTGGCGGCAGCGGTGGCTGTCCCCGCAGCCGGAGGTCCCGGGATCGAAGTGGCCCGGGGACCTCTTCCCCCGCACCCTGGTGCTGGCCGACCTCACGGACCGGCGCACGGGAGTGGCCTGGCGGGCGGTCGCCACCCACCTCGACCCGTGGCCCGAGCGCGGTCGGTTGCGCCAGCTGGCCGCGCTGCAGGGCCTGCTCCTCGGGTGGGACGGGCCCCTGCTGCTGCTCGGGGACATGAACGCGGCCGCCGGCCGGTCCCGCACCTGGGACGCCGCGCTCGCCGGCGGCCTGCGGGACACTCTCCCCGCGGACGCCGCCGGGACCTTCCCCAACTACCGGGAGCCCGGTGCCAGGACGCCGCGCCTGGACTGGATCCTGTACGGCGGCCGGGTCAGGGTGCTCGACGCGCGGGTGCTCGTGGACCGTCCACGCGGCGTGTGGGCATCGGACCACTTCCCTGTGCTGGCCGAGCTCGAGCACGGCGGAGGCCCCGCCGGCTGAGCGCGGGGCCTCCGTGCGGTGCTGCGGACCGGCTGAGAACGCGATGCTGAACATCCAGACTCCGAGGGGCATCGTCACGAGGGTGATCAGGGCGATGCCGATGATGTTCAGCCACGGCCCGCCCTTGATCATCTGGCCGATCGTCACGTAGCCGGAGCCGAACGCGATGGCGTTGGGCGGGGTGGCGACCGGCAGCATGAACGCGCACGTCGCAGCCAGGCCCACTCCAGCGGCCGGACCCCGCGCTCGGCGCCGGCGGGCAGCAGGAACAGCAGCAGTCCCACGACCATGGCGATGCCGGCGTCGCTGATCGGCGGGGTGTCGAAGACCACGGGGACGAACACCCAGCTGGGCGCCGCCAGCGCGAAGACGGCCAGCACGAGCTTCTCGCCGGTCGACATGGGACCGAGCTTGTGGAGCTCGACCCGCCCATGAAGAGGGAGATGATGTTGCTCCCGTGGGACGCTCCGACGTCGTCGACGGCCACGTCCGGCGCAAGGACCGGGAAGATGATCAGCGGCAGGAGGGCGGTGGCCGGGATCGGGATGGCCTCCGTCATCCACCACACGCCCATGCGGGCGGCGGTGGCGGCCGTGAGCCTGGCGTGCTGGGCCAGGTCAGAGGGCACGAGGGAGTAGACGAGCAGGGCCAGGACCAGGCCCACGAGGAGACCGGCCCACTTGATCCGACGCGTCCTCTGGTGCTCCGCGGGCGCCCGCTCGCCCTCGAGCGGGGCGGTCCGGCGCTCCGCCACGGGGTCCGTGGACGGCGCCGAGGGCGAGGCACACGGCCCTCCCCAGGGCGACGATCCGTGCTCCGCGTGCCATCCGAGGCCTCACGGTGGTAGGAATGAGCCGTCCGCCCGGGGAGACCCGGCAGGGCTCCGTCCGGCCGCCCTGCCGGTGCGCACCCGGTCGTGGGTGTCGTCCCACCCGATGCACCCGGGAGGGTCCACCACCACCACCGCTGCTCCGGCGTGCCGGGGCGGGGGACACCCTTCCCGGTCCGCGCGGGAGAGCCATCGACAACGAACCGGTCGTCACGGACGCGGCGGCCAGGAGGTGCCCGTGACCTACACCGTGATCGCCCGCAGCGCGGACTCCCGTCTGCTCGGGGCCGCCACGGCGAGCTGCTCACTCGCCGTGGGCAACGCCGTGCCGGCCCTCGTGCCCACCGCCGGGGTGGTGGCCTCCCAGGCCTGGACCAACCGGCGGCTGCGCTTCGAGATGCTCCGCACGCTGCACCACGGGGGCACGGCGGAGGAGGCGATCGCAGGACTCACCGACGCCGACCCCGACCTCGCGCTGCGCCAGGTGGCGGTCCTGCCCGTGGCGGGGCCCGGCGCGCACCTCACCGGCAGCCTGTGCACGCCCTGGGCGGGGGGCGTGGCCGGGGCCGACTTCGTGGTGATCGGCAACTACCTCGCCGGCCCGGAGGTCGTCGAGGCGATGCGCGCCGCGATGGACGAGGCGCTCGCGGGGCCCGGACCGACCAGCACCGGGATGGCCGGTGCGCTCCTGGCCTGCCTGCGCGCGGGCCAGGACGCGAGCGGGGACAGCCGGGGGCAGCAGAGCGCCGCGGTGCTCGTGGCCGACACGCTCGCCGGCTTCCAGTACCCCGTGCTGCTCGACGTCGACCTGCGCGCCGACAACTCGCCCACCCCGCTGGACGACCTGGAGGAGATGCTCGCGCTGAAGGGCAGGACCCACCCGGCGCCGGCAGAGGTGGTGCCCAGCACGGAGGTCCCGCACCGCCCCGAGGACGAGGGGCTCTGGTCGACGGTCCTGTCCTGACCTGCCGCGGGTGGGCCGTCCCTGCCGTGGTGGCCTACCCTCGGTCCATGACCTCTCGTCGTGTCCCCCCGCCGGTGCGCCGCGCCCCCGCGGCAGGCCTGGCCGCGGTCCTCCTGGCGGGCGCGACGGTCCTCGCCGGCTGCTCCCCGTCCGACCCGCCGAGGACCGCCGGGGCCGAGGCGTCGCCGTCGGCCCCGTCGGCTCCGGACCGGCTGGAGGTCGTGGTCACCGGCGACGTCCTGCTCCACCCGGGGCTGTGGGCGCAGGCCGAGGCGGACGGTGACGGGGAGCTGGACTTCGGCCCGCTCGTGGAGGGGCTGCGCCCGTTCACGGAGAGCGCCGACCTCGCCGTCTGCGACATGGAGACCCCGCTCGCCGCGCCCGAGGGTCCCTTCTCCGGGTACCCCTCGTTCGAGGTGCCGCCGCAGATCGCCCCGGCGCTGGCGGAGATCGGCTACGACGCGTGCACCACGGCCACGAACCACGCCGTCGACGCCGGCCCGGAGGGCCTCGAGCGGACCCTCGACGTCCTGGCGGACGCCGGGATCGCCACCACCGGCACGTACCGCACCGCGCAGGACGCGCGGGAGCCGCTGGTCCTCGACGCGGACGGCGTGCGCGTGGGACTGGTGACCGGGACCTACGGGCTCAACGGCAACGTCCCGGACGCCCCGTGGCGCGTGGACCTGCTGAACGTGCCCGAGATGATCGACAAGGCGCGCCGGGCGCGGGAGGCGGGGGCGGAGATCGTGCTGGCCGCGGTGCACGCCGGGGAGGAGTACTCCTCGGCGCCCGACCGGCAGCAGCTCGAGGTCACGCACGCGCTCGCCGACAGCGGGGAGTTCGACTTCGTCTACGGACACCACACGCACTCGGTGCTGCCGATCGAGAAGCACGGGGACACCTGGATCGTGCACGGGCTGGGCAACAGCCTCTCCGAGCACGCCACCCGGGTGCCGGTCAACAACGAGGGCCTGACGGTCAGCATGTCCTTCGCGCGAGAGGACGGGCAGTGGGTCGCGGGCGACCCGGTCTGGACCCCGCACATCCTCACCCTGGACCCGATCCGGTGGTGCGCGCTGCCGGCCGAGGACGTCTGCCGCTCCCCGGAGGAGGACGCGGCGTCCCTGGCGCGCACCGCGCGGACCGTGGGGTCGATGGGCGCGGAGGCCGACGGCGCCCGCCCGTGGCGCCCGCTCACCCTCGGACCCGCAGGGCCGCAGGCCCCCTCAGGACCGTAGGACCCCGCAGGACCCCGCAGGACCGTGGCGCTCAGTCCTGTCCCAGGGTGACGAGCGCCTGCACCGGGGCGTGGTCGCTGGGGTGGCCCCCGGCGAAGCGGGCGGTGTTGATCGCGGCGCGGCGCACCTTGACGTCGGGGCCGGCCAGCACCCAGTCGATGCGCTCCTCACCCTCGACGGCCTCCCCGTAGTCCGGGAACGTGCCCCACGCGGGGGTGAGCCGTTCCTCGGCGGCCGTCCAGGTGTCGGCGAGCAGCCCGGAGCCCACGAGCGTCGCGTAGGCCCCGGAGCCGCCCGCCTCCGCGTTGAAATCCCCGGTGACCACCGTGGGGGTGTGCGGGTGGAAGCTGTGCACGAGGTCGACCAGGGCCTCCGCGCTGCGGTCCCGGGCGTCCTCGGAGTCGTGGTCGAAGTGGGTGTTGACGAGCACGAGCTCGGTGCCGGTGCCGCGGTCCAGGAAACGGCCCCAGGTGACGATGCGCGGGATGTCGTTGCCCCACGTGGTGGAGCCGATGAGCTCCGGGGTGCCGGAGAGCCAGAACTGGTCCCACTCCAGCAGCTCCAGCCGCCGGGCGTCGTAGAAGATCGCAGAGTACTCGCCCTTGCTGCCCCCGGCGCGTCCGTAGCCGACCATCCGGTAGCCGGCGGGCAGCGCCTGCTCCACCACCGGCAGCTGGTGGTAGAGGGCCTCCTGCACCCCGAGGAGCGTGGGCTGCTCGAGCTGCAGCAGCCGCGCCAGCCGGGGCGCGCGGTCGGGCCAGTGGTCCGGGTGCCCGGCGCGCGTGCCGCTGTGGTGGAAGCGGATGTTGTAGCTCATCACGTGCAGGGCGCGGCCCGTGGCAGGTCCGATGATCGGCACCGCCGGGTCGGCCACGCCGGCGGTCGCAGAACGGTCGAGAAGGACGGTGTCTGGTGACATCACTGCTCCAGGGTGGGGGAGGGCGGGGGCGTCGTCGTCCCATGGTGGACCGGGCGGCCCGACCACGGTGCCACCGAGGGGGAACCCCCGGTGATCATCCGGTGAACTCGTGGGGTCCTCCACGGGGACCGCGGCCCCGTGGCCGGCGGTGCACGGCTCAGGCATCGGGCACCGCCACGGGGAAGTGCCGGATCTCCCCGGCACGGAGTTCGTGGACCTCGCCGTCCACCCACACGCGCACGGGAAGGGCGGGGCCGGGGCCGAGGTAGAGACGCAGCGCCGCCGGGGTGAGCTCGATCTGGATCGGCTGGTCCCGGTAGTGGATCGAGAAGGTCACCTCGGGCACCTGCGGCGGGATCGCCGGGCGGAACCACAGCATGTCCTCCCGGATCTCCAGGCCCGTGTAGCAGCGGGTGAGGATGTCCACGGAGCCGGCCATGGCCCCGAGGTGAATGCCCTCGCGGGTGGTGTCCCCCTGGGCGTCGACGAGGTCGCTGCTCAGGGCGCGGGTGAGGAACGACCAGGAGCCGCGGCGGTCGAGGCGCGACTCGACCCACGAGTGGACCACGTTGGACAGCGTGGACCCATGGGCGGAACGGGTGCGGTAGAAGGCCACGGTGGCCTGCACCGCCTCCGGAGGGAAGGCGTAGCCCATCTGCTCCAGCAGCTCGCGCAGCTCCCGGTCGGAGAACAGGTAGAGCAGCATCAGGACATCGGCCTGCTTGGAGAGCCGGTAGTCGTTGGTGGACAGCCCCTCGGCGTCGAGGATGAGGTCCAGACGGCCGATGCGGCCGTAGCGCTCCTGGTACTTCTCCCAGGAGAACTCCGGGAGGTCCCCGTAGCCCTCGAACTGTGCGAGCACGCCGCCGGCGAGGAACGGGACCCGCAACCGGGTGCGGATCCGCTTCCAGTTCACCAGCTCGTCGTCGCGAAGGTCCAGTCGCTGCCACAGGGGACCCCCGTAGTCCTGGCCGAGGCGGTCGATCATCTCCAGGGTGCGGGTGAGCAGCCACGCAGTCATGACATTGGTGTAGGCGTTGTTGCGCAGGCCGGAGCCCGGGGTGCCGGGGTAGCCGTCGTGGAACTCGTCCGGTCCCATGACCCCCGTGATGTCGTAGCGGTCGTCCCGTGGGTCGTGGACGACCAGGCCCGCGAAGAACCGGGCGACCTCCACCATGAGTTCCGCCCCCTCCTCCACGAGGAAACGGGTGTCCGCCGTGGACTGGAAGTACTGCCACACCGAGTGGGCGATCGCCAGGCCGACGTGGTGCTGCAACCGGGAGTTGTCGGGGATCCACCGCCCGGTCCGGGGGTTGAACAGAACCGTGGGCGTCTCCTCACGGCCGTCGCTGCCGCTCTGCCACGGGAACATCGCCCCGGCGTGGCCGGCCCTTCGCGCGGCGGCCCGGGCCTCCTCGAGGCGCCGGTAGCGGTAGGCGAGCATCGACCGCGTCCATTCGGGCCGCCGCAGCGTGAGCATGGGGTAGACGAACATCTCGTCCCAGAAGATGTGGCCCCGATAGCCCTCGCCGTGCAGTCCACGGGCGGGCACGCCCGCGTCGAGGTCCGGTCCCGCGGCGGCCACCGACTGGAGGACGTGGAAGGTGTTGAGGTTCACGGCGAGCCCCTCCTGTCCTCCCGTGCCCGTCGCGACGGCGAACGCGGACCACAGGGCCTGCCACGCCGCCACGTGCCGGCTCAGCAGCTCCTCGAAGGTCCCGGCCTGGGCCAGGGCGCCGGCCGCCGCGAGCGCCGGCGTCGAGATCGCCCGATCCCGGGAGGTGGTGAGGGCGACGATCTTCTCGACCCGCACGGCCTCGCCGGCCGCCATCCCGATGCGCATCTCGTGGCCCGTCACCCGGGGGGCCGGCGTGACGGGGACCATCGATCCGGAGCGCCGCGCGCGGCTCTCCTCCAGCACCCGGGTGCGCATCGCCACCGCGAGGTGGATCTGGGACTGGCTCGTCACGGTGTCCACCAGGACCGTCCCGGGTCCCAGGTCCTCCACCGTGACCGCGCCCAGGTGGTGGTCGGCGAGCGACGAGTACTCGCGGACGTTGCGGTTCGCGACGTCCGCGTCCACCATGCTCCGGACGGTGAGCGTCCCGGACCAGTCCTCGGCCTCGAACACCGTCTCCTGGCCCGCGAGATGACGCTGGTCCTGGGAGACGAAGCGTCGCGTGGTCACCCGGGTGGTGCGGCCGACGTCGTCCCGGAAACGGAGGCTGCGGGTCAGCACGCCGGTGCGCACGTCGAGGTCCTGCGCGTAGTCGAGGGCGTTCTCCTCGGTCGGCAGGTACCAGTACCCGTTGCCGACGCGGTACTGCAGCATCGTCCAGTCGGGGGCGTTGACCAGGTGCTCGTCCTCGACGGTGAGCCCGTCGACGTCCGTGCGCAGGCGGTTGTAGACACCCGCCAGGTAGGTCCCCGGGTAGTGCGGTCCCCCGGCCCGGGCCTCGCTGGCGGCGCCGCGGGTCGCCATGTACCCGTTCCCGAGTGTGCACAGGGACTCGCGCAACCCCTCCTGGCGGGCGTCGAAGGACGTGTAGGTCAGGTTCCAGGGGCTGTCCCCGCCCGATCCGCCGCCCCACGCGGCGGTCCCGGACACGGGGGCCAGCGGCAGGTCGAGGGCCTCGAGGTCGTCGACGACGAAGTGGGCGCCCGCGGCGAGCAGCGGTCCACGGCGATCCGCGTCGCCGAGGCCGACGACGAGGCCGAATCCCTCGGTCACGGCCGTCCGCACCAGGCGGTGGCTGTCGGTGACGACGACGACGTGCTCCGGATCGACCTCCAGCTGGCGGGAGGCGAGCCGGAGGGAGGCGGACGGAGGATGCCGGTGGGGGCGTCCGGAGAGGGGGCCCTCCGGGTCGTCGTCCGGCGGGTCCGCGGCAACGACGACGTCGGCCAGGAACTCCGAGGGCAGCTCCTGACGGGCGGTGACGACCGCTGTGAGGACGCCTTCGGCCCGCAGGCGCGTGAAGAGGCCCTGTGCACCGGAGTCGGGCACGTGCCGCTCGTCCATCTCCACGAGCACGGAGTGCACTTCCTCGACAGAGGGGTCGAGGGCCAGCAGGACGGCCCCGTAGGTGGTATTGCCGGGGACGACCGGTTCCGCCTCGACGCCGCTCATGCGGTCATTGTGCCACCTGCCTCCGTCAGGTGCTGGAGGCGGGCGGGGCGGGGCGTCAGTTGATGGTGCTGAGGCGGATGGTCTCGGGCAGCCCCAGGATCTGCTCGATGACCTCCCTCGTCACGCCGTTGCCGGCGTCCGTGACGAGGTAGCCGGTGTCCCCGCGGGTCGACAGCTGCTGGCGGTCGATGTTGATGCCGTGGTCGCCGAGGACGCTGTTGACGGTCGCCAGGACGCCGGGGACGTTGCGGTGCAGGTGGAGGATGCGGGTCCCGTTGACGGCGGTGTCCAGCTGGACCTGCGGCATGTTCACCGACAGGGTCGTGGAGCCCGAGGTCACGAAGGACGAGAGCTTCGCGGCCACGAACCGCCCGATGTCCACCTGCGCCTCCTGCGTGGAGCCGCCGATGTGCGGGGTGAGGATCACGTTGGGCAGGCCCTGCAGCACCGAGGTGAACGGGTCCCCGGCCACCTTGGGCTCGTTGGGGAAGACGTCCACGGAGGCGCCGGCGATGTGCCCGCTGACCAGGGCGTCCCGCAACGCGTTGTAGTCGACCACCATGCCGCGGCACAGGTTCAGGAACAGGGACCGGGGGCGCATCCGCTCGAACTGCTCGCGCCCGAACAGGTTGTTGTTGCTGGTGCGACCGTCCACGTGCAGCGAGACGGTCTCGACCCGCTCCAGCAGCTCCTCCAGCGTGTCGCAGCGCTGGGCGTTGCCGAGGGGGAGGCGGTCCACGACGTCGTAGTAGTAGACCCGCATGCCGAGGGTCTCGGCGAGCACGGACAGCTGGGACCCGATGTTGCCGTAGCCCACGATGCCGATGGTGCGGCCGCGGACCTCGTGGGCACCCGTGGCGGACTTGTCCCACACGCCCTCGTGCATGCCCTTGTTCTTGTCGGTGAGGTGCCGGGCCATCGAGATGATCTCGGCGACCGCGAGCTCCACCACGGAGCGGGTGTTGGAGTAGGGAGCGTTGAAGCACGTCACGGCGTGCTCGGTGGCGGCCGTGAGGTCGATCTGGTTCGTGCCGATGCAGAAGGCGCCCACGGACAGCAGCTGCGGGTGGGCCTCGAACACCTCCCGGGTCACGTGGGTCTTCGACCGGATGCCGAGCAGCTCGACGCCCGCGAGGGCCTCGATGAGCTCTCCGGTGTCGAGGGCGCCCTTGCGGGTCTCGACCTCGATGCCCTTCTCGGACAGGATGCGTTCGGCCTCGGGGTGGACGTTCTCCAGGAGCAGTGCTTTCACAGTGGCCCAGTCTATGGCTCCGGGGCCCGGGACGACGACGTCGGGCGTCACCGTGCGGCCGATGTGGTCCGGATCACCGTGCCCCGGCGGGCTGCGGCGTCTCCCCGGGCGCGGCACCCGAGCCGGATCGGGGTGCCGGCGGGACCGGGGCGCCGCCCGGCGCGAGGCCCGTGGACGATCCGGGCGCGGACGCCGCGCTACCGAGCAGTATTTCCACTGTTGCCGCCCGGCCGGTGACGGACGTGTGCGATCGTGATTAGCATCACGATCACCCCCGTTCCGGTGCCGCCCCTCCGCAGGGCCGTGCCGGCAGCAGCCCTCACCCCCCGGAGGACCCACGTGATCCCTCAGCACCGCGCCCCCGCGACCGCACGCCCCACGAACCGTCCGCGCCGCCGGACGGCGGCGGCGGTCGCGCTCGCCGTCGCCCTTCCCCTCGGCGCCGCGGCCCCGGCGGCCGCCGACGCCAACTTCCCCTCGACCGAGGGGAGCACCAGCACCTCCAGCCTGCTGACCTACGACGACGTGGTGCGGGAGCTGCAGAAGCTGGAGCGGACCAGCCGCCACGGCGTGGACGCCTTCACCCTCGACGAGGCCGGCATGGAGGTGAGCACCTCCGAGCAGGGCCGGGACCTGTGGGTCGCGACCGTCGGCTCCGGACCGGAGCACGTGTGGCTCCAGGGCCGGATCCACGGCAACGAGCCCTACGGCACCGACGCCCTGCTGACCCTGCTCAAGGACCTCGGCACCAACGGCTCGGCCGAGTACGAGCTGCTCCGGGAGAAGTTCACCTTCCACGTCATCCCGATGTACAACCCGGACGGCGCCGAGGCCAACATCCGGCACACCGTGCTGTGGGACCGGGTGGCGGACGCCCCGGAGGGCGGGACGCCGCAGCGGATCGACCTCAACCGCGACTGGACGGCGGAGGGCTTCGCCGCGGACGAGTCCCGGGCGTTCTACGAGTACTGGACCACCGTGGACCCGGCGTGGGGCGTCGACATCCACCACCAGGGCCTGAAGCAGCAGTACGGGACCGGCGAGGACGTGACCCTCTCCCTCGGCATCTCGCTCGCTCCCGGCGGCCCGACCCTGCCCGGGATCCAGGACGGGGCCTACGACCGGCTGACGCGCCAGATGAACGTGCACGTCTACGACGAGCTGTCGAAGTACGGCTCCATCAACATCGACCGCTACCAGGTGGGCGGCAGCTACGAGATCGACATCAGGGGCGGCGTCGTGTCGGCGATGATGCTCGGCCTCGACCACGACGGGCTCAACCCGGAGGGCCACTCCCACCCGGTCGTGTTCTTCGAGACCTCGGGCAACTCCTCCGACGGCAGCCTGGGCCAGAAAGCCCGCGGCAAGAGCGTGCGGCAGAACGTGCTCGCCGTGAAGGAGCTCCTGCTGGGGCTGGCCACCGGAGAGGTCCAGCAGGAGGACCCGGAGCGCTGGGAGGAGATCCCGCACGCGCCGGTCACCGGCTACAGCACCGACTGGGCGGGGACCCTCCCGGTCGGCGGCTGAGTCCGGCCGCCGGTGCCCTCCTCGGGGGCACCGGCGGCTCGGGGCACGAAAATGGCGAAGCGGGACATCCGTCGGATGTCCCGCTTCGCCTGCGTGGTGCGCGAGGGGGGAGTTGAACCCCCACGCCCTTTCGGGCACACGGACCTGAACCGTGCGCGTCTGCCTATTCCGCCACTCGCGCTCGTCTCCCACGGCGGCGGACCGCTGTGAGCAACGACGGCAATCCTACCCACGATCGCCCCCGATGGCCAATCGTGAGGGCGGCGCGCGGTCAGTACGCTGGTCCCATCCTCCGCACGGAGGGTGGCCGGCGCCGACCAGGGGAGTGCACATGCAGCCCGATCACCAGCAGACCGAGGACAAGCGCAAGGAGCTGGGGCGCAGCGACGAGCCGGTCGAGGACGAGCTCGTCGAGGAGTTCGAGAACACCGTCGCGGAGGGGGCGGACCGGCTCAACCGCACGTGGCGGGCGCTCGTCATCACCGGGCTGTTCGGCGGCATCGACGTCGGACTGGGCATCATGGCGATGCTCGCCGTCAAGGACGCCACCGGCTCCGACCTGCTCGCGGGCATGGCCTTCGGCATCGGGCTGTTCGCCCTGCGGTTGGCGCACTCGGAGCTGTTCACCGAGGACTTCCTGATCCCCATCAACGCGGTGGTCGCCAAGCACGGCACGTGGTTGCAGCTGTGCCGGCTGTGGACGGTGACCCTCGTGGCCAACCTCGTCGGCGGCTGGCTGTTCATGTGGGTGGTGGGAGCGGCCTTCCCGCAGTTCGAGCAGCTCCTGCTCGAGACCTCGCTGAAGTACATGGAGAGCGGTCTCACGCTGGAGACGGCCGCGCTGGCGATCCTCGCCGGCAGCACGATCACGCTGAGCACGCGGATGAGCCAGGGCACCTCCGACGACGTCGTCACCGCGCTGATCTCGCTGATCAGCGGTCTGCTGGTCGTGGGACTGGGCATGCTCCACGGCGCCCTGAACTCCATCGTCATCTTCGGCGCCATGCACCTGGGCGCGGCGATCTCCTACTCGGACTGGTTCGTGTGGTTCCTGTGGGTCATTCCGCTGAACATGGTCGGAGGGCTGGTCATCATCACCCTGCCGCGACTGATCCGGACGCTCGAGCTGATCAAGAAGGAGCGCGCCGAGCAGAGCAAGAAGCTCGTGGCGCAGGGCCTGGAGGACTGACGGTTCAGGCGACCACCAGCCCGGTCGCCAGGGCGAAGGCGCCCCACAGCCCGGTCAGCGCGAAGAGGGTGATCGGGGCGAGCAGCGCGAGCTCCGCGACCGACCCGGCGTTGCCGATCAGCGGCACGGTCAGGAAGGACCGGTTCTTGTACAGGGCGCGGGGCAGGGGCAGGGGCACCCGCAGCGGGTAGAGCAGGTGGATCCCACGTGTGGTCACCAGGTCCCCGGCCAGATGGACCACCACGCCCGTGCCCACCGCGGCGGCGAACCACCACTCGTGCGCGGGCGGATACAGGCCCACGACGACGCCCAGCCCGATCCCCACGACCCAGTTGAGCTTCGCCACCCGCTCCGGCACGAAGGCGAGCACCTGCACGGCGAACGCGATGAGCAGCACGGACATGACCGCCGCCAGCGGCCACACCCGGCCGAGGTCCCCGGCAGGGATGCCGATCTTCTGCGCGGCCGCCGCCAGGCCGGTGAACGCCACCACCCCCAGCACCGAGTGGGTGCCCCGCCGGTGCCCGCCCGAGAGCCGGCAGATCCCGCGGGCCAACCAGGTGGACAGCGGCCGCAGGGACCGGGCCACGGTCCCGCCCGGGTGGTCCAGGTCCGGCAGCAGCGCCGCGCCGGCCGTGACCAGGGCGCCGGTGAGGACCCCGGAGTCGCCGACGTCCAGCAACCCCCACCCGATCGGCATGCTGAGGTCCTGCAGGTGCAGGTGGTAGTCGGCGGTCAGCGCCACCCACGCGGCCGCCCCGCAGGCCGCATGGCTCGGTCCCATCATGGAAGTGATGTCCTCCTCGGATTTCCGGTGCGGTGGGGTCAGGTCGACCTCACCAGCGGAAACACTAGAGTCCCGGCCGGACAGCACAGTGCCGGGGACTGCACGGCGGGCACCCGGCGACACCGGATCCCCCGGGTCCGTAGGCTGGCGGCCAGGACTCCGCCGACGGAAGGACAGCGCCGTGCTCCGATCCACCCGCTCCGGTTCGGGGGCGCCCACCCTGCTGCTGCTCCCCGGGCTGCTGTGCACCCAGCGGCTGTGGGACCGGGCGCGGCCGCTGCTCGAGGCGTTCCACGACGTGCTCACGGTGGACCTGCCGGGCGTCGGCGGCGGCGACCTCCCGGAGGGCGCCGCCGACCTGGAGGCGTACGCGGACCGGGTGTGCGAGGTGCTCGACGCCGAGGGGATCGAGCGCTGCGTGTGGGTGGGGCACTCGCTGGGCGGCTACGTGCTGGCGGCGGCCCTGGAGCGCCACGCCGACCGGATCAGCCACGCCGTCCTGGCCTACAGCACCACCGAGGCCGACGACGCGTCGGCCCGCGCCGGCCGGGACCGTGGGATCGACGCCGTGCGGGAGCACGGCGTCGCCGCCTACGCGGACCGGCAGATGCCCCGGACGTTCCGGGAGGACGCCCGCGAGGAGGACGTCGAGGCCGCGCTCCGGCAGGCCCGGGACTGGCCGGAGGACGCCGTGGTCCGGGCGCTGGAGGCCATGCGGGACCGGCCCGACCGCACGCCGTTGCTGCTCGATCACACCGAGATGCCCGTGCTGCTCGTCCAGGGGGACGACGACCCCGCGATCGACGCCCTCGACCCGGAGGAGCGCCACGTCACGCGGATCGTCACGGACACCGCGCACATGGGCGTGCTCACCGACCCGCACACCTTCGCGGGCATCGTGCACGGCTGGGTGGCCGACGAGCTCGAGCGCCCAGCCTGACCGGACCCCGTCGGGGAGCGGGGCGTCAGGGGGCCGGCACGGACCGCCACCCCGCGGAGTCCACCTCGACGACGACGGGCGCCCGGCCGCCCACGCCCCGCCGCCGCAGCGCCGCCTCGATGTCACCCGCGGGGGCGGCGACCACGAAGGTCTCCCCGCGGAACAGGTCGGCGGAGTCCTCGACGAGCGAGACCAGCTCCTCGGCGCCGCGGGCCGTGAACCGCTCGGCCACGCGCAGGCGCGCGGTCCACGGCGGGGGAGAGGCTGCGTCGTCGAGGAGGACGGCGGTGGCCGGGCACTGCAGGTCGGTCATGGCTCCAGTCTTCCCCTCGGGCCACGGCGGGGGAAGACTGGGCCCATGACCGACCCCGTGGACCCCATCACCGTCGCCGCCGCGCGGGCCCGCACGGCCGCGGACGCGCACCGCGGCGTGGAGACCGACGCGTGGGTCGCCGGCATCGCCGCCTCAGGCGGCCCCCACCGGCCGGGGGCGCCCCGGCCCTCCGCGGGGGACGTCCTCTCCGGGCGCGACGACGCCCACACGGTCTCCTCCGAGGGCGGCCGCCGGTCCGCCGAGTGGGTCCTCGACCTCGCCGACCGGGGCGGCTGAGGCGGTCCGCTCCGCTCAGTCCACGGACTTCGGCTGCCCCGGCAGCTGCTGCTCGCAGCCGGGGGTGAGCCAGGCCTTCACGAAGCCGCCGGACTGGTAGGCGAACTCCCGCAGGGGCCCCCGCGGCACGGCCGGGTAATCGAAGGAGAGCACGTCCAGCTCCCCGGCGTAGCAGCGACCCAGCAGCAGGCGGGCCCGGGCGACGTGCTGACGGTAGGTGAGCACGCTGACGTGCTCCCACCCCCGCTGCTCGCTGAGCGCGCGCAGCTCCATGGCCTCGCCCTGGGTGGTCGAGGGGTCGGGGCGGAAGCAGATCACCTCGTAGTCCTGCTCTTCGTCCTCGGCGCAGGTCTGCGCGGCCCGCGCGTAGTACACCTCGCCCGAGGCGTCGCCGAGGTCGCGGGTGCCGGGGTTGGCCACGACCAGCACGGGCGCCACCCCGGCGTCCATGAGCCGCAGCGCCTCGGCCATGCGGGTCCGGTCCGGAGGACCCAGGACGAGGAGGGCGTCCGAGCGCGCCGGGACGTCGGTCCGGGGGTGCTGGAACACCGCCCAGCCGGCGATCAGCCAGACCAGGCCCAGGGCGAGCACCGGGACGAGCACCCAGGCCGGCCACGCGGAGCGGCGGGAGGTGCGGGCGCTGTGGGCGCTGTGGGCGCTGCGGGGCATCGGGGCCGCTCCTCGGCGGTCGTGGGGACGGAGTCCGGGTCAGCCGACATTGTCCCACCCGCGACGGGGCACGGGCACCGTGTGACGCGACGGGACCGATCGGGCGGGGTGGCACGGGCCTACGATGTAGGACGCCGGTGCGGTGCGCGCGGGCGTGCCGTGCGCACGGCAGTTCGACGACCGATGAGGACGGACCGCATGACGGTGGAGGACCAGTCCGGTGTGCTGTGCCGGGTGCCCATGCGCTGGGGCGACATGGACCCGTACGGGCACGTGAACAACGTGGAGGTCGTGCGGCTGCTCGAGGAGGCGAGGATCGCTGCCCTGGGCGTGCCCGTGGGCACCGGCGACCAGGTGGAGCCCCCGCTGATCCCGTTCTTCTCCGCGCTGCCGGAGGGCACACAGGCGCTGATCACCGAGAACCGGATCAGGTACCTCCGCCCCCTCGAGTACCGCAACACGCCGGTGGAGGTCCTGGTGTGGGTCGTCTCCGCCCGCGGCGGGGCGCTGACGCTGGGCTTCGAGATCACCGACGTGGTCTCGCGCCGGGCGTGCGTGCGGGCCGAGACCCAGCTCGCGTTCTTCGTGCCCGCCACCGGGACGGTGCTGCGCATCTCCGCGGAGCAGCAGGAGCTCCTCGCCCCGCACACGGGCCCGCGCGTCTTCCGCTGACCCGGACCGCCCCGGCGCGGCGCCGCTCAGGCCTCCGTGCGCGCCCGGTGGGCCGCCTGCGAGCGCCGGTACTGCGCCGCGAGCCGGACCGGGGCGTTGGGCGCGCCGAAGCCGGAGTACCCGTGGCGGCGCTCGACCACCTCGAAGAACACCGTGCCCAGGGTCTCCGTGTAGAAGTGCAGGAACTCGCCCTCGGAGTCACGGTCGTAGAGCAGGTGCAGCTCCTGCAGGGAGGCCACGAACGCGGCGTCGAGGTCGAAGCGGGCGTCGAGGTCCTCGTAGTAGTTCTGCGGCACGGGCAGGAACCGCAGCCCGCGCCGGCGTGCCCGCCGGGCCACGGCGAAGACGTCCGTGCAGGACAGCGCGACGTGCTCGGGGTAGGCCGCGCCCACGAAGGAGCCCTGCTCTGCGGCGGTCGGGGCCACGTTGAGCGGCATCCGCACCGCGCCGTTGGCCGAGCGCATCACCTGGCTGCGCACCAGCCCCGAGGGCCCGGGGACGTCCTGCGAGGCCTGCGCCTCGAGGGCGAGCACCGAGGTGTAGAACAGGACGGCCTCGTCGTAGTGCTGCCACGGCTGGGCCATGTTGATGTGGTCCACCCCGGTGACCAGGGCCCCGGTGTCGAGCTCGTCGTCCGCGCCGAACTCGCCCAGCCAGGCCGGGACCCCGTCCGCCGTGCGCTCGCAGAAGAAGATCTCCGTGCCGTCCGGGGCGAACACGCCGCGCAGCACCTGCTCGTCGTCGCGCTGGGAGCGGGGCACCGGCAGGGCCTCGAGCCGGGTGGCGCGCTCGACGGCGGCGTCCGGGTCGGCGACGTCGAAGCCGAGCGCGGCGACCTCGGTGGGGGAGCCGTCCGGGACCGCGTCGTTGACGACGACCCGCACCGGTCCCTGCACCCACACCTGCACGTTCTCCTTGGACCGGTGGTGCCCGCCCAGGGCGAAGCCGAGCTGGTGCAGGAGCCGGGTGGTCTCGCCGAGCCGCCCGGTGCGGATCTCCACGAAGTCGTGGCCGCTGGGCTCCTCGACCGCGGGCAGCGCCTGGAGCTCGAGCGTGTCCCGGGTCCGCTCCCCGGCCAGGGCCCGCCGGGTCTGGTCCTCGAGCCAGCGCAGGGAGCGCAGCCCGTCCACCGCGGTGCGGTTGACGTCGGCCTGGCGGAAGGCGTCGTTGAAGATCTCCAGGGAGACGGGCCCGTCGTAGCCCGCGCGGACCAGGTGGGACATGAAGCCCACCATGTCGAAGTCGCCCTCCCCCGGGAACACCCGGTGGTGGCGGGACCAGGAGAGGACGTCCAGGCTCAGCAGCGGGGCGTCGGCCAGCTGCACGAAGAAGATCTTCTCCGCCGCGATGTCCTCGATGGGCGCCGGGTCCCACGCGCGGGAGAGGATGTGGAAGCTGTCGAGGCAGGTCCCCACGCTCGGGTGGTCGGCCAGGTCCACGATCCGCTGGGCGCGCTCGAAGTCGTTGACGAACCTCCCCCACGCCAGCGCCTCGTAGGCCAGCCGCACACCGTGGCGCGCGGCGAGCCCGCCGAGCTGCCGCAGCTGCCCGGCCATGACCTCGTCGTCGTCGACCTCCGCCGTGGCCACGTTGGAGCACACGAGCAGGGTGTCCGTGCCGAGCCGGTTCATCAGCCGGAACTTGGCCTCGGCGCGCCGCAGGTTCGCGGCGAGCTGCTCCGGACCCACGGCGTCGAAGTCCCGGAAGGGCTGGTAGAGGTCCAGGCTCAGGCCCAGCTGCCCGGCGAGCCCCCGGATCTCCTCGGGGGACGAGGGGGAGACGACCAGGTCCTGCTCGAAGACCTCGATCCCGTCGAACCCGGCGGCCGCGGCGGCGTGCATCTTCTCCTCGAGGGTGCCCGAGAGGCAGACCGTGGCGATCGAGGTGCGCATCAGCGTGCCGCCCCCGAGACGGCCGGCTCGGCGGCTACCGGCTCAGCGGCGACCAGCTCCGCGGAGTCGTAGGATTCGAAGGCGCTGCAGATCCAGCCGGCCGGTGCGGCCGTGCGGGGCGTCCGGCCGGGCGGCGGCGGGGCCGGGGTCCCGGCGGTCGTCGCGGCTGAGCTCATGGAGGTCCTTCGGATCGGCCCACAGCACGACAATGTTCTCATATTGTGGGAATCGCTTCTGTTGTGTGATCATGATTGCTGTGAGCTGGTCCACATGTCAACCGCAGCGTGAACGGAGCACCGTCGTGAGAACACCGAGCCGGACCGCCGTCCTCGGCGCCGGGTGCCCCCGATGACGGCCCCGGAGCCGGCGGGGGCCTCCCGTCAGGACATGGTGGGCAAGGCCCTCCAGCTGCTGGAGCTGCTGGGGGAGCACCCGGGTGGGCTGACCGCGGCCGAGGCCACCAAGATCTGCGGCTACCCCTTCAGCACCACGTACCGGCTGCTCAACGCGCTCGTCCGGGACGGTTTCGCCGAGCTGCAGGAGGACAGGCGCTACGTCCTGGGCCTGAAGATCTTCCACGCAGCCCACAGCGTGGCCCAGCGCCTCGGGATCACCGGGACGGTCGTGCCCGTGCTGCGGCGGATGGTCGAGCGCACCGGGGAGTCCTGCCTGTTCGCCGTCCTGGACGGGGACCGCTTCCACACCCTCGCCAAGGAGGACGGGCCGGACTTCCGGGTCACCTCCGACCCCGGCTACCGCGGCTCGCTGCACTCCTCGGCCCTGGGGCTGTGCCTGCTCGCGTTCGCCCCGGAGGACGTGCGCGAGCACCTCGTCGGCGCGATCGAGCTCGAGCCGCGCACCCCGGGCACGCTCAGGGACCGGGACGAGCTGCGCCGGCGGATCGAGCGGGTCCGACGGGAGGGCTGGGCCACCCAGGACCAGGAGCACGACGTGGGGATGGTCGCCGTGGCGGTGCCCGTCCTGCGGCCGGGCGGGGGCTGCGTCGGCGCGCTCGCGCTGTCCGCGCCGGTGTTCCGGCACCGGCTGGAGGACCTCGTGGACATGGTGCCCGCCCTCCAGGAGGCGGCCGGGGAGCTGGGCGCGCGGCTCACCGGCTGAGCGGCCGGCGCCGGCTCAGGGGACGGACTGGCCGCGCGCCGCGGTGAGCAGGGCGTACCAGTCCTCGTGGCCCAGCCGGGACGCGAGCTCCTCCGCCGCGGCGCACGCGGCGATCCGCTCCGGGTCCGTGGTCCCCAGCACCGGGCGGATCCCGCCGGGGTGCTTCATGAGCCACGCGAGGACCACCGCCTCGCCGGAGGCGCCGTGCGCCGAGGCGATCCGGTGGACCGTCTCGGCGGTGGCCGCGGCGTGCTGGTCCTCCGGCGGGATCGGCGCACCGGTGTACAGGCCACGGGCCAGGGCGCCCCACGCCTGCACCTCGATGCCGTCGGCCGCGCAGTACTCCAGGAGCCCCTCCGGGAACGAGTGCTCCGCGCCCTCCGGGTGATTGGCCAGGATCTGCTGCTCCACGAAGCTCCGGTGCCGCAGGCTCAGCTCGAGCTGCACCGCGGTGACGGGCGTGGTGAGCACCTGCTGGTAGCGGGACACCTGGCGGGTCGACATGTTGGACAGGCCCACGGAGCGGATCAGCCCCTCCTTGCGCAGCGCGTCCAGGGTCCCGGCGACCTCCCGCGGGTCGGCCAGCGGGTCCGGCCGGTGCAGCATGAACCGCTCCACCGAGTCCACGCGAAGCCGGCGCAGGGATCCCTCGAGGCTGCTCCGGATCGTGTCCCGGTCCAGCCGGTAGTGGGTCGGCGCGCCGGGCGCGGCGGTGTTGCCCGGCAGGCGCACCCCGCACTTGGTCTGCAGGGTCACCCTCCGCGCCAGCTGCGGGTCCTCGGCGAGGAGCTCGCCGAAGACCTCCTCGGACTTCCCGTGGGCGTAGATGTCGGCGTGGTCGAAGTCCGTGATGCCGGCGTCCAGCGCGGCGTGCACGGCGGCCCGGGCGCGGTCCACGGTCCCGGCGCTGAGCGGGGCGTCGTCCCACGACCCGCCGATGGTCATGCAGCCGTAGATCAGGCGCGAGCTCATGGGCGGTCCTCTCCTTCGGGCACTCCGGCGTCCCGGGTGGGACTCTGCTGCTCCAGGCGCTGCTGCTCGGCGGCCCAGCGCAGGCGGGCGGCCGCCGCATAGGCGGCCCCGGACTCCTTCATCCGGCCCGCGTGCTCGTAGAGCCGGCCCAGAGCGGTGAAGCACTCCGCCTGATCCGTGGTCGTGGCCTCGGTCTCCTGGTAGAAGTCCAGCGCCCGGTTGTACGCGGTGATGGCCTGGGTGTGACGCTCGCCCAGTTCGTACACCCGTCCCAGGTTGACGTGGCACTGCGCCTGGTCCTGCGCCTCGTGCGGGGCGTCGAGGTACTGGCCCAGGGCGTCGAGGAGGTGCTCCTCGGCGTCGTGGGCGCGGTCCAGCTCGAGCAGCAGGCTGCCCAGGATCAAGTGCGTGCGGGCCTGGTGCTTGCCGCTGCCGGGAATGCGGCAGAAGAGCCCGAGGGCGTTCTCGTAGGCGGTGACGGCCCGGCCGGGGCGGTTCATCCCGAGGTAGAGGTGGCCCAGGTTGTAGTGGCAGGCGGCCTGCTCCTGGAGGGAGTTGCCCTCCTCCTCGAAGAGGACGATGGCCTGCTGGTAGGCGGTCTCGGCCTCGTCGAGCCGTCCGCGGTCCTCGGCGTCGAGGGCCCGGGTGAAGAACCCGTGCCCGTCCTGGGGGTAGCTCATGCGGATTCCTTTCTCGGCCGGGTCCTGCGGGGACGTCAGGGTGCTACGCGGGGTGCGGGTCCTGCGGGCGCGGGGCCCGGCGGCCCAGCACGAACCACAGCCCCGCGCCGGCGACGGGGAACGCGAGGATCACGAGCAGCCACAGCAGGCGCAGCACGGGGTCCAGGGCCGGGCTGCGCAGCAGGGAGACCGAGGCGGCGACCATCAGCACGACGACGACCGCTCCGGCCACCGTCGCACCGCTCTCCCACGCCCCCGTCCGCACGGCCTCGGCGCCGCCGGCCGCGAGGACGGTCCAGGTGCTCATGCATCGATCCTCGCACCGCGGGAGCGGGCGGACAAGGGCGGGCGCCGGGGCGTGCCGGTCTCCGGTCCCCCGTAGAGTGGGCTGCGCCACCGCTCAGCACGCTGATAAAATGTGCATGTCGACTGCAACCCCGAGGAGAGTCCACGATGTCCACCTCCGACGACCGTCCGTACGACCAGGAATCCGCCCACGAGGAGCCCACCGCCGGGCCCGCCGGCGGGAGGGACACGGACGACACCGGGGTGGAGCGCCACCCGCCCAGCTCGGCGACCGAGCTCTGGGACCACAATGCCTACGGGCGGGAGGACGGCGACATCGGCGGCTCCGCGACATCGGGCGCCACCGACACGCGCGACCCGCGCGGCGGGGCCCCCGCCTACAACATCGACGCCGGGGACGACGACGCCGTGCGTCACGGCGACGACTCCGGCCGCGACGACGGCTCGAACGTGCGCGAGACGGGCGAGTCGCTGACCGGGGCGGACGCCACGGCCGGCCACGGCCGCGAGAGCGTCGGCGACGAGGAGCGCGACGACCGGCGCGGCGACGTGTCCGGCGCCGGCGGACAGGCCTTCGACCAGGAGAGGACCGGCCGGGACAGCGCCGTCCGGGACAGCGCCGTCCGGGACAGCGCCGTCCGGGACAGCGCCGTCCGGGACAGCAACGGCCGGGCCGCCGGGGACCGGGACGAGACGGCTCCGGGCGCCACGGACCGGGCCACGGCGGAGCGCGGCGCCGGCCGCCACGTCGCCGGGGACGGGACCGGCGACCTCGGGACCGCCGGGAACGGGCGCGGTGAGCACCCGGGAGAGAGCCCGTCCGTGGTCCGGCACGAGGAGCGGCTGCGGGTCGGGACGGAACGGGTCGAGTCCGGACGGGCCCGGCTGCGCAAGTACGTGGTGGAGGAGCCGGTGCGCGCGGAGCAGACCCTGGCGTCCGAGGACGTCGAGGAGGTCCGCACGCCCGTCACCGAGGAGGAGCGCGAGGCGTTCCTCGCCGGCCGGGAGCTGCCGGTGGGGGAGGACGAGGTCATCCTCTACCGCGAGGTGCCCGTGGTGCAGACGGTGCGCGTGCCGTACGAGCGGGTGCGCCTGGTCGTGCGCCGCACGGAGCGCACCGAGGTCGTCGAGGAGACCGTGCGCCAGGAGCGGATCGACGTCGAGGAGGACTGAGCCCCCGTCCCGGACCCCCTCGGCCCCACGGTCGAGGGGGTCCGTCGCGCCGCCGTGGGACGTCCCGCTGCGCGGCCGGCGCCTGTTCACCCAGCGCGGAGGCCGCGCCCGGGGCTTGTGCCCCGCCTCACGGGAGTGAAGTAATGGCAAGTGAGCTGGTCGTTCCGGTCCGTGCGGGCCGGGGCCGGCCGGTGTCGACCACATTTCGACGACCGGGAGGTCCACCATGCGCAAGAGGCTGAACAGGATGCGGCAGAAGGTCGAGGGGCAGGCGCCCATGGCTCCCGGCGTCCCCGGGAGCGAGACCGCCCCGGTCGCGGAGCCCACCGCGCCCCGCCCGCCGCTGCCGCCCAAGCCGGACCAGGGCACGCCCGAGCCCGTGAGCCCCACGGGCCAGGACACGGGGATCGACCCCACCCTCAACGCCCAGGGCGGGGAGCACCTGACCACCGCCCACGGCTCCCGGCGCGGCGACACCGACCACTCCCTGAAGGCGGGCCGGCGGGGACCCGTGCTCCTGCAGGACCACCACTTCCGGGAAAAGATCAGCCACTTCGACCACGAGCGCATCCCGGAGCGCGTGGTGCACGCCCGCGGCGCCGGCGCCCACGGCGTGTTCCGCTCCTACGGCACCGCGAGCAGGATCTCCTCCGCCGCCGTGTTCGGCAAGGACGTCGAGACCCCGGTCTTCGTGCGCTTCTCCACCGTGCTCGGCTCCCGCGGCTCCGCCGACCTCGCCCGGGACACCCGCGGCTTCGCCACGAAGTTCTACACCTCCGAGGGCACCTGGGACCTGGTGGGCAACAACATCCCCGTGTTCTTCATCCAGGACGCCATCAAGTTCCCGGACGTCGTCCACGCTGCCAAGCCCCACCCGGACCGGGAGATCCCGCAGGCGCAGTCCGCCCACGACACCTTCTGGGACTTCGTCTCCCTGCACACCGAGGCGCAGCACCACACGATCTGGAACATGTCGGACCGCGGCATCCCCCGGTCCTACCGCACGATGGAGGGCTTCGGCGTCCACACGTTCCGGCTCGTCGACGACGCCGGGCGCAGCGTGCTCGTGAAGTTCCACTGGAAGCCGAAGCTCGGCGTGCACTCCGTGCTGTGGGAGGAGGCGCAGATCGCGATGGGCATGGACCCCGACGTGCACCGCCGGGACCTCGCGGACGCCATCGAGGCGGGCGCCCACCCCGAGTGGGAGCTCGGCGTGCAGGTCTTCGAGGACAACGAGGAGCAGATGTTCGAGGGCATCGACCTGCTCGACCCCACGAAGTTCGTCCCGGAGGAGCTCGCGCCCGTCGAGCCGGTCGGACTGATGACGCTCAACCGCAACCCGTCGAACTACTTCGCCGAGACCGAGCAGGTCGCCTTCAACCCCAACAACCTGGTCCGCGGCATCGACGTCACCAACGACCCGCTGCTGCAGGGCCGGCTGTTCTCCTACCTGGACACCCAGCTCAGCCGGCTGGGCGGGCCCAACTGGACCCAGCTGCCGATCAACCGCCCGCACGCCCCCGTCAACGACATGCTCCGGGACGGGATGCACCAGACCGCCGTGCACTCCGGCGTCGCGCCCTACCACCCGAACTCGCTGGACGGGAACAACCCCTTCCCCGCCGACGAGCCGGCCCGCCCCTTCATCGACCACCCGGCCCCGGTCGCGGAGTCGGTCAAGGAGCGCGGGAACCCCGCGACCTTCGAGGACCACTACAGCCAGACCCGCCTGTTCTGGCTGTCGATGAGCGACGTCGAGAAGGAGCACATCGCGCAGGCGTACACCTTCGAGCTCGGCAAGTGCTGGGAGCAGTCGGTCAAGGAGCGCCAGCTGCAGGCCCTGGCCAACATCGACGAGAAGCTGTGCGCCGCAGTCGCCCGGGGACTGGGCCTGCCGGCGCCGGGACCGACCGTCAAGCACGGGAAGATCCAGCCCAGTCCGGCCCTGTCCCAGGTCGGCGGGCAGTGGCCCCTCGACGGCCGCCAGGTGGGCATCGTGGTGGGTCCTGACCCCGACGAGAACGACCTCGTGGCCGTGGTCTCCGCGATCGACGACGCCGGGATGGTGCCGCTGGTCATCGCCCCGCACGGCGGGCCGGTCGGGCGCGGCGGGAAGGTCGTGGCCCACCGGACCTACCTCACGGCGCGCTCCGTCGAGTTCGACTCGGTGCTCGTGGCCGGTGCCGTCCCGCCGGCCCCGGACGCCCAGCAGGGCCTCGACGCGAAGGCCGGAGCCGTCACCCCCGGCGGCGTGGACCCGCGCGTGCACCTGCTCCTCGGCGAGGTGTTCCGCCAGGCCAAGGCCATCGGCACCTGGGGCGCCAAGGGCCAGGTGCTCGCCGCGGCGGGCCTGCCCGAGGGCGCGCCCGGCGTGGTCTCCGGCAAGGACGCCGCCGCCGTGGTCGAGCAGGTGGTCACGCTCATGAAGAGCCACCGCGCCTGGGAGCGGTTCCCGGTCTCCGGCCGCCTTTGACCGCCACCTCCCCTCCACGAGGTCGCCGCTCCTGCCCGGGGCCACCGCCGATCCGCGGTCGGCCCAGGGCAGGAGCGGTGACCTCGGCGGTCGGGGACGTCGTGGCGGGCGGTGCGGGAGCAGGTCAGAAGCGGCCCAGCTCCTCCCGCAGCGCCGAGCCGAGGTCGGGGTGGCGGAACCGGTAGCCCCGGTCGATGGCCCGGTCCGCCGAGACCCGCTGGTCCGCGAGCGCCATCAGCTCGGCGCCCTCGGACCCGAGCACGAGCTTCGGCCCGAACCCCGGGGTGGGCAGCAGCGCCGGCCGGCCCAGGACCTTGCCGAGGGTCCGGGCGTAGTCGCGGCCCGTCACCGGCATCGGGGCCACGGCGTTGACGGGCCCGTGCAGGCCGGGGGAGAGCACCGCGTGGGCGAACAGGCCCACCGCGTCGTCCAGCGAGATCCAGCTCAGCCACTGCTCCCCGGAGCCGAGCCGTCCGCCCAGCCCCGCGAGGAACAGGGGCAGCTGGGCCTTGAGGGCGCCGCCGGCGGGGCTCTGCACCACCCCGGTGCGCACCGTGACCACGCGGGTGCCGATGGCCTCGGCCTCCTGGGCGGCCTGCTCCCACGCCGTGCAGACCCCGGCGAGGAAGTCGTCGCCCGGCGCGGACTTCTCCGTGACGGTCTCCCCGTGCGTGTCGGCCCCGTAGTACCCGATCGCGGAGCCGTTGATCAGCGCGGAGGGGGCCTGGTCGCCGAGCGCGGTGAGGGCCCGGACGAGCAGCCGGGTGCCGAGCACCCGCGAGTCGTGGATCTGCTGCTTCGTCGAGTCCGTGAGCCGCCCGCCGATGCTGCGCCCGGCCAGGTTCACCACGACGTCCACACCCCGCAGCGCGGCGGGGTCCAGCTCCCCGGCCGCCGGGTCCCACGAGATCTCGAGGGGGGTGCGCGCCTCGCGGCGCACGAAGCGCCGGACCGTGTGGCCGCCGGTGCCCAGCAGCGCGGCCAGCTGCACGCCGATGGTGCCGGAGGCCCCCGTGACGGCGACGGTCAGGGGCCGGCCGGGGTAGCGGCCGAGGAGGTCGAGGTCGGCGGCCAGCCGCCGGGAGCGGGCCTCGAACTGGCGTCCCAGCGCGGGGCTCATTAGCCGGTCCCCGAACGCCCTGCTGCCCGGCAGCGCCGCGTACTCCACGGTGTCGGTGACCACGGTGCCGCCGTGCCCGTCGTCGTCGAACCGGTGCTGGTGCTCCCAGGAGGCGAGCGGGCCCTTCACCATCCGGTCCCGGAACTCCCGGCCCGGGACGAAGCCGTGGTGCTCCGCGGTCCAGGGCACCGAGGCCAGCCCGTAGGTGCCCGGCACGGCGACCCGGAGCCGGGACCGCGTCCCGTCCCGCAGCGGGGGCGAGGACTCCTCCACCACGGAGCCCGTCCACGCGGGCGTCAGCCGGGTGAGCGCCCCCGGGCGGGTGTGCCAGGCGAAGACGTCCTCGACGGGGTGGGGCACGCGGGAGCTGAACGTGAAGGTGGTCATGCGTGCCACTCAACCCGCATTGCCCCGGTTCGTCCAGGACCTCGGGCCGGGCGCCGTCCGTGTCCTCGCCCCGGTGGCCGGCGGCGGTCGCGGCGCGGTGCGGAACCACGGCCCGCGGACAGGGCTCCCACGGCTCCGCTTGCCCCCGGGCGGGCCGTCGCCCAGAGTGGGGGACGTGAACACCCCCGGACGCATCGTGCTCATCCGCCACGGCCAGACCGACTGGAACCTCGAGGAGAGGCTCCAGGGCGCCACGGACGTCCCGCTCAACGACGCCGGGCGGGAGCAGGCCCGGGCCGTCGCCCGGCACCTGCACGCCGAGGCCCTCGGCTGGGACGTGCTGGTCTCCTCGCCGCTCGGCCGGGCCGTGGAGACCGCACGGATCATCGGCGCGGTACTGGGCCTCGAGCTCGCGGCGACCTACGACGAGCTCGTGGAGCGCGGCTTCGGCCCGCACGAGGGCTCGCGCCTGGCCGGCCTCGAGGGGCCCGAGCGGGAGCGGGTCCTCTCCGCCGGGGAGCCGGCGGAGGCGGTCGCCCGCCGCGGTCTGTCGGCCCTGCGCCGGATCCGCGACGACCACCCCGGGCGCAGTGTGCTCGTCGTGGCGCACGGCTCGCTCATCCGCCTGACGGTCTCCGAGCTCAACGGGGAGGCCCATCCCAGGATCCGCAACTGCGAGGTGGTCCCCGTGCGGACGGAGGCCCTCGGCGCCGCGCGCCTGCGAGATGACGTGTCGGAGTCCACCGCACCCTGACAGCCCCGGCTTCGTTCAATAAGCTGAGGCCATCAGGGACGGTCCCACGAGGTGCCGTCCACCCCCTGCGGCGGCGACGGTGGCGCACAGAACGCGCCCCCGGCCGTCCACGGCGACGAAGGCGTGATGCGGCTGTGGCCTCTGACCAGTACACGATCCCCGACGAGGACCGGACCGAGGCGCTCCGGGTGATCCCCCGGGCCCCCGAGTGGTCCGGGGACCGGGCGTGGATCAACGAGTACTACCGCCACGTGCCCCAGGACGACCTGCTCGCGCGCACCGAGGAGCAGCTGCGCGAGCGGGCCGACCACCACCACGAGGTGGCCCGGGTCCGCGCGCCCCGGGAGATCGCCGTGGGCGTGCGCCAGGAGGACTCGACGTCCGTGGTCTTCGTGGTCACCGAGGACGTCCCCTACCTCGTGAGCACCGTGTCCGCGGAGATCGCCGCCAAGTGGGGCGGCGCCCGCCTGCTCATCCACCCCGTGCTCGTGGCCGCCCGGGACGCGGAGACCCACGAGCTGCGCCAGCTCCAGCAGGTGCCGGACTTCTCGGCCAGCTCCAGCGGCGACACCACCGCGCTGCCGAGCCTGGCCGGCTTCCGCTCGGACGGCGGCACCACGCACGTCGTGGAGTCCTGGATCTCCGTGGAGCTCTCCCGGCAGATCTCGGACGAGACCGCCCAGGAGCTCGTGGCCCGGCTCTCGAGCCTGCTCGAGGACGTCCAGCGGGTCGACGACGACCAGGTGGACCTCAAGGAGCGCGTCGGGCAGCTCGCGGACGAGCTGGACCGGCTGCGGCAGCTGGACCTGCCCGAGGGTGGGCACCCGCCCCTGGTCGAACCGTCCCAGGAGTTCCTGCGCTGGCTGGTCCGGGGCAACTTCATCCTCATGGGGTTCAAGGAGTACGACCTCGAGGACTCCGGCGACGGGCTCTCCCTGGTCAGCCGCCCCGGCACCGGCCTCGGCCTGCTCGTCGAGCACGACCGCAAGCCGCACCGTCAGGTCCTGACCGGGCTCGGCCGGGAGCACGCGCGCGAGGCCGGCACGCTGTTCATCACGAAGGCCAACCGCCGCTCGTCGATCCACCGCCGGGAGTACCTCGACTACATCGGCGTCGCCAAGTACGACGACGAGGGCCGGATCGTGGGCGAGTACCTCGTGCTGGGGCTGTTCACCCGCCGCGCCTACAACACGCCGGCCCGCGAGACGCCGCTGATCAAGGAGAAGATGGCCGACGTCGCCGAGCGGTTCGGCTTCCTCGAGGACTCGCACTCGGCCCGGGACCTCATGGGCAACATCGAGGACTACCCGCGCGACGAGCTGTTCCACATGACCGCGGACGAGCTCTACGACATCATGCGCGGCGTCATGGGCCTGGACGAACGGCGGCAGACCCGCCTGTTCCTGCGCCAGGACCACTTCGGCCGGTTCATGTCCGCCGTCGTCTTCCTGCCCCGCGACCGGTACAACACGTCGGTGCGCGGGCGGATCGAGGCCGAGCTCCGGCGCACGTTCGACGCCGAGTCCATCGACTTCGACGCCCGGCTCTCCTCCTCGACCCTCGCCCGCCTGTTCTTCCGCATCCGGCTGCCGTACACCGGTCAGGTGCAGTCCTTCGACCGCTCGGGCCTCGAGGCGCGGCTGCGGGCCGCGGTGCGGTCCTGGTCCGAGGCGCTGGCGCGCGCAATCCACCGGCACTTCCCGGAGGAGCTCGCGCGGACCCACGCCGAGAACTGGGCGGAGGCGTTCCCGGACGCCTACCGGGCGGACTACGAGATCAAGGAGGCCGTCGAGGACCTCCAGCGCTGCGAGGAGCTGTGGGGGCGGGACCCGCACTTCCCGGCGGAGGTGCGCGTCGTCGACGACCCCGGGGGCGTGCGGCTGAACATCTACCTCACCCGCTCCCTGTCCCTCACCGAGCTGCTGCCGATGCTGCAGAACCTGGGCCTGACGGTCCTGGACCAGAAGCCGTACGAGGTCACCCCCGCCGACGGCCGCCACTTCCAGCTCTACGACTTCGGGGTGCGGCTGCCGGAGGGCGTGGACGCGATCGGCCCGGAGGACGCCAAGACCGAGGACCTCATCGAGGACACGCTGTGCGCGGTACTGTCCCACGGCTCCGAGTCGGACTCCCTGAACCGGCTGGTCCTGACGGAGCGCATGACATGGCGGACCGTGGCCGTGCTGCGCTCCTACGTCCGGTACCTCCTGCAGCTGGGGCACCCCAACTCGTTCGACTACATCGCGGACACGCTCCTGGGGTTCCCGCGGGTCACCCGGGCGCTGGTCGAGTTCTTCGACGCGAGCTTCAACCCGGCGCTCGACGACGCCGTGCGCGGCTCCCAGCGCGACGCCGCCCACGGCCGGCTGACCGAGGCCCTGGACGAGGTGCCCACCCTGGACGCCGACAAGCTGCTGCGCGCGCTGGCCGAGATCATGGCCGCGACCCTGCGCACCAACGTGTACCGGCACCGCCCCACCATGGCGTTCAAGCTGGACCCCCGGCGGATCAGCACGGCCCCGCTGCCGCACCCCATGTTCGAGGTGTGGGTGTGGTCCCCACGGGTCGAGGGCACGCACCTGCGCTTCGGGCCGGTGGCCCGCGGCGGCCTGCGCTGGTCGGACCGCCGCGAGGACTTCCGCACCGAGGTCCTGGGCCTGGTGAAGGCGCAGATGGTGAAGAACTCGGTGATCGTGCCCAACGGGGCGAAGGGCGGGTTCTACCCCAAGCAGCTGCCGGAGCCGGCCGTGGACCGCGACGCCTGGGTGGCCGAGGGCCGGGAGGCGTACAAGCTGTTCATCGCCTCCCTGCTGGACATCACCGACAACCTCGTCCGGGACGAGTCCGGCCAGGACGTCGTCGTGCACCCCGAGAACGTGGTGCGCCGCGACGGCCAGGACTCCTACCTGGTGGTGGCCGCGGACAAGGGGACGGCGTCCTTCTCGGACACCGCCAACGCGATCTCCGCGGAGTACGGCTTCTGGCTCGGGGACGCCTTCGCCTCGGGCGGCTCGGTGGGCTACGACCACAAGGCCATGGGCATCACCGCCCGGGGGGCGTGGGAGTCCGTGAAGCGGCACTTCTTCGCGCTGGGCGTCGACACCCAGACGGAGGACTTCACCGTGGTGGGCGTGGGCGACATGTCCGGCGACGTGTTCGGCAACGGCATGCTGCTGTCCGAGCACATCCGGCTGCTCGCCGCGTTCGACCACCGCGACATCTTCCTCGACCCCGACCCCGACCCGGCCGTCTCCTACGCCGAGCGCGAGCGGCTGTTCGGCCGCCCCCGGTCCTCGTGGCAGGACTACGACCCGGAGAAGATCTCGGCCGGCGGCGGTGTGTACTCGCGCACCGCGAAGTCCGTGCCGATCTCCCCGCAGGTCCGCGAGGCCCTCGACCTCGACGACGGCGTCGAGGAGCTCTCCCCGATCGAGCTGATGCGGGCGATCCTGACGGCGCCCGCCGACCTGCTGTACAACGGCGGGATCGGCACGTACGTGAAGTCGGCGCAGGAGACCTCCACGGACGTGGGGGACAAGGCCAACGACACCATCCGCGTCGACGGCCAGGACCTGCGGGTCAAGGTCGTCGCCGAGGGCGGCAACCTGGGCTGCACCCAGCTCGGCCGCGTGGAGGCCGCGCTCAACGGGGTGCTGATCAACACGGACGCGATCGACAACTCCGGCGGTGTGGAGTCCTCCGACCGCGAGGTCAACATCAAGATCCTCGTGGACCGCATGGTCGTGGCCGGGGAGCTCACCGCGCAGGAGCGCGCCGGCTTCATCGAGGCCATGACCGACGAGGTCGCCGGGCTCGTGCTCGAGACGAACGTGGCGCAGAACGTGCTGCTCACCACGGAGAGGGCGCGCGTGCGGGCCCTCAACGAGGCCTACATCCGCTTCACGCACTGGCTCGAGGAGGAGGCCGACCTCGACCGGGAGATCGAGTTCCTGCCCTCCGACGAGCAGCTGCGCGAGCGGGTCCGCGCCGGCCAGGGGTTCACGTCCCCGGAGCTGTCCGTGCTGGCGGCCTACGCCAAGATCCAGCTCTCGGAGGCCCTGGTCGACGGCGGCCTGGCCGAGGATCCGTGGTTCGAGGAGGTCCTGGAGGCCTACTTCCCGGAGCAGATCACCCAGCGCTTCGGCGAGCTCGTCGGCACCCACCCCCTGCGCGCCGAGATCATCTGCACGATGGTGGCCAACCAGATGGTCAACTACGGCGGCATCCCCTTCGTCTACCGGGTGATGGAGGAGACCGGGTGCGGGCCCGTGGAGGTGGCCCGGGCGTTCGTGGCGGCCGTGCAGATCTACGAGATCGACCGCTACGCCCACCAGCACCGGGAGCTGCCCGCGGACGTGCCCACCGAGATGTGGGACCGGATGTTCCTGGACATGCGCCGCCTGCTGGACCGCGTGGTGCGCTGGCTCATCAACCGGGAGGAGACCGCCAACCCGGTCGCCGAGGTCATCGACCGCTACAAGCCCACCGTGGACATCCGCTTCCTCGAGGACCGGCTGCTCGGGGAGGACTCCCGGCAGCGGGTCGACTCGCGGGCGGAGGCCGCCGAGCGGCAGGGCGTCCCCGGGCCGCTGGCCACGGAGTGGTCGCAGCTGCTGGACGCGTTCGCGCTGCTCGACGTCGCCCGCCTCGCCCACGCCTCCGGCGAGGCGGTCACCGAGGACGGCGAGCTCGACGAGGAGCAGATCAAGACCATCGCCAAGGTCTACTTCCGGCTCTACGACCGCTACCGCATCGAGAGCCTGCTCAACCGCATCACCGGCCTGCCGCAGACCACGCGCTGGGAGAACCTCGCGCGGATGTCCATGCGGGAGGACGTATACGCGACCCTGGTGGCCCTCGCCGACCAGGCGCTCGAGGCATCCGGGCAGGACGCGCGGGAGAAGGTGGAGTCCTGGGAGTCCAGCAACGAGTCCCGCCTGGCCCGGCTGCGCGAGGTGCTGGGGGAGATCGAGGCCGAGGACACGGGCGAGGCGTCCACCGAGCTCGCGTCCCTGTCCGTGGCGCTGCGGACCATGCGCAGCGCCCTGGTCGAGTAGGACGGCCCCGTGCAGGGAACGGCCGCGGTCGTCGGCTCGGGGCCCAACGGGCTCGCCGCGGCCGTGGTGCTGGCCCGCGCGGGGCTCGACGTCACGGTCCACGAGGCGGCGGGCGCGGCCGGGGGAGCGGCCCGTTCCGCGGCCGTGCTCGGCCCCGGCACGGTGGTCGACCTCGGCTCCGCCGTCCACCCCTTCGGCGTGGCCAGCCCCCTGTTCGCGCAGCTGGGCCTGCACCGGCACGGCCTCGAGTGGCTGCACCCGCCGGTCGTCGCCGCGCACCCGCTCGACGACGGCCCGCCGGGCCTGCTCCACCGCTCGCTCGAGCGCACGGCGGAGGGGCTGGGCGCGGACGGCCGGGCGTGGTCCCTGCTGCACCGCGGCGTGGTGGAGCGCTGGGAGGAGACGGTCCAGTCGGTGCTGGGCCCGCTCGTGCGCGTGCCCGAGCACCCGCGGGCGCTGGCGTCCTTCGGCCTGCGCGCGCCGTGGCCCGCCGCGGCCACGGCCCGGGCGCTGTTCCGCACCGAGCAGGCCCGGGGCCTCTTCGCCGGGTCCGCCGCCCACGCGGTGCTGCCCCCGCGGCACGTCCTGACCTCCGCGTTCGGGACGCTGTTCGGCGCCGCCGCCCACGCCACGGGGTGGCCGGTCGCGCGCGGCGGGTCCCAGGCCGTCGTGGACGCCCTGGTGGCCGACCTCAAGGAGCACGGCGGGCGGGTGCTCGTCCACTCCCCGGTGACGGACCTCGCCCAGGTCCGCCCGGCCGACGTCGTCCTCCTGGACCTCACGCCCCGGCAGGTGCTGGGCCTGCGCGGGCTCGAGCTGCCGGACCGGTACCGGCGGGCCCTCGCCCGGTGGCGCTACGGCACGGCCTCCTACAAGGTGGACCTGCTGCTGGACGGCCCCGTGCCGTGGCGGGACCCGCAGGTGGCCGAGGCCGGGACCGTGCACGTGGGCGGGACGCTCGCCGAGATCGGCGCCGCGGAGCAGCAGGCCCGGGCGGGCCGGCTGCCGGAGCGCCCGTTCGTGCTCGTGGCCCAGCAGGGGGCCGCCGACCCGTCCCGGGCGCCGGTGGGCCGGCAGGTGCTGTGGGCCTACGCCCACGTCCCCCACGGGTGCGACGACCCCCGGGCGGGGGAGCGGGTGCTCCAGCAGCTCGAGCGCTTCGCCCCCGGGGTCCGCGACCGGGTCCGCGAGCGTGTGGACACCTCGCCGGCCGGGCTGGAGGCGTGGAACGCGAACCTCGTGGGCGGGGACATCGGCGGCGGCGCCCTGGACGGGCTGCAGCAGGTGTTCCGGCCGGCCGTGCAGGCCGACCCCTACGCAACCGGCGTGCCGGGCGTCTGGCTGTGCTCGTCGTCGACCCCACCGGGCGGCGGGGTGCACGGCATGGCCGGGTACCACGCGGCCCGCAGAGCGCTGCGGGGCCTCGCGAGGAGCCGGCGGCCCGCCGGCTGACGAGGGCTCAGGCGCCGGCCCCGGCGTACTTCGTGGCCGCGAGCTCGCGGATCTGCGCCACGTAGCCCCGGGTCTCCGCGAACGGGGGGATCCCGCCGTGCCGCAGGACCGCCGTGGGCCCGGCGTTGTAGGCGGCGAGCACCAGGTCGATCTCCTCCTGGGCCGAGGCGGGCGCCAGCTCCTGCACCATGCGGCGCAGGTCCTTGAGGTAGATGCCCTGGGCGCGGATGGCCGCCCGCGGGTCGAAGGGGTCGCCCCGGCCGTAGCGCTTCCACGTGTCGGGCATGAACTGGGCCAGGCCCTGCGCCCCGGCGGGGCTGACGGCCTGCGGGTCCCACCGGCTCTCGACGTCCAGCTGGGCGGCCACGATCTCGGGCGGGAGCCCGGAGAGCTCGGCGGCGGCCAGGACGTCGTCGCCCCACGGCTCCGGGACCGGGACGGCGCGGCTGGGCTCCCCGCCGAGGGACGCCTCGCAGCACCCGGAGGTGTTGGCGTGGAAGAGTCCGGCGGCGCCGATCAGGAGCAGCACCACGGAGGCCAGCAGGAACCACGGGGAACCGCGCGGGGCGAGTTCCTCGGTGCCGGGGCGCGCGGGGTCCAGGACGGTGGTGGCCATCCGTTCCAGGCTAGGAGGCACCGTCCGTCCGGTCTGCGGCCTCTTGGGGGGACAGCCCGCCCCAGCGCCTACGATGAGGGCGTGACTGCCGAGATCATCGCTACCCTCATCACCGCCGCCCTGCTCGTCGTCGGGTGCCTCGGCGTCATCGTGCCGGTGCTGCCGGGCTCGGTCCTGATCGTGGTCGGCCTGCTCGTCTGGGCCTTCACGGTCCAGACCGTCGAGGGCTGGACCGTGCTGGCCGTCGGCTCCGCGCTGGCGATCGCCGGGATGGCCGCGAGCGCCGTGCTCACCGGGACCCGGCTCAAGCGCCGGCAGATCCCCAACCGCTCCCTCGTCTACGCCGCGGCGGGCGCCGTGGTGGGGCTGTTCGTGATCCCGGTGGTCGGGATCTTCGTGGGGTTCTTCGTGGGCCTGCTGCTGAGCGAGACCGCCCGTCAGCGGGACCTCCGGGCGGCGCTGGACTCCAGCTGGGCAGGTCTCAAGGCGGCGGGCCTGGGGATCGTCGTGGAGTTCGGGTGCGCGCTCGCCGCCTCCACGGTGTTCGTGCTGGGCGCGCTGGTCCTCTTCACGACGGCCTGAGCCCGGTCCCGCGACCGAGCCCGGTCCCGCGACCGAGCCCGGGGCCGTGATTGTGCCCGGGGCTGCGACTGCGCCCGTGCCGGGACGGGTCCCGGCACGGGCAGGGCCCGGACACCGCAGCGGGTGTCCGGGCCCTCGGCGTGCCGCGGCGCGTCAGCGCCAGGGCAGGGGGACCACCTCGACGTCCTGCCCGGCGGCCACGCCGCCCGGCGGGACCACGGCGATGACGTCCGCGTGCGCGAGGCCGCGCAGCATGTTCGCGCCGACCCGGTCCCGGGGGAAGACCGTCCCGTCCCGGAGGTAGCCGGGCACCAGGGCGGTGACCTTCTGGCCCGGCAGCTCCTCGGCCGCGGGCAGGGTGCGCGTGGCCGGGGGCTGGTCGCCGTGCAGCTTGGCCAGCAGGGGCTGGGCCACCGTGAAGATGCTGGTCATCGCGGCCAGCGGATTGCCGGGCAGGCCGACCACGAAGGGACCGTCCTCGGGCAGCCGCGCCAGGAACGTGGGGTGGCCCGGGCGCTGGGCGAGGCCGTCGAGCAGGAAGACCGCCCCGAGCTCCTGGAGCGCCGACCGGACGTGGTCGGCGTCGGAGTGCCCGGTCCCTCCGGTGGTGATGACCACCTCGGTGCGGGCGTCGAGCACCGACGCCATGCCGGAGGGCGCCTCGGTCAGGGCGGAGAGCATCGCCTTGGCGGTGTCCTCGACGCGCCGGAGCTGGTCCACGGAGCCGCCCAGCATCTCCACGAACGTGGGCAGCTGGGGGCCGAAGGCGTCCCGCACCTGGCCGGGCTCGGGGATCCCGTCCTCGACCACCTCGCTGCCGGTGAGCAGGATGGTCACGCGCGGACGGCGGCGGACCGGGAGCATGTCGTGGCCGCTGACGGCGGCGAAGGCGATGTGCGCCGGGTTGAGCAGGCACTCGGCGTGCAGGATGACGTCCCCGGCCGCGACCTCCTCCCCGGTGCGGCGGATGTTCTGCCCGTAGGGGATGTCCTCGGCCGAGGGGGCGTGGGCCGCGATCCTGAGCACGGTCCCCTCCTCGGACAGGTCCGCGTACTCGTCGCGCAGCACGGCCCGGGCCCCGGCCGGGACGAGCCCGCCGGTGACGATGCGGGTGGCCTCGCCCGGCTCCAGGTTGAGCACCGGGCGGTAGAGATCCCTCGGCGGGATGGTCAGCATCTTGCGGGGGTCCGTCTCCACGGGCTCGGGGAACACCACCGTCCACGGCTGGGGGCCGGCCACGGCGTAGCCGTCCATGGCGGAGGAGGCGTAGTGCGGGACCGGGATCGGAGCGGTGACGTCCTCGGCCAGGACCTCACCGAGCGCCTCCTGCAGGGGCAGCCAGTGGCTGGGCAGCGCCGTGGCGATCTCGTAGGAGAACTGCCGGGCCCGGTGCCAGTCGGCGTCGTGGACGGTCTCGACCTCCTCCGGGGCGCTCTCGGGCGTGCCGCTGTCGTCCTCGATGACGGGCAGCGCGTGCGTGTAGGGGCTGTTGGTGTCGTGGGGCAGGGGCAGTCCGGACATCAGTTCTCCTCGGGGGTTCGGGGGGCGGCGGGGACGAGGCCGCCGACGGTCTGCAGCGCACGGTCCAGGACGCGGTGCTCGTCCTCGCCCGCGGCCGCGGCGCGGCCCACGTGGTAGCCGAGCAGGTAGGCGGTGGGCGGGACGGCCGGGCGGACGGTGCCGTGGGCGATCCTGCCGGTGAGGCCCAGCACGGCGTCCAGGGGGAGCTCGGCGTCGGGGACGTCCAGGGCTCCGCGTACGGCCTCGACCCACCGCTCCAGGATCTCGTTCTCGGACGGGCTCAGGTCCTTGGGCATGCGCCGCTCCTCCCGGGCGGTGGAGCCGCCCGTTCGTGGTCAGGTCAGGTGGTGCCTGTGCACATCGTCCCACGTATCGACGTCCGCGGTGGCGTCCTCGGGCACGGTGACGTCCCGGAGCGGGAGGTCGCGCACGAAGGAGAACACGGACCGGTCCGCGGCGTCCTGTCCCGCGAACGCGCGGCGCAGCACGTCGCTGCGGTAGAGGGCGGCGAGGGGCTGACGGTGGCCGCCGGGCGGGACCGACACGTAGCCGGCGGCGCCGTCGCCGGTCCGGGCGGCCTCCAGCAGGAGGGGAACGGCCCGCGACACCCCGGGCATGTCGCACGCCAGCGTCATGGTCCAGCCGGCGGCGGGCAGCGCGTCGAGGGCGCGCAGCCCGGCGGCGATGCCCGCGGCCGGTCCGGAGAACGGCGGGTCCTCGCGGGTGCGCAGCACGCCCTCAGGGACGACCGGGTCCGGGGGGCCGACGACGACGACGCCCGCCGCGTCCCCGACCGCGTCCAGGGTGAGCTGCAGCAGGGTGCGCCCGGCCCGCCGCAGCCGGGCCTTGGGCCTGCCCCCCAGGCGGGCGGAGCGGCCGCCCGCCAGGACGACGGCGTGGAAGACCGGGGCCGGGGTGCTCACGCGCTCATCCGCCGGAGAAGGGCGGCAGGACGTCGAGCACCGCGTCGGCCGGGACCGTGGTGTCCGGGTCGGGGCAGGCCACCCCGTCGAGCAGGAAGCTCGACCGGGCCAGCACCTGGGCCAGCGGCGGCTGACCGGGCGGGGGCTGCGGGTGCCGCGCGACCAGCAG
>NZ_BAAGPL010000013.1:0-12255 GCF_054784195.1 Kocuria himachalensis
GACCTCGCCGACCTCACCGCCCTCATCGACGCCCTCCCCACCAGCACCCCGGCGGACGCCCTGCAACGGGCCTGACCCGCCGACCACCAGCAGAGTCCGCACCCACAGACCGTCTCCACCGCACGCATCCACAGACAGCGAAGGAAACCCATGTCCGTGAGCACCCAGACCACCGCCCTCTCCGGCCACTCGATCATCGCCGGCCGCCAGGTCGCCGGCAACGGCGGCACCACCCACGGCATCGACCCGGCGAGCAACGCCGAGCTCGAGCCCGCGTACTCCCTGATCGACGAGGCCCAGCTCGCCGAGGCCACGGCGGCCGCCGAGGAGGCCTTCGGGTCCTTCAGCAGCCTCGACCCCGAGACCCACGCGGCCTTCCTCGAGCGGGCCGCCGCCAACATCGAGGCCGTCGGCCCCGAGCTGGTCGCCCGGGCCTCGGCCGAGACCGGCCTGCCGGAGGCCCGGCTCAACGGCGAGCTCGCCCGCACCACCGGGCAGCTGCGGCTGTTCGCCCGCGTGGTGCGGCAGGGCGACCACCGGGGGGTGCGCCTCGAACCGCCCCTGCCCGAGCGCGCCCCGCTGCCCCGCCCGGACCTGCGCCAGCGCAAGGTCCCCCTCGGCCCGGTGGCCGTGTTCGGGGCCAGCAACTTCCCCTTCGCCTTCTCCACCGCCGGCGGCGACACCGCCTCCGCGCTGGCCGCCGGCTGCCCGGTGGTCTTCAAGGCGCACAACGCCCACCCCGGCACGGGCGAGATCGTGGGACACGCCCTCACGGACGCGGTCCGCGAGAGCGGCCTGCACCCCGGGGTGTTCTCGCTGATCTACGGGCCCGGCGCGAGCATCGGCCAGGCCCTGGTCAAGGACCCGGCCATCAAGGCCGTCGGGTTCACCGGGTCCCGCGGCGCCGGCACCTCGCTGATGGCCACGGCCGCGGCCCGCCCGGAGCCCATCCCGGTGTACGCCGAGATGAGCTCCATCAACCCCGTCTTCGTCTTCGAGGGAGCACTGCGCGGCGACGTCGACGAGTTCGCCCGCGCCTACGCCACCTCCCTGACCGGCTCCTCCGGGCAGCTGTGCACCAACCCCGGGCTGCTCTTCGTCCCCGCCGGGGAGGCCGGTGACGCGTTCCTCGCCGCCGTGGGGCGCGCGCTCGCCGACGCCGAGGGCGCCACCATGCTCACCCCGGGCATCGCGGCCTCGTGCCGGGCCGGCATCGACGCGCTCCGGGGCCAGGCCGGCGTCGACGTCGTGGCCCAGGGCCGGGAGGGCTCCGCGGAGAACGCCCCGGCGCCCGTGGTGTTCGCCTCCGACGTCCCGACGTTCAGCACCAACCCGGTGCTGCAGGAGGAGATCTTCGGTGCGGCCTCCCTGGCGATCCGCTACGGCTCCGCCGCGGAGCTCGCCGACGCGGCCCGCGGCATGGAGGGCCAGCTGACCGCCGCCCTGTTCCTCACCGAGGAGGACCACCCCACCGCGGCCCCGCTGCTGCCGGTGCTGGAGCGCAAGGTGGGCCGGATCCTCGCCAACGGCTGGCCGACCGGCGTGGACGTGGGCGACGCCGTGGTCCACGGCGGCCCGTTCCCGGCGACCTCCGACTCGCGGACCACCTCGGTGGGCACGCTGGCGATCGAGCGGTTCCTGCGCCCCGTGGCCTACCAGAACATCCCGGGCACCCTGCTGCCCGCCCCGCTGCAGGACGCCAACCCGTGGCACCTCAACCGCCGGGTCGACGGCCGCCTCCAGCTGGCCGAGGACGCGGACGGGGACCGCGCATGAGCACCCAGCCCACCATCGCCGGGATTGAGGTGGTGCCCGTCGCCGGGCACGACTCCATGCTGCTCAACCTCTCCGGCGCCCACGGGCCGTTCTTCACCCGCAACGTCGTGATCGTCACCGACTCCGAGGGCCGCACCGGGCTGGGCGAGGTGCCCGGCGGGGAGAAGATCCGGACGACCATCGAGGAAGCCGGAAACCTGATCACCGGGCAGCCGGTGGCGCTGTTCCGCACCCTGCTGCGCCGGATCGCCACAGCCTTCGCCGACCGCGACGCCGCAGGCAGGGGTCTGCAGACCTTCGACCTGCGCACCGCGGTGCACGCCGTGACCGGCATCGAGTCCGCCCTGCTGGACCTGCACGGGCAGTTCCTGGGCGTGCCCGTGGCCGAGCTGCTCGGCGACGGGCAGCAGCGCGCCTCGGTGCCCATGCTGGGCTACCTGTTCTTCGTGGGCGACCCGGACAGCACCGACCTGCCGTACCTGCGCGAGCCGAATGGGTCGGACGCGTGGGAGCGGGTGCGCCGGGAGGAGGCGATGACCCCCGAGGCCGTGGTCCGTCTGGCCGAGGCCTCGAAGGAGCGCTACGGCTTCCAGGACTTCAAGCTCAAGGGCGGGGTCCAGGCCGGGGACGTGGAGGTCGACGCCGTCACGGCGATCAAGGAGCGGTTCCCCGAGGCCCGGGTGACCCTGGACCCCAACGGCGGCTGGCTCCTAGAAGAGGCGGTCCGGCTCGGCCGGCGGATGCAGGGCGTGGTCGCCTACGCCGAGGACCCGTGCGGCGCGGAGGGCCGCTTCTCCGGCCGCGAGGTGATGGCGGAGTTCCGGCGGGCCACCGGCCTGCCGACCGCGACGAACATGATCGCCACCGACTGGCGCGAGATGTCCCACGCGGTGCGCTCGAACGCGGTCGACATCCCCCTGGCCGATCCGCACTTCTGGACGATGGCCGGGTCCGTGCGCGTGGCCCAGCTGTGCCACGAGTTCGGGCTGACGTGGGGCTCCCACTCCAACAACCACTTCGACATCTCCCTGGCCATGTTCACCCACGTGGGTGCGGCGGCCCCGGGCGAGATCACCGCGCTGGACACGCACTGGATCTGGCAGGACGGCCAGGGCCTCACCCGGGAGCCGCTGCGCATCCGGGACGGCGAGATCCGGGTGCCCGCCGCCTCGGGCCTCGGCGTGGAGCTGGACCGCGAGCGCCTGGCGGAGGCCCACGAGCTCTACCTCGAGCACGGGCTCGGCGCCCGCGACGACGCCGCGGCCATGCAGTACCTGATCGAGGGCTGGAGCTTCGACCCCAAGCGCCCCTGCCTGGTCCGCTGAGCCGGAGCGGACCGACCGGATGACGGGGGTGCTGCTGGGCTTCGGCGTGGTCGCGGTGCTCGCGGCGCTCGGCTTCGCCACCTCGGTGATGCTGCCCGCCGAGGCGGGCAGCATCCGCCGGGGCCTCACCCCCGTCGTCTACTACCTCACCAATCCGGCGCTCATGCTGGTGCTCGTGGCGGGCACCGACCTCGGCGCCGTGCTCGGCGTGTACACGCCGGTGGCCCTCGCGGCCGCGGTGGCGGCGGGGGCGCTCTACGTCCTGCTCAGCGGGCTGGTGCTGCGCCGGGGTGCCGCCCGCACGGCGGTGGGGGCGATGGCCTCCTCCTACGTCAACGCGGGCAACATCGGGCTGCCCATCGCCGTCTACGCGGTGGGCAGCCCGGCGCCCGTGGTCTCGGTCCTCCTGGCGCAGCTGCTGGTCGTGGCCCCCGCATACCTGCTCGTGTTCTCGTGGGTCACCCGGCCGTCCCGGCGCGGCGGGCGAGGTGGGCCCGCACCCGCCGGCGGCAACTCGGCAGCACGCACGATCCTGCGCTCGGTGGCCAACCCGGTGACCGTGGGCACGGCCCTGGGGGTGGTCGTCTCGACCACGGGAGTGACGCTCCCCGACGTGCTCTGGATCCCCCTCGAGATGCTCGGTGAGGCGTCCATCCCGCTGCTGCTCCTGCTGTTCGGGATGAGCCTGCACGGTCAGCGCCCGTTCCGGAACCGCACGCTCGTGCCGGACGTGATCGGCGGGACGCTGGTCAAGGTGGTCGCGATGCCCGCTCTGGCGTGGGCGGTCGGCAGGTTCGGGTTCGGTCTGGGCGGCACCGAGCTGCTGGGCGTGGTGGTCATGGCGGCCCTGCCCACGGCCCAGAACGTGTTCCTGTTCTCCTCCCAGTTCCGGATGCCGGCCAACGCCGCCCGCGACATCATCTTCCTCAGCTCGTTCCTGTCCTTCCCGGCCGTCCTCCTCACCGGCCTGCTCCTGGACTGACCGCGGGCCGCCCGCTCGGCCGCCGCGCAGCACCGGGCTCGTCCCCGTGCACGGCGGCAGCGCTGCACGGGGCCGGACCGCTCCCGCAGTACCGTGGACCCTGTCCGGGCCGCCCCTCGCGGGGCCGGCCGGCAGCCGAGCCCTGAGGAGACCTCCCCGTGCCGAGCCCGCACGCCGATCCGCCGAGCGCCCCGACGTCCCGCAGGGCGCTCGTCTACCTCGCCGTGTGCGTGGTCCTGGTGGGCCTGAACCTGCGCACGGTCTTCTCCAGCTTCTCCGCGATCCTCCCGGAGATCACCGCGGCCGCCGGTCTGCCCGGATGGGCGGTCACCGTGCTGACCACGGCCCCCGTGACGCTGCTCGGGGTCTTCGCGCCGTTCGCACCGCGGCTGGCCCGCCGGTTCGGGACCGAGCACGTGATGCTGGGCGCCATGGTGGTCCTGACCCTGGGCCTGGTGGTCCGCGGCCTCCCCCTGCCCGAGGGAAGCACCCTGCCGCTGCTGCTCGCGGGGACGGTCGCGTGCGGCGCCGCGATCGCCCTGGGCAACGTGCTGCTGCCGTCCATCGTGAAGCGGGACTTCGCCCACCGCATCGGCCTGATGAGCGGGCTCTACACCACCGCGATCTGCGCCTCCGCCGCCCTCGGCGCGGGCCTCACCTACCCGGTGTTCCAGGCGACGGACTCCTGGCGGGGTTCCCTGGCGGTGTGGGCGGCGCCCGCGGCCGTGGTGGTGATCCTGCTCCTCCCGGTGGCTCTCCGCCACCGGGCCCCCAGCCCCCCGCCGCCCGACACCGGCGGGCCCGGCCCGTGGCGCTCGCCGGTGGCCTGGCAGATCACCCTGTTCATGGTCTTCCAGGCGATGATGTCCTTCAGCGTCTTCGCGTGGCTCGCCCCCATCCTGCGGGATCGCGGGATCGACGGGGCCACCGCCGGACTGATCGTGGCCGTGTCCATCCTGCTCCAGATGACGGGCTCGCTCTTCGCCCCGGTGCTGGCCGCGCGGCTGGCCGACCAGCGGGTGCTCAACGCCGCGGTGGCCCTGATGGCCGGCGGCGGCTTCGTGCTCTCCATCTTCGGGCCCACCCAGCTGATCTGGGTCTGGACGGGGCTGCTCGGGCTGGGCCAGGGCAGCCTCACCGCCGTGGCCCTGACGATGATCGCGCTGCGCACCCGCAGCAGCCACATGGCGGTGCGGCTCTCGGGCATGATGCAGGGCGTGGGCTACGGCGTGGGCTCCTCGGGCACCTTCCTGGTGGGGCAGCTGCTGCACTGGACCGGGGGCTTCGCCGCCGCGGGCGTCATGTTCGCGGTGGTCGGCACGCTCGCGGCGGTCTTCGGCTGGCAGGCCGGCCGGGCCCGCTTCATCCGGGAGTGACCGCCTTTTCCGCGCCGCTCCGGGGCGGGGCGGTGGAGGATCGCGCCACGAGCGAGGTCTGCAGCTGGAGCGGGTGGACCCGGCGCGACCCGCCGGCCAGGAGCGTGACCGCGCGCTCGACGGCCATCTCGCCCATGGCGTGCAGGGGCTGGCGGACCGTGGTCAGCTTGGGCGAGGCCCAGCGGGCGATCAGCGTGTCGTCGAAGCCGACCACACTGAGGTCCTCGGGGACCCGCAGCGAGGCCTGCCGGGCGGCCTCGAAGGCCCCGAGCGCCGCCTCGTCGGAGGCCGCGAACAGCGCTGTGGGCGGGTGCTCGAGCTCGAGCAACTCCTGGGCGCCGGCGAAGCCCGCCTCGTAGCTGAAGCCGCCGCCCGTCACGAGCTCGGGGTCGTGGGGGACCCCGGCGCTCTCCAGGGCGCTGCGGTACCCGGCCAGGCGCTCGCGCGCCGGGACCGACCGCCCGGCACCGCTGAGGTGGCCGATGCGGCGGTGGCCGAGCTCCAGGAGGTGGGTGGTGGCCTCGTACCCGCCTGCCCAGTTGGTGGAGCCGATGCTCGGCACCGTGGACGGGAGGCTGTTCACAGGGTCGATGACCACCAGCGGGACCTGCGCGTGGGCCGCGGCGGCCACCTGCTCCGTGGTCAGCGGCGTGGTGACCGCGATGACCGCGGTCTCGCCCGTGCGGCCGCAGCGGGCGAACCACTCGTCGGAGAACGGGGGGACGTCGCCCTGCTCCAGGCTCGGCAGCGTGCTCAGCATCAGGTCGGCGTCGGCGCGGCCGCAGGCGTCCACGGCACCGGCCATCACCTGGAGGGAGTAGTTGCTCTCCAGGGTGTCGAAGACGAGCACGATGGCCGTCCGGGGCCGGCGGGCGGCCGAGCCCGTGTAGCCGAGGGCGGCGACCGCGGCCCGGACCCTCTCCCGCGTGTCCTCCCCCACGTCGGGGCGGCCGTTGAGCACCTTGGAGACCGTGCCCTTGGAGACGCCGGCCTGGGCCGCGACCTGGCTCAATGTGGTTCGCTTCATCGGGACGGTCTCCTCGGACGCCGAATGGGGCGCCGGAGCACAGCGAAACGTTTCGCAGCGTCCGGCACAGTGGCGCCGGTCACACCAGGGGGTTGACGGGTGTGAAACAGGCCACTTACTCTTCTTCCAGCGAAACGCTATACGAAAAGTTTCGTAGGCGCAACGTATCGCTCAACGATGAGGAGAACGCCATGACCACCCACCGCACCCTCCACCCCGCGCCTGCCGGCGCCCCCCGCGCCCCCTTCTCCCGCCGGTCGCTGTCCCGCATCGCGCTCGTGGGCGCCGCGGCCCTGACCCTGGCCGGGTGCGGCGGCGGGGCCCAGCCCGGCGGCGCGGGCGGAGCCTCCGCCTGGACCCTCACCGGCGGGGCCGAGGAGACGTTCCGCAGCTCGTTCCAGGCGTGGAACGACGCCAACGACGACGCCCCCATCACCGCGGAGTACTTCGCGAACGACGCCTTCAAGGAGAAGATCCGCACCAGCGTCGGCTCCGGCAACGCGCCGACCCTGATCTACAACTGGGGCGGCGACAACCTCGAGAGCTACGTCGAGAACGGCAACGTGGTGGAGCTGACCGGGAAGATCCCCGAGATGGAGGAGCGGGCCCTCGACTCCGTGCTGGAGACCGGCAAGGTGGACGGGAAGCTCTACGCCGTCCCGAACAACAACACCCAGCCCGTCGTCCTGTACTACAACACGAAGCTGTTCGAGCAGGCCGGGGTGGAGGTCCCCACCACCTGGGCGGAGATGCTGGACGCGGTGGAGGCCTTCCAGGCCGAGGGCGTCACGCCGATCTCCGTGGCCGGCTCCAGCCAGTGGCCGTACCTGATGTGGATCCAGTACCTCACCGACCGGATCGGCGGGCCCGAGGTGTTCCAGGCCGTCGTGGACGGCGAGGAGAACGCCTGGTCCGATCCCGCGATCACGGAGGCCCTCGAGAAGATCCAGGAGCTCGTCGAGGCCGGCGGCTTCGGCGACACCTACGGGTCGGTGGTGGCCGACGCGGGCGCCGACGTGGCCCTCGTGCACACCGACCAGGCGGCCATGATGCTGCACGGCAGCTGGGTCTACTCCAGCTTCCTCACCGACGCCCCCGAGTGGACCGCCGAGGGGAACCTGGGCTACACCACGTTCCCCGAGATCGAGGGCGGGAAGGGCGACCCGCAGAACATCGTGGGCAACCCGGCGAACTTCTGGGCCGTGTCCGCGGACGCGAGCGAGGAGGAGCAGGCAACGGCCCTCGAGTACCTGAACGACATGAACCTCGACGACGCCGCGGTCGGCACGCTCTTCGACGCCGGGCTGATCCCCGCCGTGGACGGGGTGGAGGACCGGATCGCCGAGACCGAGCACCCCGAGTACCTCGACTTCGCCTACTCGATGGTCCAGGACGCGCCCAACTTCCAGCTCTCGTGGGACCAGGCGCTCCCGGCCGACCAGGGACAGGCCCTGCTGACCAACCTCAGCCAGGTCTTCGCCGGCGAGATGACCCCCGAGGAGTTCCAGACCGCGATGAACGGAACGCTGTGACGCTCGACCGAACTGCCGCAAAGCGCAGGTCACGGGTGGGCGCCGCCCCCAGCAACTGGCTGCTGGCGCCCGCCCTGGTCTTCTTCGGCGTCTTCGCGATCGGGCCGCTGCTGGGCGTGCTGGTGCTGTCCTTCATGCAGTGGGACGGTCTGGGCACCCCGCAGTGGATCGGGGGCAAGAACTGGGTGTCCGTGCTCGAGAACCCGGTCTCCCGCCAGGCGATGGTGCTGACCGTCCAGCTGACGCTGCTGAGCTACGCCGTGCAGTTCCCGCTGAGCCTGCTGCTCGGCGTGTTCATGGCCGGCCGCCAGCGGTACCGGGAGTTCCTGTCCGTCCTGTACTTCCTGCCGATGCTCTTCTCGGCCGCGGCGATCGGCATCGCCTTCAAGGCCCTGCTCGACCCGAACTTCGGCCTGTCGCGGGCGTTCGACGCGGCCCTGCTGCGGCAGGACTGGCTGGGCGACGGGAGCCTGGCGTTCCACGTCGTCGTCTTCGTCATCTCGTGGTCCTTCATCCCCTTCCACTCGCTGCTCTACCAGGCGGGGGTCCGGCAGATCCCGCAGAGCATGTACGAGGCCGCCACGCTCGACGGCGCGGGGACGGTGCGGCAGTTCTTCTCGATCACGCTGCCGCAGCTGAAGTACACGATCGTGACGTCCTCCACGCTGATGCTGGTCGGCTCCCTGACCTACTTCGACCTCGTCTTCGCCCTCACCGGGGGCGGGCCCGGCACCGCGACCCGGATCCTGCCCCTGGACATGTACCTCACCGGATTCCGCAGCAACCAGATGGGCGAGGCCAGTGTCCTGGCGGTCATCCTCGTCGCCGTGGGGCTCACCCTCGCCCTCGGCCTGCAACGGCTCACCGGGGCCGAAAAGATGGAGAGCCAGGCGGAAGGTGCGTAGTCCTATGAGCACGAGTCCTGTGGACACCCGTCCCGACAGCACGAGTAGCACGGGCACCCGCCCCACGCCCCCTCCACCGGCGGGCACCCGTCCCGCCCGCCGGCGCCGGGGCGTCCCGAACATCCCGGCGGCCGTCGGCGGCTGGCTGTGGCTGGCCGCGATCATCATCCCGATCTACTACATCGCCATCACGAGCCTGAAGCCCCGCGAGGCCTACTACTCCACGAACCCGCTGCTGCCCTCGGCGCCGACGTTCGCGCCGTACACCACGGTCCTGGAGAACCAGTTCGTGCAGTACTTCCTCAACAGCGTGGTGGTGGTCCTGTTCACGGTCGCCGGGATCGTGTTCCTGTCCCTGCTCGCGTCCTACGTCATCGTGCGGAGCCGGACCGGGCTGGCCGTGTTCTCGAACCGGCTGTTCCTGCTGGGCATCGCCATCCCGATCCAGGCGACGATCATCCCGATCTACCTGATCATCGTCCAGCTCGGCCTCTACGACACCCTGGCCGCCCTGATCCTGCCCGGGATCGCGTCCGGGATCCCGATCACGGTCCTGATCCTGACGAACTTCATGCGGGACATCCCCAACGAGCTCTACGAGTCCATGACCCTCGACGGCGCCGGCGACTGGAAGGTCTTCCGCACGCTCGTCCTGCCGCTGAGCCTGCCCGCCATCACCACCGTGGGCGTCTACAACGCCCTCAACAGCTGGAACAACTTCCTGTTCCCGCTGATCCTCACCCAGAGCTCCGAGAAGCGCACGCTGCCCCTGTCCCTGTGGACCTACCAGGGGGAGTTCCAGGCCGACATCCCCGCCGTCCTGGCCGCCGTCGTCCTGTCGGCGCTGCCGATCCTCGTCCTCTACATCTTCGGGCGCCGGCACCTCGTCGCCGGGCTCACCGCCGGCTTCGGCAAGTGACCCGCCCACCGAGCAGAAAGCACACCCCCATGACAGCACCCATGACAGCACCCTGGAACGACCCCGCCCGCCCCGTCGCCGACCGCGTCGACGCCCTGCTGCAGGAGCTGAGCCCCGAGGAGAAGGCCGGCCAGCTCGGCAGCTACTGGCTGCGCCCCGACCCGGAGGAGGCCACGGGCGGCGCGGCCCCCATGGAGTCCGCCTTCGCCAACGACCGCTCGACCTTCGAGGCCGCGATCGCGCACGGCCTCGGCCACATCACCCGGGCCTTCGGCAGCGCGCCGATCTCCGCGGCCGACGGGGTGGAGCACCTGCGCACCCTGCAGCGCCAGGTCGTGGAGACCTCCCGGCTCGGCATCCCGGCCATCGCCCACGAGGAGTGCCTCACCGGGTTCACGACCCTCGGGGCCACCTGCTACCCGGCCGCGATCGCCTGGGGCGCCGCCTTCGACCCCGATCTGGTCCGCACCATGGCCCGGCACATCGGCACCGACATGAAGGCCGTGGGCGTCCACCTCGGCCTGTCCCCCGTGCTCGACGTCGTCCGCGACTACCGCTGGGGCCGCGTCGAGGAGACCGTCGGCGAGGACCCCTACCTCGTGGGCACCCTGACCACCGAGTACGTCCGGGGGCTGCAGGAGGCCGGCGTCATCGCCACCCTGAAGCACTTCGCGGGGTACTCCACCTCCCGCGCCGGGCGCAACCACGCCCCCGTCTCGATCGGACCGCGCGAGTTCCGGGACGTCGTCCTCGTGCCCTTCGAGATGGCCGTCAAGCTCGGGGACGTCGGCGCGGTGATGAACTCCTACGCGGACGTCGACGGCGTCCCGCCGGTCGCCGACCCCGAGCTGCTCACCACGCTACTGCGGGAGACGTGGGGCTTCGAGGGCACGGTCGTCTCCGACTACTGGGCCGTGAGCTTCCTCGAGTCCATGCACCACGTCGCAGCCGACCCCCGCGACGCCGGCGTGCAGTCGCTCTCGGCCGGGATGGACGTGGAGCTGCCGGAGACCGGCTGCTTCGCCGACCTCGCCGGCGCCGTGCGGGACGGCGCGCTCGACGAGTCCCTGCTCGACCGCGCGGTGCGGCGGGTGCTGACGCAGAAGGTCGAGCTGGGTCTGCTGGATGAGGGCTTCGACCCCGGCACCGCGGGCGGGGCCGTCGACCTCGACTCCCCGGACAACCGGCGGCTCGCCCGCCGCATGGCGGAGGAGTCGATCGTCCTGCTGAAGAACGAGGGCGTCCTGCCGCTCGCCCGGGACGCCGCCCGAAAGGTCGCGGTCATCGGCCCCAGCGCCGGCCAGCCCCGCTCCTTCCTCGGCTGCTACAGCTTCACCAACCACGTCCTGTCCCGCTTCGGCGAGTCCGGCACCGGCATCGAGATCACCTCGGTCGTCGACGCCCTCGCCGAGGAGTTCGCGGGCGGGGAGACGACCTTCACCTACGCCCGCGGCGTCGACTTCACCGATCCCGACACCAGCGGGATCGCCGAGGCCGTGGCCGCCGCCGAGGAGGCCGACCTCGCGGTCGTCACCGTGGGCGACCTCGCCGGGCTCTTCGGCACGGGCACCTCCGGCGAGGGCTGCGACGTGGTGGACCTGTCGCTGCCGGGCCGGCAGGCCGAGCTCGTCGAGGCGGTGCTCGCCACGGGCACCCCGGTGGTCCTCGTGCTCGTGACGGGCCGCCCCTACAGCCTCGGGGCGTTCGACGACCGCTGCGCGGCCGTCGTCCAGGCCTTCATGCCGGGCGAGGAGGGCGGGCACGCCGTCGCCGGAGTGCTCTCCGGGCGGGTGAACCCCTCCGGGCGGCTGCCCGTCGGGATCCCCCGGCACGTGGGCGGGCAGCCCGGCACCTACCTGACCCCCGCCCTGGGCGGGTACTCCGAGGGCGTCTCCAACCTCGACCCCCGGCCGCTGTACCCGTTCGGCCACGGCATCGGGTACTCGAGCTTCTCCTACGACGCGCTCGAGCTGTCCGCGACCGGGATCGGCACCGACGGCACCGTGGAGGTCGCGGTCACCGTGACCAACACCTCCGACCGGGCGGGCCAGGAGGTCGTCCAACTGTACCTGAGCGACCCCGTCGCCCAGGTCGTCCGGCCGCTGAAGATGCTCGTCGGCTTCGCCAAGATCGCCCTGGCGGCCGGGCAGAGCGCCCGCGTGGTCTTCTGCGTGCACGCCGACCGCACCTCGTTCACGGGCCGGGCCATGCGCCGAATCGTGGAGCCGGGCGAGTTCGTGCTCCGCGCCGGCCCCTCCAGCGAGGACCTGCCCCTCGAGGGCCGGTTCACGATCACCGGCGCCGTGCGGGACGTGGAGGACACCGACCGTGTCCTCACGACCCCCGTCGAGGTCCGGGCCGCCGACCGCGCGCTCACCGCCGCCGACGCCTCCTGAGCCCGGGGCGCGGGCCG